>CAZWSU010000049.1:0-23778 GCA_964636755.1 uncultured Desulfurococcaceae archaeon
ATGGGAGTGTGGAGAGCGTGAGAAGGTTGCTTCAGGAGAGGCCGGACGACTATAGGGGCGGCCCTCCTCCCCGCCCTGAGGGGCGAGGGTTCCTGCTAGTGCGGGGGGTTTGGGGCTACGTCTCCTCGCTTTGGGGGTTTAGACCCGGGGCCGGAGACCCGACCCGTTACCCCTACCCCTCCTTCGAGGGACTCGGGGTTATGGGTGCTCCAGCAACCATAGTCTCGGGAGCATAATTCTAACCTAGCGTGTTTAGCGCGCGTATTAAGTGCTGTTAGGGAGTGACTCCCGAAACTCACGAACACTAACATCATCACCAAGAACATCACAAAACACGAGGCACATAAACTTACCCAATCACCCCAACCCTAAAGAACGAGGCTTTCAGTTGTAAGTTTTTAAGTTCTTCGAGTTAGCTTATTATTCCTTCCAGTATTAAGAGATCGGTGCTAGCGGTGAAACTGATTTATCTAGTTTTAGACGGTGTTTCCGACAGGCTCTCGGATCAAGAAACCTCGTTAAGTATGGCTAGGAAGCCGTTCTTAGATCTCTTAGCGAGAGGAGGTGCTTGCGGCGCGGTCTACACTGTCGGGAAAGGGGTAGCTCCGGAGTCTGATGCTGCGGTGATGAGCATTCTTGGTTACGACCCGCACGTAAGCTATACTGGTAGAGGACCTATCGAGGCTGTCGGGGCCGGGGTCTCGTTTGTTGAGGGGCGTGAGGTAGCTTTTAGGGCTAACTTCGCGACCGTGGATCCGGGTAGCGGGAGACTTATTGATAGGAGAGTTGGTAGGTCGTTAAGTACTGAGGAAGCTCGTGAGTTGGCTGAAGCTTTAGATGGGTTGAGGTTAGGTGTTTACGGGGGCTACGTTAAGGTTAAGGCAACGGTAGGGCACAGGGCTGTCGTGGTGATAGGTAGTGAAGTGATGTCTTTAAGTGATGAGGTAGATAATACTGACCCAGCATACAGGAAGGTGGGGACGATATCGGTAGCTGAGAAAGTTTTCCAACCATACGTGAAGAAATCAACCCCGTTAAGTCTCGAGCAGAGTGCTCAAGTTACCGCGGAGTTAGTTAATGAGTTCACGCGGAAGTCTATCGAGATCCTAGATAAGCACCCAGTCAATAAAGCGAGGGAGAGTAAGGGCTTGCCGAAAGCGAACGTAATATTAGTTAGGGATGCCGGCTCAAGACTCCCTAAACTACCACCTATAAGCAAGTTATTCAACGCTTCCTTCGGTTCCATAACCGAGATGCCTGTAGAGAACGGCATAGCTAAAATATTAGGCATGCGCGCCGTGGAGATGCCTCCCCCAACCGAGGATAAGGCTTCAGATTATTCTATGAGATTAGACGCCACGCTGAAACTACTTAAGGAAGTAGATGTGGTGTACGTACACCTTAAAGGACCTGATGAACCGGGTCATGACGGCGATTTAAAAGGTAAGATAAAAGCGATTGAGGATATAGATAAGTTCTACGTCAAGGAATTACTGGATAGTATTGACTTAAGGGAGATCGCTATTCTGGTGACGGCAGATCATGCGACGCCTCCTGCGGTGAGGGCGCACACAGACGATCCAGTACCCCTGCTGTTAGTAGGGGGTGAGGTAATACCTGATAAAGCCTTAAGATTAGAAGAGAGAACGTGTTATGAGCTAGGCTCTATCGGGGTCTTAAGCCATGGATGGGAGATACTCCCGAAGATCCTGGGAATTATAAGATCGTGAGCGAGGACACTCAAAACAACCACATCGTCGCAACAATTAAGTCGCTATGGTGGAAGACAATCTTTAAGTAGCTTCAACAGATAGCTTGCTTGAGTCTAGCCCACAAGGTTTGAGGCGCTGGTTTCCCAAATCTTTAGTCTTTGAGAGAAAACGTTTTCGTAAGATTTCTTTATGTCTTCTTTGAGTAGGTGGATATATATTTGCGTTGTCTTTATGTCTTTATGCCCTAATAAGTTCTGCAACGTTATTAAGTCCATACCTCTTTTAAGTGCTTCAGTAGCGAACGTGTGCCTCATTACGTGAGGCCTTACCTTGCTAGGATCTACCCCAGCTCTCGACGCGAGAGTTTTCAGTCTCTTATATAAGCCGCTGTAAGTTAAGTCAAAGAGTTTTCCTTCTTTCTTATTACTTAAGTACATGTAGATCTTTAAGGTCTCGTAGCTTAAGGGACCGAAGAAGACTATTCTCTCGTCACCGAATTTAGCGTGCCTAACTATTATCTCACGTGATTCGAGGTTCACGTCCTCCACGTTTAGCGACAGCAATTCCTGTGCTCTGAGGCCTGTCTCAAAGAGTAGCGCCACTATGGTCTTGTCGACTATGTCTCTTGAGGCATCGAATAATTTCTTCACGTCCTCTAACCTCAGAGTCATTACGTTTCTCCTCCCCCTAGGTCTGGAGACTGCCGGTATCTTATCAGCTATACCTAACCACTTAATAAATGATCTTACGTAGAGTGAGTAGTAGTGCAGAGTGGTCTGAATCCTTCTCTTATCGTTTGAGCCTTCTGGAAACCCTTTCCTCAACCTCTCTAATCTCCACTTATTGTAGTCTTCAATACTCAACTCTTTCACGTAGTTCTTGTTAGTGAATTTAAGGAAGTCGCTAATCCCGTACCTGTAGGCGCGAACGGTTTTCTGCGAGGCTCCAGCCGCCTCAAGCTCCGTTAAGAACACTTCTAGTGCTTGCCACACATCACCTTCGAGAACGTCTTCCGTAGCTTTAGCTATGTCGAACTTAACGGCTAATCCCCGACGTATAACTTGAAGTATTGATTTGCTTAAAAAGAAAGACTCATGCCCCTATATGAAGACTTTACATATGTCTAGAGTAGCTCCGGCTCTCTCTATAGATATGTCGAAGAGTGCTTCAGAAACGGACTCCAACGACCTGCCGGCTTCGACGAGTCTGTCGATGAACTCACGCACCAGGACGTAACCCTTATCAAATAATTTATCTGGTTCCTCCTGCTTGAGCGACCTGAAGAAGAGCTCGTCGTATTTCCTTATGAGTGTATAGTATTCAGTAACCATGTTGATTACTTCGTTAGCTACGTAGAGATCTAAAGTCTTGAATACTTTATCTATTCTCTCGACAGTCATGAGGAGATAGTCAAGACTCTCTTTAAGGATATTCGACTCGTAACTAAACAGCGTTAGCTGGCCTCTCTCACCTAATTCTTTAAGCACTTGTGCTGCGGAACTTAAAGCGTCAGCTACTTCCTCAAGTCCCTTGACTATACCCCTATACTCCGGTATCAGAGAGGTCTTAATCCCTAGGTATTTGCTGAGGGATCTGTCGTTTTGTGCTTGAAGAAATTGCCTAATGGCTAGTGCGTGAAGTCTGTCAACCTCCTTCTCTATCTCCTCTATCTCGTATAGTAGGTAAGGCTTGTTATCTACCACCGCTATCTGTAGGTGCTGTATCATGAACTTAACTCGGTTAAGTAATCTATTAAGTAGGTTAAGTGCTGAGTACTTGCTCGGGTCTATCAAGATCTGTATTGAGACCTTGCTCGGCGTATGCTCAAGTATTTCAGCTCCTAAGAGCTCCTTAACAACCTCCCTAACGGTTCTTAAGTGTGTTTCTGATAAGACCCCGTCCATGGCTTCCACGACCACGACATCGGCGCCGAGGAGATATCCGGCGACAACACTTCTAGCTAGCAATATCTCGGAAGAGTTCTTGCTTACCTTGATTTGCAGTGTCCTCTCCTCTCTTTTTTGCGACATGTAGAGAGGCACTATCCTCAAAGACCCATCCTCCATCAAATCTATTGACACGCTGTCGCCAGGTGATAACTTCATTGTTTTTACCCAGCTCGCCGGTAACGAAACCATTAAGGTTGACTTACCGAATCTCTGAATTCTTCTCACTTCCGGCAAGGGCTCACCCTAAATTAAAATCGCTATAATACTTAAAAAGTTTAATAGTGTTTTGACAAATATTTACTAATCCGAGCATACTTAAACTCTCACACAGTTATTAAAAACTTAGTTTAGAGCAGGGTGTTGGGATGACTAACTCCACGTTTTCCACAGACGACAAGCTTAGTTTAGGTGCTTCTAGGTAATAGTGTACTGGAGCTACCCTCTTAGGTTTAGAGAGTTTTACTATGCGTTCGAAGTCTGTGAGAGCCGTATGACCTAAGACTTCAGCTAATTCCTGCATCTCTCGAGGGACCGAAAACTCGTGGATTAGTAGATCCGCGTTCTCAGCTACGCTCAAGAACTCCGGGTTATAGGACGTATCACCGCTATAAGCTATTTTAACACCGTCGACCTCCAGCAACACGGATATAGCGGGTATCACGTGCTTTGCTTTAACACACTTAAGCTTCAGCCCCTCACCAAGCTCCTCACTACCCCCAGGCAGAATCTCCAAGAAAGTTAGTTGTTGGAGCTTGTTCTCTATGTGTAGAGCCTCGAAAATCTTCCTTAAATCACCTAATGTTTCCCTCAAACCCACAACCTTTACGGGGCGTCTTAAGTGTTGCGCTATAGTAGGTAACCCGAGCACGTGATCTCCGTGTGAGTGTGTTAAGATAATGTAGTCTAAGTCGTTGACGTCTATCCTAGAACACTTAGTCAGTTTCTCTAAGGTTCCCTCACCAGCATCTAATAATATGTTCTTGCCAGAACCCAGCACGAGAACGCTTGATTGCCCGTATAGAGGGTTTGACAACCACCCACCAACACCTAGAAACACTACCTCAACCAAGCAAATCCCTGAATACATTCATTAAGGACATATTATTTATTATAACGAAATCCATTAAGGGAATTGGATGAAGCTCAGACCTGAAAGCCTTAAGAAGTACGTGTTGAGTAGGTTCGTGTCTTATGACCCTTCAATAGTTCTTCAAGCGGATGTGGGAGTAGACGCCGCGGCTATCAAGGTATGTGACGAGGTTTTGGTGGGTGTTCACCCCGACCCGATCTCAGGAGCTATCAAACACCTTGGAACCCTCTCCATAGTAATACCTGCTAACGATGTTGCGATGATAGGTGCTTACCCAAAATTCTTCACGTCAGTAATTCTGCTCCCCGAGAACTCTGACGAGGAATTAGTTGATATAATAACGAGTTCTATGAGGAGAGCGTTGAGTAGATATGGGGCGTTAATGGTTGGGGGTCACACAGAGTTCACTGACAGTGTTAAGAGACCAATAACCATAACTACCGCTTTCGGCATACTAAAAACGAGCAACTTAGTGGATGTTAGGAACGTAAAGGAAGGTGATTTAATCATCATGAGTAAGTATGCAGGTATTGAGGGAACGGCGATACTCTCCTCAGATTTCAGGGAAGTGCTTATTGCTAGAGGGGTTAGTGAGGGAACTTTGGAGGAGGGTGAGAAAATGATAGACTCAATCAGTGTCGTGGAGGAAGCAACTCTCCTAAGTAGGGAGGGTCTCGTGAGCGGCATGCATGACCCGACTGAAGGGGGGTTATTAGGGGGTCTTGCGGAAATGGCTTACGCGTCAGGTAAGCTCATAAGAGTATACGCTGATAAAATCCCTCTCCACAAGGTAACTTTAGAAATCACTAAGGCTTTAGGTTTAGATCCATTAAAGATTCTCTCCTCGGGTGCTTTAATAGCTTCAGTTCCTAAGGAGCGCGTCGAGGAAGCAATAGAGCTACTCAAGAAGAATAACATAGAAGCTTCGGTGATTGGTGAAGTACTCCCTAGGGTGGGTGAGGGGCCTATCCTAGAGATACTCAGGAATCATGAGAGAGAATATGTTTACGAGCCTTACGTGGAAGACGAGGTAATGAAGTTATGGGCTCTGAAGTAAGCGAGTGTGTAGTGAGGAACGCGACCCTCAAAGATTTAGAGAGAATAGTTGAGATAGAAAGGGGATCTTTTAAGTACCCATACCCTGCCACAGTATTCATTTCTGAGTTATTTCTTTACCCAGAACTATTCTTGGTTGTGGAGTGTGGCGGGCTCGTTAAAGGCTACATAACGGGTTTTACGGCCACTAATAACTGCTGTCACGTGGCTTCCATAGCTGTGGACCCTGACTCGCGCGGGAGAGGATTAGGTAAGAAACTACTGACATTTTTTGAAGATAGGTGCTTAAAATTCGGGATTAAGTGTGTTGAGCTCGAAGTTTCGGTGAAGAATACGAGAGCTTTAAGCGTTTATAAGAAGCTGGGCTACAAGATTGTCAAGATATTACCTAATTACTACCCTGACTCAGACGCTTACTTAATGCGTAAGGAATTTGAGTGAGGGCTTAGACAAGACCCTTAATCGCTTCCTCAAGTGCTGGCAATGCGTAAATCCTAACAATCTCCATATATCTGGGAAGACTCCTGATTATGGAATCTCCTAGCTCGGATATCTTCAAGGATCTCGCGTTACTCAAGACCCTAACTTCCTTCTCTCTAGAAATTATCGGGACCGACTCAGTATAGGTTCTGAAAGTGTAGGCGTTAACTCCCCTAGCTAGGAGTGCTCTGCTAACCCTGCTTAATTTATCTATCTCTGCTTGCGTGATGCCTTGTTCTTGCTTAAAACTTATGTAGTTATAGAAAGCCTTATAACCCCTTCTGTTAACGTATGCTTTAATGAGCTCTCTAAGTATCTCACTACCTAATCTCCTAGCTAATATGACGTTTAAAATACCTCCCACTAGGAAGTCGTCCCACACAGAAATGCTTCCTTCCCTCACGGCCTTCCTAATACCTTCGAGAGATGTAAAAGGTTCTAAAAGACTCTTAACCTCTCTCTCAAATAACACCATCTCGTATATCGCTGCCAGCAATAACTGATATCCTGTTATTGTTTTATGGTAGTAAACAGACCTATACATGTGGAGACGGGAGACATAGAAAGACTCTACGGCGTGGATAGCTTTAGGGTGTACTGCTATGTAGCCCTCATCATCTAAAGTTAATGTCTGAATTATCCTCTCAAGATCTATCAAACCATACTTAACGCCTGTATGTAACGCGTCTCTAGGTAGGTAATCAAGCCTATCAACGTCTAAGTCGCTGTTTAAGAGGTTATTGAAAGCTGGTTCCTCATGCGCGCCGGTCACTATCTTAGCTACTTCATCTGGTGAGAGCCCATGATTAGAAAGAACTTCCCTGATATGGGGTTCCTCAACAATTATCATGTAGCTTAACTCCTCGTGATTTATCCCGTAATTAGAGTAGAACACGTATTCTAGAGCGTGTGAGTAGGGTGTGTGACCGACGTCGTGGAGAAGTGCTGCGGTCCTGAGCAAATCCCTATCATCTCTGCTTATTATGCCGTCGTTTATGAGCTTATCCGCAACCCTCTCAGCTAGCTTCATGACACCTAGTGAGTGAGAAAACCTTGTATGTACTGCACCCGGGAACACGTACCAAGCTTGAGATAATTGCTTAATCCTCCTCAACCTCTGCAGAGGGGGTGTGTCAACCAAGTCCCTCATTAAGGAGTCTAAGATTATGTAACCGTGTATTTCATCAAACACGTATTTCCTAGTGTTTTCTTTACTCAACTAAACCACCACACTACTCAATACGTGTAAGACGCAATAAAATAAAAACCTTCGGTTATCTTATTAAGAAGATCGAGGTATTCGAGTTTATAATTACGGATAAAGCTATGGAACCAATAACTAAATCTGGATTGAGTGTTCTGCCGCGAGCCGTTAGTATGACTAGGTCGTAGTGCTCTTCAAGCAATTCCTCCACGATGGCTGTAGCTACTGAGGTGTCCGGGTAATTAGGTTTCTTCACCTTCACCTCAACGCTAATCCCTCTCTTACTAGATATTTCAGTAACTCTCTTCACGACCTCGTCTACGTTAGGGATTGACCGATCCTCAACTATCAACACCTTTATCTTGGAGCCGTACCTCGACGCGAAGTCAAGCCCTACCTCAAGAGCTCTGAAACTCATCGCCGACCCGTCAACAGGTATCAGTATTTTCCTGAAGAGGTAACTCACTATGTATGTTGGTTCAGGATAGTAACTCACTACAACCACCTCTTAATACCTAAGGTCTCATCAGTTATCTTTATAGAATCCTCAGCTCTTTCTTTAAGTCTCGTGATAGCACGTATAGCGTCAATATTTTCTGGGACTACTATTGCTTCCTGGTGTACGGCGTAGGTCAGCATGACTTCATCCCCTCTCACGAGAACACTATCAGACCACACAACGTTCTCGTATATATCTCCTTGGGGTCTCCCCAAATCCCTCGCTAACTCTCTTAACTCAGCGGTAGATTTAAGTAATCCTCCGTCAACTAATAGTATCCTCGGGGTGTTGGCTAATGCGTCGAGAACTTCATCGCGAGACACTGTCCCCTCCAACACGAATTGGAGAGTGTGTATGTGTGCTAACGTGGTTGGAACTACCACCGCGTAGGTGATTATGTCTAGGTCTTTAATCACTGTGTTGACGTCTAGCGCGTGGTGTGAGGGCGGCTTAGAAGGGTCGAGAATTATTCCCTCAATAGGCCCCTTCTTAATCTCTTTTAGGTCGGCAGCCCTCCTAACTATGAATCCTCTCACACGCTTTATCTTGCCTAGTCTCGATATCGCGTATATTATCCTTAATAAGCCGGTAGTATTGCATGACACTACCCTAACGTAGTTCTTACCTAACGCGTCACCGTAATTTACTAGAGCGTTGAAGCTTACCTCAGCTACCTCAGGCTCTTCACCTCCTTGGAAGACGGCCTTACGTCCAAAGCCCTCATAGAGTTTCTTATATGTGGCGCCTACGTCGCCTGGCGTCGCATCAACTATCACGTCAACAGAGTTAAGTAGGTCTTCTAACGTTCCGTGAATCTCGATTCCTCTTGCGTGGAACTCACGCATATTTTCTTTCAGCGTGTAGATCCTTAAACCTCTCTTAACAGCTGAGAGTGTCTCCCAGTTAGGTTTTGTCTTCACGATACCGACTAACTCCATATCTGGTTGTAATGTTACGGCCCAAGCAACTCTCTTACCTATAGTTCCGTACCCGTTTACCCCTACTCTAACCTTCACGAGGAACCACCCGCGAAAAACTTCTTGTACGAGATTTCCAAAGCTTTTAATGCGGGGAGTGTCTCGCCTGAGAGCGCTATGAGGAGAGCGCCGCCACCCGTTGAGACGTGTAGGTTCTTCTCCTTCCTCACACCAACCTCATCAAGCATAGAGCCTAGGTGCCCGCCTCCGATTATCACGTAAGCGTTGCTTTCGAGAGCTGCCCTCAATATATCTAGAGTGCCGGATCTGAATCTAGGGTCTTCAACGTACCCGGCCGGACCCCTCATGACGACCACGGAGGCTTCCCTAATCATCTCGGAGAACATCAGGGACGTGTAGGACCCTATGTCCACGGGTATTCCGTCAGCAGTATTTATGGGTTCCTCTGTGACGCTTCCGTCCTCCTTAATCACTTTAACGTCGTAGGGGGTGTCTACTGGGGCACCTGATAAAATCACTCTCCGAGCTAGGGGTATTAAGGTGGTGAGGCCTTTCTCCTCAAGGAATTTCAGGAGGGACTTACCGGCTCTACCACCCTTAGCTACGTGAAATGTTAAGCCGACGAGGCCCGTAGTGAGTATTCTGTCAGCTATTCTCTTCTTCGTTAAGAACTCTATTATCTTTATTGTGTCCCTGACCTTAGCACCTCCTAAGACGAAGAGTCTTGGGGACTCGTTGCTCAGTATTGACTTATTTAACGCTTCGAGCTCGTCTCTCATGACGTAGCCGACTACTGACGGGAGAACTACCGGGAACCCTACTATGGAGGGCTGGGATCTGTGTGCTGTCGCGAAAGCGTCGAATACGAAGTAATTGAATAGGGGTGAGAGTCTCCTGACTAAGTATGTTCTGGAGTGTTTCTCAGGTTCTGCCTCAATCAACTCCTCGGAAACCAACCTAACGTTATCGAGTAACAGGATCTCGCCCTCACCCAAGCTCCGTATAGCTTCGGAGGCTGCGGGACCTATAACGTCGCTAACGAACCTTACCTTAACTCCGAGGACTTCCTGAAGCTTCTCGGCGTGGGGTTCTAAGGTTATGAAGTCGTTGTCGCCGGGTCTTCCTTGATGAGTTATCACAACTACAGAAGCTCCGCGATTAAGTAGCGTTAGGAGTGTTTGGCGATGAGCCCTTATTCTTGAATCATCCATTATCTTACCGTCTTTATCGATGGGTGAGTTGAAATCAACGCGGACAAGAACCCTCTTCTTACTTAACTCGACGTCGTCTATTGTGGGAAACTGGGTGAACTCCAAAACGATGTATCCCTATATGTTTCTTTAAGATGTCCTTATAAACGTTTTAATTAACTTCACTAAATGTTCCTCAAGTACTTCACGTCTCGCTGACGTCAAGTTAATTCTTTAATCATTAACTCGTCATCGCTTAAGTTAAGCATCTCATCTACGGTGAGGGTGTACAGCTTCACTGGGAACGCGTACTTCCTTAACCTGGTGTTATCTAGGTATATGTTCCTCCAGGATTTTATGACTTCATCTATTCTCAGCTTCTCTAAGAAGAGGCTTAGGTCGAATATTAGTCTAGGGGGTATCAATGCTTGAGTTACTAGTATGTTGTCAGATAAGCTCATGTAGGAGTCTAGGAAGTACACGTGAGTACTCAGCACTTTAGAAACCCTCAGTAAGTCTATCGGGTTACCCGCGATCACACTCAACGTCTTGATTGGCGGGTCCAGGAATAAACGCTCAAGTTTCAGTCTAACACCCCTTATAACACCCCTATTCCTTACGTGGTTATTATAGTGCCTCAGAACCAGCACGTAATTAAGCACTCTATCTAAGCGTGATTCCTCACTAAGTTTCCTGGTTATATTCTTGACGGAGGTGAAGGGGTTGAGCTCGAGCTCCCTCACAATATGTAGGTCTACCTCATCATACCTCACCCTCATCTCAGAGATCTCCTTGGGTAGGGATTCTCTAGGGGATGTCTTGATACGCGTTATTAAGGCATCCCAGCTTAACAAGAATCTCTTAGACGTTACGTCGTAGTATTCCTTTAAGCTAGGTCTGTTATGCACGGTTATGGGTAGCACGTAGACCTCTCTAGCCTCAGTACCTAACTTAACGTATAGCGACGTCAGGAAGCTCTCAACAGAGTTTTTAGGTACTACGTATCTGAGGTAAGAACCCCACGGGAGAACCGGCGCGTATTCCCTGAGCAAACACTTAGGTAACTTAGTGATATCGAGAAACTTGTCGAAGATTAAGATAACCTCAACCATACCTAAGCGAGCAACGTCTATAAGTCCTTGAAACTCAAGACCTTTCTGCTTTATAGCCTTCATGATCTTCCACACCGTAGACGTGTGTAAGTCCATTAAATCAGCTACTTCGGAAATCTCCGGAATATACTCAAAACTCTGTAAGTGGTCGATGAAGTCTATGAGTGACGGGTTGATATACCTGCTAAACTGAGAAGTGTGTGAGTCTTGAGACCAATGCAGGTCATCGTAGTCGCCTTGCTTACTCAAAGAGCTTACCCCTAAGATATTGATTCTTAAACCTCAAAAATATCTAAGTTAATCACGGTATAACACGCTTCTACGTAATAATGCGTGAAGGGCTAGGCTATTTTTAATAGTTACGTGAAACAATATTGGTGATGGAACGTGAGGGAGCCTACTCTCGATTACAAGGCAATCCTAGATGACCTATCCGGTGAGACAGCTTTTCAATATATATCGCGTGCTAAGGAACTAGCATCCAAGGGCTTTGACGTTATATCTTTCGGCGTCGGGCAACCGGACATACCCACACCTCAATTCCTGGTTGATGAGGGTAAGAAAGCTCTTGACGAGAGATTCACAGGGTATACCGAGACCGAAGGGATTAAAGAATTGAGGGAGGCGGTAGCGGACTACCTTAACACGCGTTACGGGAGCGACGTAAGGCCTGATGAGGTCGTGATAACTATAGGTACTAAGGGCGCGGCATACTTAGCTATGGCTGCTTACGTGAGGCCCGGTGACGAAGTCATCGTGACAGACCCTACCTATCCAGTCTACTCAGAGTTACCTAAGTTTCTCGGCGCTAGACCTGTTTACGCCCCCCTGAAGTGGTTAGGTGAGGAATCAGGTTTTTCCTTGGACATAGACTTAATACATGAATTAATAACGAGCAGAACCAGGGGCATAGCCATAGTTAATCCGCATAACCCAACTGGCGCTGTCTTCAGTAGTAGGGAAGTGGAGGAAATCATGAACTTAGCTAGAGATTATAAACTTCTAGTAATAGCTGACGAGATATACGATAACTTTCTTTACGAGGACGCCGACTTCAAGTCTTTCATTAGCTTCCCTGACTGGAGGGATCACGTCCTCTACTGCAACGGATTCTCTAAGACATTCTCAATGACTGGGTGGAGGCTGGGCTACCTAGTCGCCAGGCGTGAGGTCTCTAAAGTCCTTACAAAACTAGCTGTAAATACGTGGTCGTGCCCTCCCTCAATAGCTCAGAAAGTCGGGATTAAAGCTTTAAGGAGTGATTGGAGTTTCGTTAAAGAAATGACGTCTTTGTTTGATAAGAGGAGGAGAACACTACACAAAGAATTAAAACAAGTTAAGGGGTTTGAGGTGTGGCGTGGTAGGGGAGCTTTCTACCTATTCCCGAAGATTTCTAAAATCCTGGAAGCTACCGGGTTGGACGTGGAAGCCTTCGTGACCAGATTAATGGAGGAAAAACACGTGGTGGTACTTCCTGGGACGGCTTTCCCTAAAGAATTCGGGAAGAACTTCATTAGGTTTAGCTACGCGGTAAGCGAGGAGAGGATAGTGGAGGGTGTTAGGAGGATACGCGAATTCGTGGAAAACCTCGCATTAAGCAGTAACCGCTAGTTTAGATTAATAAGGAATACACCGGATTATTTTGTGGATGAGGAAAGCTAGGTGCTACAGAATTAATGAAGAGAGAACCCCCGACTGAGTATTAGTAAAGACAGACCTTCCTCACTCTGGGTTTCCTCTTCTTGTTTTCACGTTCGCGACTCATGTAATGGTTTAGTGCGTCCCTTATGATTTCAGACCTGCTCTTACCGTTCTTAAAGGAGCAAATATCTAAACACTCAATTAATTCCTCAGGTAACCTAACTGTGACGGTCCTCATCCAACTCACTAATCATGTGTTTTATGAGGAGCTTAGATAAGTTTGAGAGTAAGTCTTTTCCTCAGTGAGAGATCACTGAAAGTATCGGTCTTAGTTCGTGGAAAATAAAAGCTTATTTGATTCTATACTTAATTCTTATTGGTGCGGGGGTGCCCGAGCCAGGTCAAAGGGGGCGGGCTCAAGTCCTCCGGCATTAAGAGCGGGAGACCCGCTGGCGTAGGCCTGCGTGGGTTCGAATCCCACCCCCCGCACCAAAATGGGTGTATGGGTTGATGCGTGTTGATAATACGTGCCTTAACTTTAACGTATGATGAGGTGCGGGATTTAAGTGATGTGAAGAAAGACCTAGAATTAAGTGAGAGAGCTTTAGTGAGTACAGGGTTCACGCCGTGGACTGTCAGGGTCACACTACCTGATGACGTATCTCAGGAGGTTATTAAGTATTTGTGCGGTAGTAAGTACTTATTCTCAGCTTACCACGCCAGCGTCGGTGACGTAAGTAGGGAGTCTTTAAGGAAGATCTTAGAGTGTGGCAACGGGTTCGCAACACTCTTAATCTCTAACTCAAGTGAGGTACGTGAGGCCGCGGAGCTCCTCGTTAGTATGGTTAGTGAGTTAGGTGTTGACGTGGCTACTAGACTAGGCTTCACTATAGGTGATTACGTGGAAACACCGTACTACCCCCTTTCAACCCCCAAGAGGTATGGCGTATCGATCGCGTTAAGGTACGCGAACGATTTCCTAAGATCTCTTAAAACACAGGAGAATTTGAAGAAGGCTTACGACGAAATAAGTAAGAGTCTTAAGAGGCTAGACAACATACTGAGTTCCGTGTTCAAGAATATTGAAATACCGTACTTAGGTATAGACGTGTCTCTTTCTCCTTGGATGGACGAGTCTGTGGTCCCCATAATAGAATTCCTGAGTGGAGCCCCCTTCCCGAGTGCCGGCAGTGCTTGGGGTGTGAGAAGACTGAACGCCATGCTTCAAGAGTTAAGTAAAGAGATTAAGTCCTTAGGATTCAACGAGCTCATGCTACCGGTCGGGGAAGACAATAACCTCATGAGGCTTGTGAGGGAGGGTTCCCTAAAGCTACCTCACCTCACGTTCCTAACAGCTTACTGCCTCGTAGGGGTTGACATGGTTGCCCTACCGGGCGGTGCGGAGGTGGTTGAGCAAGTCTTGAAAGACGTGTTAGCTGCTTACGAAGTGAAGAAGAAACCTGTTGGTGTTAGGGTCATACCGGCTTTCAACGCGAGGGAAGTGCGTATAGCTAGGTTCGGCACCATACCGGTAATCTCAACGTAGTTCGTCATTATCAGTCCCTTAAGTCAATACTAAATGATTTTCCCTAAAGCCCTAACTAGGGTTAGCTTCTTTCTGCAATCAATTACGTACAGCCATAAACCCTCACTACCGAGTGATCTGAATATTCTCGTAACGTATTCTCGTAGCTCGTCTTCACTAACTTGATTAGGTAAGTCTTGCTCAACGCATGAGGCATCCACGTACCTCTTCTGCAGTAAGTATCTGCAGCCTACGATGTTCCCGTCAGGGCTGACGACGCATTGTGCGGGGGTGAATGATGGTAGGGGAGGTAGGTAACCCCTATAAACCTCGATGTAAGTACCTTGCTCACCGGTAGGTGTCACGCCATGAAGTACTAAGCCTGTATGAGGCACACACCCCCACTCAACCATTGTCTCGCTTAAGTTCGTAGGTTTTCCGAGGAGACTCCTTAATTCTTGAGGTATTCTGCTCACGTATGCGTTAAGGCAATGACTAGGGATAACGTAGCTTATGTAGCTCTTATCCAGAAAACCCATAACCACTCTTAAAACTTCTTCTCTCATGGACTTACCCAAGAACCATAAACTCTCTCACCTGATAATACCGATTTAAGCATGTAGGGCTTGAAGGCGTTTATGAAAACAACGCTTAGTTTCGCTCTTTCGATGATCGAGATAGCTATGGGGTCTAGCAACTCGTATTTGCCGGGCGTGTAAGACTGTGATAAAACGTTTTTTAATTCCTTCACCGTCAACTCCTTAAGTAGTCTTGCGTTAGGGTCTGTCCTCGGGTCTCTATCGTAAACCCCATCAACTGTAGTTGCGTTAATGAGTAACTCAGCGTTAAGTAATTCCGCTAGCGATGCGGCAACCGCATTATTTGATTGACCTGGCTGTAGACCTCCCCCAACAGCTATCTTGTTCAGGTTCCACGCGTGTATGAATTCCTCTATTCTTGTCGGTATTGGGTAGTACGCGTAATCACCGAGCAATGAGGAGAATAACATCGCGTTAAGTCTGGAAGCGCCTATCCCTAAGATGTCTTGCCATCCTAGGGAAACACCGGCTTCTGAAGCCATGCTTATGTATCTCCTAGCGGTCTCGCCACCACCAACCACGACAGCCATCTTCAGACCTTTCTTCTTATACTCAATCACTATCTCAGCGATCTCCATCAATACTTTAACGTTCTCCGGACTGAATAACTTCCCGGTAAGCTTAATCACCACCCTATTCAATTACGCCCCCAAATAAACTACTGACGCATTATAATAAAGATCTGAGGGCATTAATCGATGATATCGTAGGGGATCCCCAAAGACCTCAACTCACTGGTTATGATGGATCTTGGCTCCGAACCTATCTTCCTCATTATTACTGCCTTGGTTGGGGCTGGCTTACTTCTTAATACGGACTCCCTAGTTATGTACCTGAGTTCGTCAGCCCCTGAGATCTCCTTGATGGCGTACCTAGATATTATGTGCCCGTAGCATTCCCCGTATCTAAGAGCTCTCTTAGTGAATCCCTCAGCGTAATGCGGTCCCCCGAAACCTACTGTCGGCACGCAATTAACTGAGTACCTGAACTCCCTCAAAGCTTTCACCACCGACTCACCGACTACCTCATGTGCTTTCTCGTAAGTCCACTCAGTCTCTGATGAGCCTATCTCAACAAAAGTTAGTGGTTTTCGGAGATTGGTGGGTCCGTGATGCGTTACCTCGTAAACAACCTCGAAATCGCTGAGCTTACCCACGGCGAGCTCACTCAAGTTTCTTAAGGTTAGGTATGAGAAGACTGGGTTAGCTATCGAAAGCTCTTTCGGCCTGCCCCCCATATCAGCCGACGCGGTGGGGTTTCCGGTGTGGTGGACGGTCAGCGACTTAACGCCTGAGCTAGCTTTGTGGCGAGATAAGATAACGTAGAAGCTGGCGTTAGGTAATACGTCATCTAAGAAATCAAGGTAGATAACGTCTTCCTTAAAACCAACTAGTAAAGCGTTGAGTTCTTCGATTATGAAAGAAGCCTCACTACCGACTACTTGAGTCTCCCTACACTTAGCAATCCCTCGGATAAAATCCGCCACACCCTTACCGGCAGGGTCCTCAACACTGTACGCTAAAGCAGCAAAAAACTCTTCAGGGTCTTCCTTAAGCGATTCCTTAAACACCCTTAACCTCCTCCCCACCTAAAGAGCCGAGCTTCCTCGAATATTCTTAAAGTAACTAATAAAAGCATAAGCAGGACTCACGCGGGGTTTTATAAGGTCATTATAAAGAAATACTTGGTTAGACCATAATGCGTCTTATTAAGTCCTTTAAAGAAATCTTGAAGAAAGTCACTTTATTGCTAGGCCTACTAGTTTTCTATGCTTACGGGTTTCTATGGACTCTGAAACCACGTAGGGCGGAGAGCATGAGTGATTTGCTAGACTTATTCTATTATAAGTTCCTCAGACTTAAGAAAGAGCATGTTGAGGTGGTGAGGATTACTGATAGTGAGTTAGTCACTATAAGCAGGAATCCTTGTCCCATACTAAGACTTACCTTATTCTTAGGCCTAGACACGAGGTATACGTGTAAGCTGATTTCAGAGCCCGTGTGTAGGTATGTAATTAGACGCGTAAACCCTGAACTCGTCTTCGAGAGAAACTACGATTACATAAGACCTTATGAGGACGGGTGCATGGAGAGAATATATTTGAGGTCTTAACACAAAAATTAAATTGCGTCCCCCTAATATTCAATGGTGTGCTCAAGTGGTTTCATACGATGTGGTTATAGTGGGTTCCGGGATCGCGGGCGCTTCGTTAGCTTACTTCCTGAGTAAAGACGGTTTCAAGACCTTAGTGTTGGATGTGAAGCCTTTTGAGAGGATAGGTGATAAGCCTTGCGGTGACGCCATAGGTAAGCACCACTTCGATGAGTTAGGTCTTGAAGCGCCTGCCGACGAGTTATTAGAGGGTTACGTGAAAGGGATTGACGTGTACTCGCCCTCTGAGAAAGTGAAGTATAGGGTTATGGGTGATGGTTACGAGGTCCATCGAGTGAAATACACTAAGTATTTACTGAGTGAGGCCATCAACAGAGGTGTGGAATTCTGGGGTGAGTCTCAAGGGGTAGAACCTCTAGTTAAAGACGGTTACGTGGTCGGGGTCTCCGTGTGGGTTAAGGGTAGGGGGAAGCTGGAGGTCGGTTCTAAGATCTTGGTTGACGCTTCAGGAATGGCTAGAGCGATCGTCAGAAAACTTGACGTTAAGTGGCCTGTGAGGGAGGATATAGACCCGAAAGACATGAATGTAGCTTACAGGGAGATCAGGAAGCTGAAGAAGGAGGTTGAGGAGCCGGAGATACTCAGGATATACGTCAGTAAGAAGGTAGCTCCAGGAGGGTATTGGTGGTTTTTCCCGTACTCTAAAGAAGGTGACGTAGTTAATGTCGGGCTAGGCGTTCAGGGTGGCATGAACTACCCTAACCCTAAAGATCTCCTACACGAGCACGTCATAAGCAGGGAAGTCTTTAGTGGTAGTGAGGTCATTGAGGCAGGCGGTGCCGCCGTACCCACTAGGAGGCCGTTGAAGACACTTGTCTGGAACGGTATAGCGGTGACCGGCGACGCGGCTTACGCAGTGAACCCGGTACACGGGGGTGGCAAAGGCTCCGCTATGTTAGCTTCTTGGTGTATATCCAAATCCGTGAAACACGCGCTAGAAGTAGGCGATACATCCGCGAAGAGTTTATGGGAAGCTAACATATGTTTCAATAAGAGGTACGGGGCTAAGCAAGCGGCCCTAGACATATTCAGACACTTCCTTCAGAGATTAAGTGATGAAGACTTGGAGTACGGGATGAGTAGGAAGATCATAAAGGAGGAGGACTTAAACACAGTCTCTCTAAAAGGAGACTTAGAACTCAGCGTCGTTGAGAAAGCTATGAGGTTATTAGCTGGCTTATCAAGACCTTCACTCCTCTTCAAACTCCGTAGGGTCGCTCACTACATGAACGACGTTAAGAAACTCTACATGAATTACCCTGAAGAACCTGAGGGTCTGAGTAAATGGTATGAGGAAGTTGAGAAGCTGTATTCTAGGTTTAAGGAAGAGGTGTAGAAAAACTATCTTTATTTAGTTAAGCTAGTAGAGAATCTTTAAGCCACGGGTACATGTTAATCCATCTACTGATGAAGTCTTTATAGGTTTTTATGTATAGTGGGTGTGACGTCATCTTCTTTATTAAGTCTAGGTTCCTCCTATACTTTACTGCCTCACCTATGCTGTTAGCTCCCTTCATCCTCGACCATTCTTCAAGAGTGAACATGTATTTTTTCTGTACGTAGTCTCTGTACACATCATTAAGTACGTTGAACGTGCAGAAGGGAACTACGCGGCCGTCAGGCATTAAGTAATGTACGTTACACCTCATAACCCTCTCAACGTCGTAGTTGTAGAGATCCATGAAGTGCATCATGCCTAGGAAAGTGAATTTGTAGTGCCACTCACCGAGAGACTCATAAGTGTGTTTAACCAGCACCTCGCTTATCAGCTTGCGTAGAATTCCTTTAATCTCTGAGGGTACCTCACCCCACTTAATGTACTTTAGCAGTGCTGAGATCACTAGCTTAGACCCGACTAAGTACCTACTTCCGCCACTCCTCAACTCAGCTGATTTCTCCGTGAGGTAGTCTAGAAAGCCTTGAACGTCTATCATCCTGGTAATAGGTATGTACTCAGGCTCCCCGTCATTCATTCTTATGTATACGTAAGTCCCGACACCACACTCCGGGTGATTAGCCATCTCAAACTTGAACTCACCACTGAATCCTTCAACGAATTCTGAGATGGGTACTGAAGCCGGTACTGGGAACCAATCACTAACCTTTATCTGACCCTTTGTCTGCTCTTCTATTAATTTAGCTACGTCATATATAGTGACCCTCAACTCATCCCTCTCAGCTTTCTTTATCATCCCAGTCAAGGAGACTGGTTGCAGGTTGACGGATCTCACTATGTCTTTATTAAGGGCTGCGAACTTTATTATATCTCCTAACTCGTGCGTGTTAAGACCTTTAATCACTGTAGGGACTAAAACAATGCTAGTCATCCCTGACTTCCTGAACGCGTCTAGAGCGAAAGGAACTTCCCAGTGGTTTTTAGGGTTTGCCTGCGGCGAGACCCCGTCGAAGCTCATGTATATAGTGTTAACCCCCGCCTCCCTCAGGTCTCTTGAGAACTTAACAGCGGCTTCCTCGCCTTCAAGCAGGTATAGCTTGGCGAACCTAGTTATGTTAGTGTTTAGCTGGATGTGCTTGACCCCCATCTCCCTCAACATCCTAACTATATCCACTATGTCATCTCTTAACGTAGGCTCGCCGCCGGTTAATTGAATGGCTGGAGTCACGCCCTGCTTAAGGAGTTGCTGAACCATGAACCTAATCTGCTCTATCGTCGGCTCGTAAACGAACCCTGACTTCTCGGCGAAGAAAAAGCAATACCAACAGTCTAAGTCACACCTATTAGTCAAGACCAAGTTCGCTAACGCGGTGTGATTCTTGTGTATAGGGCATAAACCACAGCTGTAGGGGCATGGGGCTGAGAGACTCGTGTAGACGTGTCTGGGACCCCTGCCCTCAACATACCATTTCTCTATTCTCCTAGCAAACTCGGAACTACCCTGATATAACTCCTCTATCTCGCCGTGCTCGGGGCATTCCTTCCTTATATAAAGCTTCCCATCCCTCTCAAAAATGATTGCGGGGAGTAACGCGTAGCAGTAAGGACATATAGACTGTGTAGTCCTGATTAGCTTCTCGCCCTCGTTAAGCTTAGGGAGAGAACCCCATACCTTAACCTCCCTATCAGCTATCCTGATAGTTCGTGTAGCTCGGTCATAATATGACGGCGTTATTAACTTCCCTTCCTCACTACTCTGACCATCACCCAACCCACATTACCTCACTATACTTTCACTCTGTTAATAATAAATATTTTCATGGAATCCCGGAGTGTAAGGATCCATCAACTACCGGAAGTATCGCGTGATTTGATGGATTCGGTCATTATGTAAGGTTTCATAGCCAGCCCTTAAGATTGTCCCAGCCGCCGCGTAGTTCTTTCTCTCCCAGGTATATGAGGCCTGGAGGGCCTTCCACGACCTCACCTATTAAGACGTAGTCTTCGGGCATTTCCTGCTCGGTGAAAATAGCTATGGAGTATTCCTCCCCCATGTAACGTAAGATCTTCTTTATTTCTATTGAATACTGCTCCGAGATCTCAAGTACCTCCTTACACAAGCTCTCCGCACGTAGTCTCATGGCCACGCCGTTAATTTTTAAGACGTTCCTCAACGATTCTAGACCGTCACTAATATCTGTGGATACCCTAACCCTATCAACATCTTTTAAGAACCTTAGGGGTGGATCCGGCCTCCTCAACACGTTAAGGAATTTCTTGATGTGGTCTTCACTCAGTATTTTCTCGTAGTATGTTAGTGCCGGGACGGAGGATACCCCTAAACATTTCGTTGCGTAAACTCTATGTCCTGGCTTCAGACCCTTATTGCCTACGGGATTAGTTGATACTCCGAGTACGGCAACGTCTAGCCAGCCATCCTCGGACACGTTTAGGTCACCGCCTAGAAACAACGCATTAAGTGCTCGGCAAGAGTCACGTAATCCGCGAGCTATCCCCTCAACATCTCCTAACATCATGTCTTTCCGGAGCCCTACGGAGGCTGTAAGAGCTACTGGAACTCCTCCCTTAGCTATCACGTCTATGGCAGCACCTAAAGCTACCCTATAAGCTAGGTCGTCGAACCCCATCCAAGGATACTTTGAGGTCTTGAAGGATGTTCCGTCTATCTTAAGGAAGAACCATCTACCCATAACCTTCAAAGCCCCTGCATCATCCAAGTAACCAAAAGGTATTCCAGCGTAGTACTCGCCGAGGAGACTCGCGATTACCTCAATTAACTCACGCTCACTAAACTCACCAACCCTTCTCATTAATCATGCCCACGTTAAGTAAAGAAGTTATAAGAATTTAAAGAGATTAGGATATGTAAAGGGTGGTTGATTAAGTGTTTCGAGGTATTGAGTCAAGGGCCAGGTATTGCTTTATGCTTGCCTTACTGGCGACTCTAATGTTTTCCTCTGCAACGCCTCAGTACGCTGCTTGGGTCACTAGCCACGCTCAGGAAACCCCGAGCTACGACGTATACAATTTAACGTATGTTGACGTAGCGATGATTACGTACGTGAATAACGTTTCCGAGGGGTATTTCGAAACACCCATCAACTACACTGAGCCACACTATACTCAGGTAGTGCGTGTTTTTAGGGTAGGAGGGAACGTCACCGTCAACACATCAGAGGATAAGACCTCCTTCACAATCCCCATAAACAATAACTCACGCGGCTACGTAGTGTTAAACGTGACCCTGATTCGTGAGTCACGTAAGGAGATGAACATCGTAGCACAAGCACTGTATCTCGGGAACGTATTTCTTTACGACTACCCATACCCTGAGGAAGTGGTGGGGAAGTACGTTCTACAGCCTAACGAGAAGGTGGTCGAGGTTGTCGTACCTCTTTTCGAGGAGTGGATGCGTAGCAAGCTTTACGCGAACATCAGCTTGGGTGAGGTGTCTAAGACTTACTTAGCTGTATGGGCTGCTAACTACGTATACGGGGGTTACCTCATAAAATATAACGCAAGCGCCATACCCAGGTCCCTAGAGGAAGTCTTGGAAAGGAGGGAGGGGGATTGCGATGATATGTCTAGGATCCTCCTCAGCTTGCTGTGGTATTACGGCGTGCCGGCGAAGATTCAGTACGGCTACGTCTACCTGAAGTTTGATTACGTGACAGACGTTTACGGCTCCCTCACAAGATTCATTAATGCAGGTCCTCACGCGTACGTAGTTGTTTACGTGCCGACTGTCGGGTGGGTCTCAGTAGACCTCCTCGCTTGGGCGCGTCTGTATTACCCGACACTAATAACGGGTGAATCAACATATTCTAACGTTACTAGCGAGGACTTAGAAGAAGTTGAGAGATTCTATACCTCTTTCAAGTATCTCGAATTGATAGAGATACATGAGTCTAGTAAGTTGCCGGAGGACTTGATGAGAGATTTAATAAGTGAAGATCTTTTCAGTAGGCTGGAGAGGATGTTTAGTGAAACACCTCAAGAAACCAACACCACGACAACCGCAACGAGCCCCCTGACCGAGACAACGACCACGACGCCCAGCACTAGCGTATCACACGAGAAAACAACTAAAGCGGTTATTCCCACGGCTTTATTCGAAGTCTTAACAATAATCGCTTTAGTTGCTGGCGCTACCATACTGATCCTGTCGTTGATTATTCTTAAGTCTGGATCACGGCTTAAACAGTGATTGCGTAGGTAGTTAGTGTATGGGTAGCGGGTCAGTCCTTTGCGAGGTATGTGAGGAGAGGCCTGCGGTTAGGAAGTGTAGGATATGCGGCAGGTACGTGTGTGAGAAACACGTGAATGAGGAAGGTGTTTGCGCTGTTTGTGAGGACCTGATGTGCAGGATATGTAATTCTAGGCTCTCAATAACTTCATGTGTGATGTGCGGCAGGCCTGTCTGCAGGAACTGCTCGGTGGAGCTGGAGCCAGGGATCCGGGTATGTAAGCAATGCGTTGATAATCTGCAAATCCTTAAAGAGGGGGGGACTCAAGCTAGGTATGTTAGGTGATCGTGGTGAGTGAAGCCAGCGTTAAAGACTTGGTGTGCGGTGATTACTACCTCATCTGCGTGGGCACCCGGTTGAGGAGCGATGACGCGGCGGGTTTAAGGCTCTGCGAACTCTTACTGAGTCGCGGCTTTCCTGAGGGCAGAATCATTATGTGTGAGTTCGGCTTAGAGAACTGCACGCCAATTATCGAAGAACTCTCAGTGAGAAAAGCCTTACTAATTGATGCTGCACTGATTTCAGGTCAGGGGGGAGAGACCCCTAATTACTTTATAGCTAGTTTAAGCTCTATTAACGATTCCATAACCTTTGTGACAACTCACTCAATACCGATTAACCTCGTTGTTGAGTTGTTGAGGAGGGAAGGATTGTTCGACGACGTGTGGGTTTTAGGTATAGTCGCAAGGGATCTAAGTTTGGGCGAGGAACTCAGTCCTGAAGTGCGGGAGACCGTGAATTACCTAGCTGACTTAATCATTGAGACGTTAAGTTCGTGTGAAGCTAGCTGACCTCCTCCCCGTCCTGAAGGGTGAGGGTTTCCTCGCCTCCTGAAGTGGGGAGGTTTGGGGCTACATCTCCTTGCTTTGGGGGTTTAGCCTCGGGGCCGGAGACCCGACCCGTTACCCCCACCCCTCCTTCGAGGGACTCGGGGTTATGGGTGCTCC
>CAZWSU010000050.1:0-28283 GCA_964636755.1 uncultured Desulfurococcaceae archaeon
GTTCCAGACAATCTACCCGTCTACTCTAAGATTTGGCTAGACGAAGAGGAGAAAGTCTTCGGTAGGAAGAAATCAGCTAGGATGATCTACTACTTAAACGCCGGGGCAATACCGGACGAAACAAAGATGAGGGTTTTCCTAGAGGGACGTAGGTATATAGGTGACTTAGAAGAAGAATTCGTTAGTTATCTCGAGCCCGGTGACGTCTTCGTTTTAGGGGGCAAGACATACATGTTCGTGAGGAGTGAGGGACTTAAGGTCATCGTCAAGGATGCTGAGAAGCAGAGACCTACCGTGCCCTCATGGTTCTCTGAAGCACTACCCCTAACCTACGACTCAGCACTTGAGGTAGGTGCCTTCAGAGGCTTAGTTAGTGAGCTGATTTCCAAGCATGGAGTGAGGAAAGCATCTAAACTCATCGCGTCTATGTACCAGTTAGGGGAGAAAGAAGCTAGGTATATAACGCAGTATGTGTGGGAACAGATTAAGGTCTGCGGGGTCGTGCCCACTAATAGGAAGCTCCTCATAGAACTCTGGAATGAGGGAAGCTCGCAGAACCTGATCTTCCATTACCTCTTCGGTAGGAGAGTGAATCAAGCTTTGTCTAGAGCTTACGCACACATATTCAGCAACGAGCTAGGAGTTCCAGTAAGGGTTACCGTATCAGATAACGGCTTCATGCTAACACTCCCAGCAAACACGATTAATGACATCTCGGTAGTTAAAGAATTAGTGAGTAGGCTAAGTAGTACTAGACTCAGAGAAACACTAATCAAGGCTCTTAGAAGGAGTGAAATCCTTAAGAGGAAGTTCAGGCACGTAGCTGAGAGATCCCTAGCCCTACTCAAAGTTTACAGAGGTATTGAAACAAGCGTTAATAGGAGAGAGGTAAACTCTGAAACATTATTGAAAGTCTCTGAGAGGATTCCGGGCTATCCCCTACTACTCGAAGCGTACAGGGAAGTCCTAGAAGACTCTATGGACATACAACACGCCGAGGAAGTCCTTAAAAAGGTAGAATTAGGTGAGGTAATCCTAGAGTTCATAGTCTCGCCTGAAGTACCCTGTCCCTTCAGTCATAACTTAATAGTCCAAGGCTATAGCGACGTAGTCTTAATGGAGGATAGGAGAAGAATACTTAACATGCTGTACGACAAGATAATAGCTAGGATGAGGAGTAAGGATAAAGCATAATCAAAGTAGTTGTAAACGAAAGCATCTGGAGTAGCCATTTAAGGTTGTGTCCACACATATTTCTTGCTGATTAAGTAGTTGGCTATGAAGCCTACTAGAATACCTAGTGCTTGAGAAATTAGTGATTCCTTTATTAGGAGGTAGTAAGCAAGTTGTGAGACTACGTACTGTGCTAGGGTGCCCACAGCTGTTGAGGCATGGTATTTGAGGAATCTCCACCAACGCTTTCCGGACCTCCTCTTCCTGAACGTCCATAAATCATTCCAGATGAAGTTGTTGGTTAAGGAGGTTTCAATACCTATTATTGAAGCTATGAAGTGTGGTAATGATAGCACGTAGCTCAGTAACCATACAACACCTAAGTTAACGAGAACTCCTGAAGTACCGACTACCGCGAACTTGTAGTAATCTGGCATGATCACGAGTAGTTGCTTCACGTAACTAAGTATTTCTTTTTTGCTTAGTTTAGACTCACCCCTAACTCTTGATTGGAAAACGTACGGTACCTCACATATCTTTAAGTTATCGTGTTGAGATATTATCTCGAGAAGTATTTTATAGCCGCTGGGCACGGCTATCTCAGTCTCCTCTATAAGTTCCTTTCTAATCAGGAAGAAACCTGAGAGAGGGTCTTTAATACTTCTCGCTTGAGGCACTAATATTCTAGCCATGTAAGTAGCTCCTAAGGAAATAACACGCCTAATCAGCGGGAATCCCACGATACAACCTCCTCTCACATACCTAGAAGCTATGACTATATCGCATCTACTCGCGTTTCGTAGAAGTTCCTTGATTACTTCAGGAGGGTGCTGTAGATCTGCATCCATCACCACCACATAATCACCGCTACATACCTTAACACCGTCTAGGATAGCTGAGGATAACCCGAGCTTACCCGCTCTCCTAACCAGCTTCACCGGATACTTACTTGAGAGCTCTATAACACGTTCAGCGGTTCCGTCAGGAGAGTTATCATCAACCACAACTACCTCATAATCAACCTCGTTTAAAGACGTGTGAATCCTGCTTAATAACTCGTCGATATTCTCCCTCTCATTATATGTAGGGACAACGACCGAAACAACAGGCCTGGAAACCGTCACGCGACCCTCCTTACTAACATTATCGGGAATTAAAACATAAATCTTCTTAACGAAGTACTCAAACCCATCACCTATAAGGAAGGTTTAAGGATTGATCCCTAAGTAAAGAAGGTTAGGTCTTCTCTCTTGTTTTTCTAGCCCACGGGATTCTCAGACCTAAGACAATTATGTCTCTGTTGAATATTGCTGAAGCCGCGTATATCAGGAGAGCGCACGTGCCTACTGAAATGATTATCGAGTATACTATCAGAGATGTCTCGCCAGACATTAGTGAGACAACATACATGTACGGTAGTGTAGCTATCGTTAAGCCTGCTAAAACTGCTGAGGCGGGATTTGGCGGGAGGCCCAAGTACATAGCCACGAATCCTACGCCCATGAAGACGAACATGACCGGCGCTGCCAACCCGCCAGCGATTCTTTCGTCGCTGACCAGAGATCCTATCATCACGCCTATAGCTCCCGAGAATATTAATCCGAGAACTACAGCTAAGCCAATCATTCCCAGCATCTCAGGACCCAGGAACGTCATTATCATTATTATGGGAGGGGCTTGCTCAGCGCTTGCCGCGCTAGAGATCCCGCCGAGGAACATGATGAACAAGCCGATCATGTATACCGCCCCGAACAGTATTGACGCTATCGAAGCACCGAGTATCTTAGCTAACACGATATCCCTCCTACGGATGGGTTGAGCTAGTATCATCTCGAAAGCTTTCTCAACTTTCTCTACAGCTACTAGTTGTGAGGCGTAAGTAGTGTTTATGCCCAGGATTATGCTAACGAATAGCGGAATAAGTGACGTAAAGACCGTGACCGACAAGAACTCTTCCTGACTTACCTGCTTATTATAGAATAATATGCTGCCGCTCACGAAAATAGGTTTCTGAGGCTGTAAACTCACGTTGTAGGTAGCACTTACGGCTAGAGGAAGCAACCTCTCTACAGCACTTGAAATAGTCGTCAGCAATCCCGTTCTTGCCTGAGCACCTGTTAACGAGAAGACGGCTACCTTAACACTACCCCTCAGTATGATCGGCTTATTAGGTGAGGTAGCGTTTTCTGTAAAGCCTGTCGGTATAACCACACCTATCCCCGCATCTGACACGGCCTCATCTAGCGATTCGTATACGCGGACTCTGCCCTCCATGGTAGTATTGAGTAACTTAACTAACTCCTCAACTAATCTCGTTCTCTCTTCTAAAACCAATCCAACGTTTGATTCTATAACCTCCCTCACGGCTGACTCCACAGCCCTCCCAGTTATGTTGCCTAATAACCCGTAAACACTTATTATTAGTACTAACCCTATTATGAAGCCAGGGTTCTTGATGAAGGCCTTAACCTCTCTCTTAACTAATCGCGTGAGCGTCACCCAACAACACCTCGCGTCGACTTCATTTTTATGAACACTTCCTCCAGGTTTAAAGCATTCAGGGACTTCTTCAGCTGCTCCGGGGTTCCCTCAGCTATTAATCTCCCTTTATAGAGTATGCCGACTCTATGACTTAAGTACTCTACCTCAAGCATGTTGTGGCTACTGAGTAGTACCGTGATCCCGTACTGCTTATTATAGTACCTGATTAAGTCTCTCACGTAGAGAGATCTCTCGACGTCAAGACCTGTCGTCGGCTCATCTAGTATCAGTAGCTTAGGCTTGGAAGCCAGGACTGTGCTGACCGCGAGTATCCGCTTCATCCCCTTACTGTACGTCCTGACAGGCTTCCTCAGGTAGTTACCTAAATCAGCTATCTTAACAGCTTCCTCCACCGCCTCCTCTAGCTCCCTACCGCTAAACCTGAGTGAAAGCATGAACTTCACGAAATCAAGACCTGATAAGTCACGGTAAGCCCCGGCCTCCTCAGGCAGGTAATTAATCATAGACCTAACACGTAGTGGTTCTCTAACAACATCCACACCGTACACGTACACACTACCGCGCGTAGGCTTAATCAAGGTAGATATGATTCTTAAAGTAGTAGTTTTACCACTTCCGTTAGGACCAACCAACGCGTAAATCTCGCCACTATCAACCTTGAAAGACAAGCCATCAACACCTACGGAATCCCTTCCATAAATCTTAACAAGGTTCTCCACAAGAACAGCTTGCTCACTTAAACTAATACCCAACCTCACGTCCCCGTAACATATACGCCTAGGAAAATAATTAACGTTTTCTAAATTAGTAAGACCTGATTAAAATCTCTGAGTGATTCACGAAACCTCATGCACGTAAGGTTTTTAAGTTAGGGGGGTAACATAGTTAGGGGGGTAATCTTTGGGATACTTCAACCCGGAACCTAAGAAGAGGAAGGAAGATTTGTTTAACATGGAGAATGAGTTACTTACCTTAGATAGTGGTTTAAGACGTGGTAAGCTAGTGGTGGTTTCTGGTCTTAGAAGATATGGGAAGACTTCGTTAATACTTACGTACCTTAATGAGTCAGGACTTGATTACGTCTACCTAGACTGCAGACTCCTGCCTTCAGGCATGATATCACTAAACTCGTTCTTGAGTTTACTTGAGGGGGAGTTAAGCAAGTATGGTTGGGCTAAGAAGGTCCTGGGTAGCGTTGAGGAAGTTAGTGTTGGTGGTTTCGGGGTTAGATTTAGGGTGAGGAACGAGAGATCCCTGCTAAGCGTTCTTCAAGCTCTAGAGGGTAAGGTCTTAGTTCTTGACGAGGCGCAGGAACTTAGGAGGTCTGGATACAGGTTTGATTCGTTAATTGCTTACGCCTACGACAATCTCAACCTAAAAATCATTATCTCAGGTTCCATGATTGGATTATTATACAGATTCTTAAGAATTAACGATCCTGAAGCACCACTATATGGTAGAGCATTCACCGAAGTTAAAATGAGGAGATTAAGTGAGGATGAGTCAAGGCAGTTCTTAATTAAGGGTTTCGAGCAGGAAGGGATTGATGTTAGTGATGAAGTAATTAACGAAGCTATCAAGAGGTTTGACGGCGTCATAGGATGGCTCACCTACTTCGGCTTCGCCGTAACTACTAGCAGGGAAGACATAAACACTATCCACGAGAAAGCTTCTAAGCTTGCTTTAAGCGAGTTAGATCACGCTCTTAAGATATACGGCGTTGGCGAGAGAAGGTATAGGGAAGTATTAAAGATAATCGCATCCCTTGGTAAGGCTAGGTGGTCGGAGATAAAGAGAGGTGTGGAGGCAAGACTGGGGAAAATACCTAACAACACACTAGCCACGATAATTAAAAACCTTATGGACTCAGGATTCATAAAGAGAGAAAATGAGGAATACGAGATAACAGACCCGGTACTCCAGCAAGGCATCAGAAAATACTATTAGTTCTTGCGGGTCTCGTGGGTCTTATAAAAATGCCTTAAGTATATGATGACGCCAACAAGAGTTAAATACATGCTTAACTTAATTATTTCCTCACTCATATCCGGGTAGTAGAGGGGATTCACGCCTAGCGGGTAGAAAGGTCTTATATCTGGGTATAACGGTGAATCAAGAAGTACGTGAAGGAACCACCCGCTAAACCCTGCCACGACATAATCACTAATCGAGTAACTCACAGACTCCGTGAGTGCGAGTAGATTAAATAATTTGCTGAAGTAATCCCTAATCAACCACATAACCACACCTACTAAAGACCCGAGAAAAATCGCTGAAGCGAAGGTATGTAGGTATCCGTGGTGAGGGTAATCACTTAAATTTAGTAGAATGACTACCAGAGGCTCTAAATCAATTATGACTGAGGCTATTATCAGAGTAGGCCAGTGGACACGGAATCTAAGCAAATAACCAAGAATCAACGCAGGACCTAGGTGCAACAGCGTGAACGGCATAACTCACCCACTAGGGAACTTCACTTCTCTCCCCAGTAGGTCTTTCGATTCCTTCCTCTCTGCCTTCATATGTTTCAGGTGATCGCATAAGTCCTTGAGTAGAGTGTTCTCATCACGGTACTTCATCACCGGAGCTAATTCCCTATAATCTAAGTATTCAGGCATTCCCTCAATCACGTCTGTAGGCATCCCGGTGCCAATCAAGACGTAGGACGGCTTACCCTCAGTATAAGCAGTTATTAGTTCTTGAATACATCCAGCTCCACCGCCGAGAACTACTAAAACATCTGAAGTTCTAACTAAGAATACCGACCTAACCCTGTAGGAAGTCCCGGTCTTAACCACCATAGCTCCTTCAGGGAACCGCACGTCTTCCTGTTCTATGGGTGGTATTATGATGACTTTAAACCCTAACTCAAGAGCTAAGTTAACAACCTCCTTCATCAAACCCCAGTAACCACCAACAACAAAAACCAAGTCGTTAGCATCATAACATTCACGCAGACCTCTAACAATTCTTGAAACTCTTGAAATCAATTCCTCACTAACACTCCCTGAATGCGCCGCGAAACCAATATATCTAAACCCTCACCACCCCTGAAGAATACTTGTGAGAATATTCTTAAATTATTGAGTCCCATCAACGAGCTAGAACCCCGGGTTTAACTCCTTGACCCAGGAAGACTTAACTCACTTAAGGTTTTCTTAAGCCCGTCCTCAAGAGGAGTTGGCAAGACCTTAACGAATTTCCTCAACTTACTCACGTCCGCAACACTGTGTTTTATATCCCCAGCTCTCGGGGACGCGTGTATTATCGGCAACTCCTTACCAACTAGTTTTATGATGATTTTAGCAAGATCCTTAATTGTTACCGGCTCTCCTGAACCAACGTTATATACCTCGTTATCGAACACGTCTTTCTCAATAAGGAACTCAATAACCCTAGCAACGTCTTCAACATATATGAAGTCCCTCGTCTGCTCGCCGTCCCCATAAATAATTAGTGGCTCTCCATTCAAGGCTCTCTTAAGAAAACTCGTTATGACTCCAGCATACGAGGGGTTTTGACCAGGTCCGTAAACATTGAAGAGTCTTAAGATCACGTGCTTCAAGCCGTAAACGGTCGTGAAATTCCTCAGTACTTCCTCTCCCTGAAGCTTACTTAACCCGTAAGGTGATTGAGGTCTCGCTGGGTGTTCCTCACTTATAGGTAGCTTCACAGGATCGCCGTAGACAGCTGCTGAACTCAGGTAAGCTAGCTTAAGACCTCTCTTGGCACACTCATAACCAACCCTGGCAGTCCCTAAAACATTATTCTCGAAATACTTAAGAGGATCCCTAACAGACTCTTCAACACTCACATATGCCGCAGCATGAACTACCACGTCAAAACCATCATAATTAGTGAAAGACCTTACGTCAGCCTTAATGATAGGCACCCCAGATTCCTCAAGCCTAGCCAACGCATACCTACTCGATCTCTCAATAGAATCAACTACCGCAACATCATACCCTCTCTTAATCAAGTAGAGAACGAGATTATGACCGACAAACCCAGCACCACCAGTAACCAATACCTTCACTCAAGTATCCCCACCCAAATAGGGATCCAAGAACTTATTAAAAACAATAACAACAAAGTTATTATTAAGACAAGAGTTTCTTAGCTACCTCCCTGTATGCAGGGTCTTGAAATTAGCTCTTGAGAGTTAAGGTAAGTGTGGTAGATCCCCGCACTAATTTGATAGAATACTCTCTATTTAATCCCTGCCCTATTAACTCATTATGATGAGATACCTCTTTAATAAATCGATATTGAGCGCATAGGTTAGAATACGAGTTAACTGCCTCTCATAATTGTTTCAGGTTTCATATAAGTTTATAAGGGTTTATATGAAACTATTTAATTGGAGACTTTAATGCTGAGACCTAGGGAGGTCTGTGAGAGACTCGGAATTAGCTACGCTACTTTGAGGGAGTACGTTAAGAGAGGTTGGATCAAGCCTGTTGTTCTTGAGAGCGGTAGGTGGAGGTTTAGAGAAGAAGATGTTGAGAGATTAGCTGGTATAGTCAAGCCGAGGAAGGCGTGAGAGGCGCTGTTAAGCACCTCGGGAAATTAGTTAGGGACCCGCATATATGGGGTACTAGCATCGGCGCTGCAGGCGTTTACGGCGTCGTGTTATCTTTTCAATCTGCTTGGGGTCAGAAACTCATGGGTGAGGTTTTCTATTTGAAAGCTGATGTAGTTAGTCAGTACTTGATGATGCTGGTGCTTGTGTTCGCGTTGATGTGCCCGATTACGGGGTTCTTAAGCGACAAGGTCTTAAGGCGTAGGAAGCCACTACTACTAATCGCGACGTTAATGTCCGCTACTTCGTGGGGATTGATGCTTCACTCATCACTTACAGGCAACGCATCACTACTAATTACATCGATGATCACTCTAGGTGTGGCCTCAGGTCTGCACATTATAGCAGCCTCTATGGCTAAAGAAGGTTATGACTTAAGATACTCAGCAACTGCTGTTGCTTTTCTTAACGTAGTGTTGTTCTCATTGGCTGCAGTACTTCAAACGGTAGCACCCCTAATTAGTTCAATTCAGTCGATAGGAGTACATCTGGCCGTGTCCCTTACCGCGATATTCATGGTTTGGATGATGGCACGTGAGACCCTGAGTTGAGAACTTCACCTCATAGATATGCTGAGGGAACCCCTAACATCAATTCTACACAGCTAATGAGATCGAAGACCTCCCTCATTCAGATTCATTTGTTCTGGAAGTTCTTGTTACGTCTTGGATAATCTTACTAAAACGAAGTTATTTCCTTAATACTCTCCGCTGTTTTTGGGTTAACATAATGAGTTAAATCTATTTAACGTGTTTAGTGGGCCCGCGGGGACTCGAACCCCGGACCTCCGCCTCGTAAGGGCGGCGTCCTAACCAGGCTAGACGACGGGCCCCAAAAAAGTATGATGACTTACCTTAAAAACTTTCGATACCTGTCTACCTATTCGTTAGTGTATGATTTCATTTATTCGTGAACAATCTTATATGAATAGTTTGAGCAACGCCCGCTGTAGTATATGTCTACGCTAAAGCTTGCGTACGTTTTTCCGGGGATGTCGCCTAAGTAGATGATCTGGCTCGCGATTAACGTGTTGTTGTCGTCGTAGAGCCAAATATATATTTGTACGTTCTTAGCTGTATAAACTCCTGAGTTAAAGACCGATCCCTTAACACGCATGTAGTGCAGACCAACTGCTGGTTCGTGTTTTTCCCACTCAAAACCTACTTCATGTAGTTGTGGGGCTTTAAGCTCGGCTACTGTCTTATTTAAGTATTCAGTCTCGTTCACTAGCTCAGTTATTCTAGTGTTAAGTTCCTCTATTCGGGTTCTGTAATACGTGGTGTTCTCTTGCAACCATAACTGTAGTTGCGTGTTCTGATTCATGAGTTCCTGTATCTGAGCATCTTTATCTTTTAATACAGTCGAGTAGTAAGCTAGGGTAACTACTAAGCCAACTAACAACACGAGGCAGCCTACCCCTAACGCTATCGGGAGGAGATTCCTACCCTTAGTAGGGGTTTTCTCAGGTTCCTGCATATTAACCACCGTAAGATCTTTCCCACGAGTAATGAAATAAAAGGGGTTGGGCTCAAACCGCGTTGAATTCTACTCAATGCATTCATGAACCTTAATTTATAATTTCATTCTCGTGAGATTCTCGTGGTTGATTGGATGCGTGGGGGTTTCGGGGTTTTGCTGGTTGCGTTAGCAGCTGTCTTGTGGGGGACTACGGGGGTTGCTGTAGCTTTTTCAAGGAGTTCTGGACTTACGTATCTTCAAGTAGCGCACGCGATGTTGCTTGTTAGCTCGTGTTTCCTGTTACTCGTGTTGAGGGATGGGGTGAGGAGACTTAACCCATACTTACTCCTCTACGGCATCTTAGTGATAGCTTCTTTCAGGATACTCTACGTTATCTCAATATCAGTTAATGGGGTGGGTCTCACGTCAGCGCTCATATACGTGGCTCCTTTAATGGTCGTCCTCTACGAGTCTTCGCGTCGTGGCAAGCCCCCGAACATTACGGAGTTAACGCTCTCATTACTGGCTTTCTTAGGTGCTTACGTAGCTACGAATCCCGAACTCGCCATAACCTCCTCGTCCGGTTTCTTGATAGGCTTGGTTCTAGCGCTCACGTACTCTGCTACCCTAGTAATACCTAGAGAACTCTACACGAGAGGATTTAACAGAAACGAGATCGTAGTCCAATCAACACTCTCAGCAGCTATAACCCTGACTATCGTGGTATTCTTCACTGAGGGGCTGACCATAAACATTAACTCAATGCCCTACGTAACCTACGGCGGCGTAGCCTGCATGGGGATCGCGGTAATCCTCTTCTACGAAGGAATGAAAACAACGAACCCCGTACACGCAGGACTAATAACCACCCTAGAACCGGCAGTATCTCTAATCCTCTCAAGAACTATTCTCAGCGAACGCCTAAACCCCATTCAATACGTGGGAGCGTCGATAATAATAGCAGTAGCTATAATAACGCTAATAAAGCGAAGAGAAGAACCTCAAAGAACCTAGTCCAGAACCTTAGGAGTTTGGTGGGCCCGCGGGGACTCGAACCCCGGACCTCCGCCGCGTGAGGGCGGCGTCCTAACCAGGCTAGACGACGGGCCCCCAAACTAAAACATAGAACGGTAAAAATAAGCTTTTCATGCGTTAGGGTAGGCTTTACGCTAGTTATTAACGCGGTAGGGTATGTGTTTAGAATCCGTAAAGTTTATTTGTTTTTGTTAGAATGTGATAACTGAGGTAATACAGTTGGGGTCTGGCGAGTTTTCTTTAAAGAAGAGTTACTTACCCTTCCTTCTTAGAAAGACCGCGGAGTCTTACCAGAAGTTAGGTGATGACGAGGTTGCTGGGTTCGCTGTTTATTGGTCGGAGAGTGAGAGGAAGAAGCCAGGTATTTTGAGGAGGAAAGGTGAGAGGATCAAGAATATCGCGTTAGTCTTCTACCCAGTATTATTAGCTTCTTACTCTAGCGGGAGCGCGGTGTTGATAGACCCGTTGAAGAAGAGCAAGTTGGTAGTAACCCTCAACATAGTGAAGAAGGAGTTGATGGATTCCGCTCTAGTAGAGCTAGCCGCTAGTTCAGGTAAGTCTTTCCTGGACGTCATGGTTAAGATAGATAGGATAGCGGAGGAGGTCGTGAGCGGTAAGAACGTCGTTAAGGAGGTTGTGGAGCTAGAAAATGTTGTCTCAGATCCTTCTTTCGTGAATGATCTCAAGACACTCCTAAATTACACGACTACCTACGGCCTCCCACACATCGAGATCCCTTGGGTTAGCGTGAACTATGCTGAGGTCTCAGAGAAGATAAGGAAAACCCTCAACGTAATCAACGACTTAGTAAACTACGTGAGCAACGTCGTAGGGAAGATCAACGAACTCCTAGATAATTGGAAGGTGATCATTCAAAAGGAATACGAGAAAGAGATTACCGCGCTAGACCAGAAAATAAAGGAGGTTAGGGAAGCAGTTTTGAAGAATGTTGAAGAGTTGAGGAGAAAGAAGGAAGAGGAATTAGCGGGTTTAAGGGAAAGATATGTGCCAAGCATAGAAGCCATCGGGAAGAGAATTAAGGAAACTCAAGACGGTGTGAAAAAACTGGAAGAAGAAATTGAGAAAGCGAAAAGCTACGGGAAAGACGTCTCAGACTTGAAGAAGAGGTTGAGTGAGTTAAAGGAGACGTTAGAAAGACTTGAGAAGGAATTAGAGAGTGAAAAAACAAAGTATGAGAACGAGGTTAAGAGGGTTGAGAAAAGATTTGAGGAATTGATGGAGGCGGAGAACAATAAAGTCAAGGCAGTACTTCAGGAGAAGGAGGCACTGCAACACGAGTTCGACTCAATAATTCGAGAAGCTAATAAGAGATCCGACAAAATAAGGAGTAACCTACAGGAGTACAGGGAGGGATTAATTAAGGTAGAGAAGGAGATAGAGGGTGTGAGTCTCTCAGTACCTTCCGGTGGTGAGGGGCTCTACATGATCCCCCTAGTCTACACTTCCTACGTTTCAAACGGGTCTTCACGCTCAATAATAACCACTCCGGTCATCTTAGAGTCTGGAGGATGGCTGGGCCCGAAGATCCGTCCGGTCGTGGTTGAGGGCTTAAGTAAATACTTGTCATGGTCTAAAGACCTGATAGATAGGGAGGAGTTGAGGTCGGAGCTTGAAGCTAAGAATCTCCTCAACAACGTCTCACTAGAGAGAATAGAGGTCTCGTTAATGAGATTTGCTGATATGGGTCTCTTATCTAGAGACGAGGTTAGGGAGATAGTGAATAGCGTTGGAGAGCAAAAGAAGATGTCGTGAACTTACTGAAAAGTGAAAAATATTTTTCTAAAAACTCAAAACCGGGTTCTGAGCAAGCATTTAAAACACTCAATATTTTTAACGTGGAAGAAACGCCTTACGTAAGGTGGGTATACTTGATCAAATATTACAAGATTACAGGCGGACCACTAAACACTAATACTTACTTGGTTCACGCCGGTGATTCCGGAATTGTAGTTGATCCGGGCGTTCACCCAAGCAATATAGTGCGGGCGGTTAATAGATTAGGTTTGAACAGGATACACTTAATTATCGCTACTCACGGCCACTTCGACCACGTCTTCTACGCTGGTGGTGTGTCCAGAATTTACGAGACTAAGGTGTTGATGCATGAGCTAGATTCAGACCTACTCGTTAGGAGTAGGTTCTTAGCTGAGGATTTCTACGGTGACGCCCTAGAATTACCTGCATTTCTCGAGTTCGTGGGAGGTGATACGGTGCTGAGAATTAGTGAAGACCTAGAAATCAGAGTTCTCCATACACCGGGTCATACGAGAGGTAGCTTATGCTTCTTAGTTGGGAACCTATTAATAACGGGTGATACATTATTTAAAGGTACTGTGGGTAGGACTGACTTCCCTGAAAGCTCTGCTGAGGACATGAGGAATTCTTTGATTAAGCTAGCTAAGCTACCCGGTGACTACGTGGTGTTACCTGGCCACGGTGACATCACGACGCTCGAATATGAGAGGAGGACTAATCCTTACCTTAAGGACGTACTCAGAGATTAACATCATTATGTCTGAGAGAGGCTTTCAGCCGTGGAAAGTTTTTATTACGTATTCTCTTCTTTAGTTGGTGTTTAGTATGGTATTAGATCCTGTTGAGGCTAAGATTATCGAGTTATCTAAGTCGTTAAGTGATTACGTGATTGGTTTAAGGAGAGATATCCACATGTACCCTGAGTTAGGGTTTGAGGAGTTTAAGACCTCGGAGCTCATTATGAGAGAGTTAGAGGGCATGGGTATTGAGTACGTTAGGGCTGCGGGGACGGGGGTGATAGGCTTTGTTAAGGGTGGTGAGGGCCGTGTCGTGGCTTTAAGAGCTGATATGGACGCTCTCCCAATACAGGAAGAGAATGAGGTACCCTATAAGTCTAGGGTTAGTGGTAAAATGCATGCTTGCGGTCATGACGCTCACGTAGCTATGTTGTTAGGTGCGGCTAAAGTGCTCTCAAGTATTAAAGAGTACTTAGGAGGGGCCGTCAAGCTGATTTTTCAGCCCGCTGAGGAGGGGGGTGGTGGAGCTAAGAAGATAGTTGAGGAAGGGCATCTGATAGACGTTAACGCGATATTCGGTATTCACGTCTGGTCAGACCTGCCTGCAGGCACTATAGCTACTAGGAGAGGGCCTATGTGTGCGTCAGCAGATTCCTTCATAATAAGGATTAAGGGTATGGGGGGCCACGCGGCACACCCGGAACTAACTAAAGACCCTACGGCGCCCGCCGCAGACATTTACAACGCTCTACAGAAAATAGTTACTAGGAACGTGGGTGCTTTAACTCCTGTCGTCATAACTACCCCTAAGTTTGAGGGGAGTAACGCAAGTAACGTGATACCCGATGAGGTTAGAATCAGCGGGACTCTTAGAACATTCGATATTAACGTGAGGAATAAAGTGTTAGCTAGAATAGAGTCAATAGTTAAGCACTATTCACTAGCGTGGGAATGTGAGGGAATCCTTGAGTTAAGCGAGGTTTTCTATCCCCCAGTAATCAACAACCCAGAACTCGCGGATTTCGTCATGGAGGTAGCTAGTAAGATAACGAAGACTTCCGAAGCATTGATGACTATGGGTGCTGAGGACTTCTCATTCTATCTTCAGGAGGTCCCCGGCGCGTTCATATCACTCGGCATAAAGAATAAGGAAAAGGGTATAATATACCCGCATCATCACCCAAAATTCGACGTGGATGAGGACGTGTTGTGGTTGGGAACAGCGTTACACGCATTGCTAGCTTATAATTACCTTAAAAGAACTAAATAATTTGAGGAACCTTAGTAAAGTATATTAAATCCGCTCAGCTCGTTTTTATTAGCTCGTATCTATCGTATATCATCACGACTTCTCCCGAACTCTTGACATAGAACTCCACAGGAATCTTGCTAGCTAGTGTGTAGATATTGAATAGAGCGTAGTCCCCCGATATCTTCTCCGGCACTAAGGGTGTGGGGCTTGAATCAATAGAGTCTTCCTCCATGAATAGCATATCCCCGCTCCTCTTGACACGCACCCTAACAGATTCCTTATAGTTTTTGTAGTTCCCTACTAGCTTCTCATACATTCTCTCAGTTAACACGTAATGTAGTTCTTTCTCGGGATCCCTCCCTAGTAATATGGTTAGTGCGTACCCGCCGATGAGAGATAGTGGGTAGCCCGACGCGTTAGATAAGATAGCCACACCTATTCTCTCTTCAGGTACGTAACCTATGTAAGCTGTGTAGACTAGCACAGACCCGCTATGACCGACTAACTTACGGCCGAAGAAGTCGTGACGTATTATTAAGCCGAGACCGTAGGAATCCGCTACCGGGGTCTCATAAGGTAATTTAGTGAAGGCTTTCTCCATTAAGGTAACCGAGTCTCTACTGAGGATCTGCACGCCGTCGTGAACGCCCTTGTTCATCAAGGCTTTAACGAATTTGAGTAAGTCGATCACGTTACTGAATAAACCGCCATCAGCCGAGATCCCGAAGACAGGCTCTACCCTAACGTGCTTACCCTCTTTGTTTATGATATACGGTGTTGCTCTATCGTTATCTTTCAGGTACTCCTCCCTAGTAAAGTAACTCTTCCTCATCCCTAACTTATCTAGTATGTTGGTCTTGATGTAAGACTCGTAACTCACCCCACTAACCTTCTCTACGATCTTACCTAGTAAGACGTAACCCTCGTTTAAGTAGAACCACCTCTCGCCAGGTCTGTGGAGGAACCACTTAGTGTAATCTCTCATGAAGCTTATCACGTCTTCCGGGGTGGCTGTGGGAAGCCAATAATTACTTAGCCCGTAATAACTGTCTATTAACGCTTCAGCGTAGCCTAGAGCGGGTATGCCTGAAGTATGTGAGAGTAGGTGATGAATCTTTATTTCGTTAGATTTTATGACGTCAACAAATCTACTTACAGGATCCTCGAGACTTATCAAGCCTTTCTCAGCTAGCTGCATGATCGCTGCCGCGGTGAAAGCCTTAGTCACGGAACCGATACAGTAGCTGGTGTTAGGGGTTGCTGGAAGTGACTCACCGATGTCCCGAAAACCGAAGCCTCTAGAATAAATTACTTCATCACCCCTCAATAAAGCGATGCTCATGCCCGGAAACTTATACTTAGTTAGTCTTTCCTGAACGAAACCCTCGAGAAGGGTGAGATCCATTAAACCCACCAAGCTAATACTAGATTATCCAGATAAAAAACTATCCATGTCCGCGAGGAATTCCCTAAAACTTAGCTCACCCGCCCTATGGCACGTTACGAAGTGATTCTTGTCATACTCAAGTAACTCGGGTTCTCTCAACTCGCAAATATCTGTGGCGTAGGGACATCTAGGATGATACCTGCAACCCTTAGGCGGGTTGAGAGGGCTTGGTGGCTCGCCAACCACACTCACTCGCTTCCTACCCCTTAACTTAGGGTCTGGTATAGGTATTGATGATAGGAGGGAGGCAGTGTATGGATGTCTGGGATTGCTGAAGACTTCCTTCACGGTTGAGTACTCCACAACCTTACCTAAGTACATCACCATAATGAAATCGCTGACGTGTTTGGCTGTGAGGAGGTCGTGCGTGATGAAAACATAAGTTAATTCATGTCTGATCTGAAGATCTAGAAGTAGGTTCAGTATCTGTGCTTGAACGGACACGTCTAGAGAAGAGGTTGGCTCGTCTAAAACGACTAGAAGCGGCTTAAGTATTATCGCTCTTGCGATAGCTACTCTCTGTTGCTGACCGCCTGAGAGTTCGTGCGGGTACCTCATTAAATGCTCCGCGCTTAAGCCGACCTCCTCTAAAGTCTTGATTATTCTCTCAACACGTGATTCCTCATCCTTGCTACTATGTATCTTCAGGGGTCTCTCAAGTATCTCCTTCACCCTCATCCTCGGGTTGAGTGAGGAGTATGGGTCCTGGAAGACTATGCCCGTAGACTTCCTAAAATGCTTGAGTTCTTCCTTACTGAGACGTGTTACGTCACTACCGTTGAATAAGATCCTGCCTGAGGTAGGCTCAATTAACCTAAGGATAGTTAACCCTAGAGTGGTTTTGCCAGAGCCTGACTCACCGACGACTCCTAACGTAGTCCCTCTCTCAACACTGAAAGAAACTCCGTCAACCGCTCGTATATATTGTTTTTTAGCGAATAAACCCTTCTTAAACTCAAAGTACTTCTTCAAATCCTCGACTACTAGGAGCTCCAAGAAACACCACCAACTCTCTCATAATTGTGGCAAGCTACTAAATGATTCTTACGTACCTCAATTAGCTGAGGCTCTTCTCTCACACACTCGTGTGTAACGTAAGCACACCTGGGGTGAAACCTGCAGCCGCTTGGTGGGTTCAGGAGACTGGGAGGTGTTCCAGGTATTTGATTTAGTCTTGTTTTCGATTTCCTCCTAGCCACCACACAATCTATCAGTCCTTTAGTGTATGGGTGGAGAGGGGCTTCAAACACCTCCGTTACATCAGCTATCTCAACTATCTTTCCGGCATACATTACCCCAACCCTATCACATACCTCAGCTACTATACCGAAATTATGCGTTATCAACAGTAGTGTGAGGCCGTACTCGTTCTTAAGCTCGTGAAGTAACTTGAGTATCTGAGCTTGTATTGTGACATCGAGAGCTGTGGTTGGCTCGTCAGCTATTAGTAAGCTGGGTTTACACGTGGTCATCATCGCTATCATAGACCTCTGCTTCATCCCCCCGCTAAACGTGTGGGGGTAGTCCCTAGACCTCATGTCGGGATCCGCTATCCCGACCCTACCTAACTGCCTCACAGCAGTGGCTAGTGCATCTCTCCACGACATCTTGAAGTGCGTTACGGGTGCCTCAGCTACTTGGAAGCCCACTCTGTGGACAGGGTTTAATGAAGTCATAGGGTTTTGGAAAATCATCGCTATCTCCTTCCCCCTAAGCTCCTGCAACTTACTACCGCTAACTCTCAGCAGGTCCACGCCCTTGAATAGTATGTTGCCGCTTAAGATTCTCGCGTTGGGGGGTAGTAGTCTAGGTATCGCTAGAGCTAACGTGCTCTTCCCACATCCGGTCTCACCAACTAAGCAGAAGGTCTCACCCACATAAACCTCTAGACTCACCCCATCAACCGCCTTAACACAGCCTCTGCTAGTCTCATAACATACCCGTAAGTCCCTCACGTCAAGAAGTACTTCGGGCATTCGCATCACCCAAGCCTCAACTTAGGGTCTAGAACGTCCCTCAAAGCATCACCTAGTAGGTTAAAGCTTAACGCAGTCAGAGTTATGAATAGTCCTGGGAATATAGAGCACCAAGGCGCCTTAAATATGTAGTCTCTACCTTCATTGAGCATGGCGCCCCAGTCAGGAGTTGGTGGTTGAGCGCCGAAACCTAAGAAGCTGAGCGCCGTAGTATAGAGTATTGCTGAAGGTATCGTTAGCGTAGCTAAGACGATTATCGGGGCTAGGGTATTGGGTAGGACGTACCTGAACATTATGCTTAAGCTAGACTCACCCACAGCTCTAGCGGCAGTTATGAATTCTCTGCTCATTATTGAAAGAGTCTTAGCTCTTACAACCCTCGTGTACGGTGCCCAGCTAACTATGGAGACCGCTATAACGACGTTCGTTAGTCCAGGACCTAATATAGTCACTATAGCTAGAGCTAAGATTATCGGGGGGAAAGCCCAGAGCATGTCGGTAATTGCTGATATTAACTTATCCACTGACCCACCGTAATACCCTGCTATTAAGCCTAAAGGGACTCCTATGCCCGCCTCAACCATAACCACTAATAAACCCACCCATAAAGCTATTCGAGCACCGTAAACTATCCTGCTGAAGATATCCCTACCTAGCTGGTCAGTCCCGAAAACATGCTCCGTAGACGGCGGCAATAGCCGAGACGAAGGATCTACCTCGTCAAACCTTTTAGGTGCTATGAAGTCAGCTGTCAACGCTGTGAATAGCATGAAGGATAAGAGTATGAGACCCGCCACACCTCTCTTATGCTTTAGAAAGAGTCTTAACACCTCGTTACTTCCTAAAGACCTGATTTTCTCTTTATTAAACCACATCACACACCACCCCCTCTTTCCACGCGTACGCGTGGGTCTAGAACAGCGATCACGATATCCCCTAACGTGTTGAAGACTACTGTGAGGACCGTTATTATTAATACTATGCCCTGAACTACGGCATAGTCTTGCCTTATTATCGACACATACAGCAACCTACCCATCCCGGGCAGAGCAAATAAAGTCTCTATCACTACCGCACCCCCTATCAGCCACGGTATATCGAGAAAGAACATGACGACTACCGGTATCATTGCGTTTCTGAGTGCGTGAACCAATAAGACCCTCCTCTCATTGAGTCCCTTAGCCCACGCAGTCCTTATGTAATCCTCATTAAGTACTTCAATCATTTCCGCTCTTGTAAGCCTCATCACGTAAGCCGATGAGGGAAGCGCTAAAGATAATGCTGGCAGTATCAGGGAGTGCGGCCCCTCATAACCAGATATTGGCAAGAGTTGTAGGTAGCGACCGAAAGCTAACATCAGCATTAAGCCGAACCAGAAGCCAGGTATTGAGTAACCGACGATCCCAGCTATTGACACGACGCTATCTACTAGAGTACCTCTCCTCAACGCTGTCAGAATCCCCGATATGACGCCGATAGTGTAAGATAGTAAAGTCGAGATCAGCATTAACGCCAGCGTGTAAGGTAATCTCTGAGAAATAAGGAAGGTAACAGGCTCCTTAGTAACTATAGAAACACCTAAATCACCTCTAACGACGTGTGAGAGCCAGTAGAAGTACTGTATATAAACTGGTTGATCAAGCCCCCAAGCCCTCCTCAACTCCTCTATCTTAGCTGGAGTCACCCTCTCCCCTGCTAAGAGGAGTTTTATAGGGTCTCCGGGCAGCATGTACATTATGTAAAAGAGAATTATTGTTACGCCAAAAATGACCGGGATTCCTATTAAGAGTTTCTTAACCACGTATGTCAGCAATCCCATCGTAGACGCCTATGTTGGTGACTACCTCTGCTCTATCCATACATCATTTATTATGAGCGTGCCGTAAGGCGGGAGTACAAGCAATCCTTTGACGTTTTTGTTGACTGCTGTGTACTCCTTGAGTACGAAGAGAGGTATTAGCGGGAGATCCCTCAATAATATCTCCTGTGCTCTAGAGTAAACCTTGGTCCTCTCAGTCATGTCGGTTACGGAGCGACCCAGCTCCAGCAACTCATCTACATCGGGGTTTGAGTACGTGTAATTACCGTATTCGCTGTGAACTAAGTATATGAGTATGTCTGGATCAGCCCACGAGAACCTCCTCAAAGCTAACTCAAAATTCCACTCGCTAGTTAGGTCTCTTATGTAATCATACGTGTACTCCTTGATCTCAATACTTATGCCTATTTTAGCTAGCTGTGCCTGTATTAATGGCGCGGATTTCTTGAGTGCCGGGTCGTCTGTCGGTGAGAGTAGGGTGAGTTTTAACGGGACACCGTTTTTATCGACTATCCCATCCCCGTTTGTGTCAACCCAACCAGCTTCCTTAAGGAGTTCCCTCGCTTTGTTTAAGTCGTGTGAGTAGAGACTCTCACCTAAGCTCTCGACAGACTGATTATAGCATATCTGCGATGGTGAAAGGAACGAGTACCAAGGCACCACGTTATTATCTAGTACGGTCGCTATCTCACTCCTGTTTAGAGCTATCATTATTGCTTGACGCACTCTGACGTCATTCAAAGGCTCCTTCAGCACGTTGACCATTATGTAGTGTATGCCCGGCGATAACGTTTCGTAGAGCTGTATGTTCGGGTTTTCTCTAAGCCTCTTGACCTCGTCTAAGGGCACCCCCCTAACGATATCTACGCGGCCTGCCTCAAGCTCGGCTATCCTAGTAAGGTCTTCCGGTATAAACCTTACTATTACCTCATCTATGTATGGGTTAGAACCTTTATTACTTACGAAAGGCATGTTCGTCCTGTAATTATCGTTCCTCACTAAGACTACGTGTGAACCCCTAACCCACTCACTGACTTTGTATGGACCGCTACCTACCGGGAGCCTGTTGAAGGCGTCATTACCAACTTCCTCCGCTACCTTAGCGTTGACGGGTGCCCCGTAATTAGTTACGAGTACTGCCCAGAGATATGGTGCCGGCTTACTAAGAATTAACTTGAGGGTATACGTATCTAGCACTACCATCTCCTGAACGTCGGCGAAGTCTTCGGCATATGGTGAGATACTCTTATATCTCTCAATGGATTTCTTGACTGCTTCAGCGGTAAGCGGGTCGCCGTTAGAGAATTTGGCTCCTTCAGGTATGTGGAAGATTATGACAGTACCGTTTTCTAAAACCTCCCAACTTAAGGCTAGATCAGGAACTATGTTCATGTCAGGGCCGAGCACGACCAGAGGCTGGAAGATCAGGTCGTGAACTTCGTTAGACCAAGTTACTTGCTGCACGTCCAGCCCCATAGGCTCTTCAGGTATGGCGATGACTAAAGTCCTCTTTAGTTGCGGGGTAGTAGTTCCGGTGGGTGAAGTAGTAGGGGTTTGTGTAGGCTGAGGCATTAACACGAAGTATACAGATACCAAAGCAATAACTACTACCAGAGCTAATACGGCAACAACAAGCTTGGATACCGCCCTATTATTCATTACTGATACACCAAGGAAAACTCATTTTAAAATTAATAAACGTTCATTAAGTTCTTGATGTCATTTCGACTTATTTGATCTTAGATGAGTGGGTTGCTTAAGTCATTTTGACTATGTTTTTGGTTACGTTAAAGTTTTAATTAAAACACTGAAAATTATTTATGAGGTGATTTAATGCATGTATGATGTCATAATCAAGAGAGGGTTCTTGATCGACGGAACTGGTGCACCGCCGTGGAGGAAAGATATAGGTGTTGCTGATGGCGTCATAGTTAAGATAGGTGATTTATCTTCTGAGAGAGCTGAAGAGGTGATTGATGCTGAAGGTCTTTTCATTGCTCCAGGCTTCATAGATATTCATAACCACAGTGATAGCAGTATCTTCGTGGTTCCCACGGCCGATAATTACGTAACTCAGGGGGTTACTACCGTAGTGGTAGGTAATTGTGGGTATTCCCCTGCCCCGCTAACGGATAATAATAGGGAGTTTCTAGAGTATAGTGAGAGGGAATTTATTAAGGAAGTCGGCAGAATACCTTGGCGTTCTTTTAGTGAGTATCTTGCCCGTCTCGAGGCGCTTGAGAAGAGCTTGAACGTGGCTGTCTTGGTTGGTCATGGGACTTTAAGGAGTGCTGTCTTAGGTGTGGGTGAGGTTAAGCCTTCGGAAAAGCAGTTGAATGAGATGAAGGATTTGCTGGCTGAAGCTATGGATGCAGGCGCTTTCGGGATGTCTTCGGGACTTATCTACGTTCCAGGGATGTTCTCAGATACGCGCGAGTTAATTGAGTTAGCTAAGGTTGTTTCAAGGTATGGTGGTGTTTACGCAACGCATATGAGGAATGAGGGTGTGGAGCTCTTAGACGCGGTTATCGAGGCAATTCAGGTTGGGTTAGCTAGTGGTGTTAGTCTTGAGTTATCTCATGTTAAGGCTGCTGGACCCCCTGCTTGGGGGAGTGTAGCCAAGGTCTTGAACCTGATTGAAGAGTATGTTGGGAGAGGCTATGACTTCAGCGCTGACGCCTACCCATACACAGCCAGCTCCACAAGCCTAGAAGCTCTGTTACCGGCTTGGGTCAGGGAGGGAGGTGCTGAGAAAATGATTGAGAGGTTGAGGAACCCTGAGTTACTGAGTGTGTTAAGGAATTTCTTATCGAGATACGGCATACCTGAGGAAGGACACACTGATTGGGATAAGATAAGGATCTCATATTCCGAGAGCCACCCGGAGGTCTTAGGGAAAAGCATAGATGAGGTCTCAAAGATGTGGGACACGGATCCGGTAAGCGCTATAGCTAGGTTACTCGTAGAGGATAAGGGGCTGACCGGGGTGGTGATACATACTATGAGTGAGAATGACGTTATTAAGGCAGTGTCACATCCTCTAGTAGCTATAGGGAGTGATGGTAGTGTGATGAGGCTTGGTGAGGGTATGCCGCATCCTAGAAATTACGGGACTTTCCCTAGAGTCATCGCTAAGTACGTGAGGGAGGCCAAGGTCTTGAGCTTACCGGAAGCGATAAGGAAAATGACCTCCCTACCTGCCAGGAAGCTAGGCCTCTACGATAGAGGGTTGTTAAGACCTGGTTTTAAGGCTGATATAGTGGTATTTAATTACTACACGATAAGGGATGAAGCAACGTATGAGAACCCGCACTCCTATTCTACAGGCGTGGAATACCTACTAGTTAACGGGAAACTAGTGATCAGGGGAGGTAAGCATACGGGGGCTAAACCAGGGAAACTCCTGCGCAGGACTCAACGCGTTAAAAACTAAAAGTTTGCTGCCTTGATAGGTCAACCTAGAATGAAGGTATATTAGGGATGTGGGAGTATTTCACGTGTGGTGAGGGATTACGGCGATACTTCAAGTAGCGCTTGATTTAACAGATTTAACGAGGGTTCTTGAGTTATCTGCTGAGATAGCTTCCATCACTAGATGTGAGAATGTCTGGCTTGAGGCCGGAACCCCCTTAATTAAGTCTTGGGGTAAGTTAGCGGTGAGGTCTCTGAAAGAATTAACTGGCTGTTTCGTCGTAGCAGACACTAAGTCGGTGGACGTTCCAAGACTAGAGGGTATGATCATGTACGAGGCTGGTGCTGACGCATACACGGTATTAGCTGCCGCGGAGGATGAAGTGATTAAAGAAGCTGTGGAGACCGCACGCAATTACAATAAGTTAGTGATAGGGGACTTAATAAGCCACCCAAGACCTCTGCAGAGAGCACAAGAACTATACCGTCTGGGCGTAGACATGATCGTATACCATATAGGGATAAGCGTGCAAAGAGCGCGAGGCTTAAGAGCGACTGACTTATTGAGTGAGGCAGCAAAGATAAAGAAAGAAACATCACTTAAGGTAGCTGTGGCGGGAGGTATCAAGCCGGAAGACGTCGAGAGGATAGTGGAGGAGGGTGTAGACGTGATCGTTATGGGTGGCGCGATAACTAACGCTAAAAAACCTGTGGAAGTTGTAATGAAGACTCTCGCCTTAATAAGACGGGTCTGATCCCCCCATAATTCACAAGGTGTGATGTCCTCGACTTCGAGCATAAAGCATTAATTCACTTACCACATATCGCGGCTTCGTCAAGAAGCTCGGTGCGGGTATCAGTTAGTTTTTCACGTAGATTCTCCACGTCTATTCCTAGCGGGGCTTTATCAGAAACTTTCTTCCTTCCGTCAACGTACACGTCACTCACGCTCTCATCCCCTAAATTGTAGACTATCGTGGTGTAGGGATCGTCGTATAAACCCACTACCCTAGTTTTAGGCGGCTTCAACACCACAATATCGGCTTTCTTCCCGGGTTCTAAGACCCCTACTAAATCCTCTATCCCCAAGCTTTTCGCTGCTTTCTTGGTAACCATTTCGAGAACTTCTTTGGGGTGAAGCCTGGACGGCGTTCTGTAACGGCTTGACTGTGCAGCAATAGCTAGCTTCATCTGCTTGAATAGGCTTAAGTCACCGTCTGTTACGGGCCCGTCTGTAGCGAGAGACACCGTAACCCCTCCCTCAATCAACTCACCTACCCTCGCTATGTCCTGGCCCCAACTCATTATAGTGAATGGTGAGTAAGCCACATAGACTTCATGTTCAGATAAGGTCTTAATGTCTTCATCACTGAGGTACGTAGCGTGAGCTAGTAAGGGCTTTGTTTTAAGGATGCCTAACCTCCTCGCTAAGCTTGTGGGTGTCACACCGTATTTACTCTTAATATACTCAAGTTCGTGTAAGGACTCTGAGAAATGCATGTGGATTCTTATGTCGTACTTCTCTGATGATTCAACAGCCTTAAGTAGTGTTTCAGTACTGCATGAGTACATCGCGTGAACTCCGATCATCGTTCTTATTCTGCCGTTCGCTACCTTATTATAGTTTGTTGCAAAGCTCACCGATTCCTCGATGGTGTGTTTTGGTGCGTGTTCGCTATATTCTATGACGCTCTTAGCTAGAACACCCCTAACACCCAGCTCCTCGACCGCTCTAGCCACCTCCTCCTCGTAAAAGTAGTGATCGGCGAATGTCGTGATGCCATTTTCTAGCATCAACAGTATTGAGGCTTTGGCTGACAAGTATATGTGTTCCGGCTTCAGCAAGCCCTCAACACACCATATTCTCCTTAACCAATCAAACCCTGTTAAACCAGCTCCTAAACCTTGAAGGAGTAGCATCGGCGCATGCGTATGAGTATTTATTAAGCCTGGCATCACTATGGAGTGTTCGTCGCCCTCAATGAGATCGCATCTCACCAAGTCTCTCTCATCCCATCGTCTCACATCCTCAATCAGCCCGGTAGAATCATCGAAAACAATTAATCCATTATTTACTAGACCGTATTTTTCACTCATGGATACTATAAGTCCCCTCAAACATACTAGCACGAATAACACCTCAATACCTCATATTTAAGCGAAACTTAAACCTTAATCAGGGAGTGGGTTATGATTAAAAATATTATCAACTTAAGATTTTTATTCTGTCAGCCCAATAAAGGCCTCGAGCCTTTATCGGGGGATATAATATGAAGCCTAATATTGGGGTTATTATGGCCGTTATGAATGAGTTATTAAATATTACCCATGGAGCGAAGAATCCCCAGATAAATCCTTTAGGTAATCCTATGAGGGGTTCCGCGAAATCGAGCCACCAAGAAATGTATAGTGAGCACCAAATACTAGATACTAGAACCCCCCATATGTAGAACTCAATTATACTACGAGGCGTTCTAAAGGAATGATCTTTCATTAATTTATACGGTACGTAAGCTATTATGAAATTCCCTATAAAGCCTCCTAAGCTCCCCACACTCAAGTATCCGGCTAGCGCGTCAGCTATGAAATTCCCTATGGACGTCCCTAGAGCGCCAGGGATGCCGAATAATATGCCGAAGAGTGGTGCTAGAGCGTTCGCGGGCCTAACCCACGTAAAGCCAGGTATTATGGGTATTCCTCCGGTAGCGGCTAAAGCACCGCCATAGACAGCTGCAGATAACGCTGTGATAGAAACGTCTATCGCATCCCACTTTATGGTCTGCCTCACTATCCTTAAGCCCTTGAAGGTCCTGCCGCTTAATTCCATGAAGAATATTATCGTGCCTATTACCCACAAGATACCGCTAATTACGAAAAGCCCGTCCCTCCCTAAGATGACGAAGGGCTGTGTTATTATCCATTCACCAGGCTTGTCAAGCCCCTTAGCCAGTATATCGAAGCCTATATAGAATATTAACGCTATGAAAACGGCTGCTATTACGAAGGCCGTGACCCATAACGCTGAGGAGACGGTCTTAGACATGAGTCACTCACCTCCTTAACGCACCGCTACGCGACCAATAATAGAGTACCGCACCCAAACCAACTATCAATATCACTATACCTATTATATTAGCTACTGGGTAGAGACCCGTCTCATACACTCCAGTATAAGCAAATGCATAGTAAATCCCCATGGTGAGAAGCCACAGAAGACCTATTAATAGAGCTAGGAACCCACTTTTTCTCTTAGTAGCTAGTAATGCTATGCCCACAACTAATATGATGATCCCTATAATGGTTAGCAATTGATATTGATCTATCATTTGAATTCACCACATTACTAAAATGGTCATCGCAGATTTTAAATTTTTGGATTGAGTTTCTTAAAGTGGTGTAATGACGCTTGAGTGAAACCGTTCACATAAGAATTCGTAGTAAGGAAGATATTGCGGAGAGAGTCATCATAGCGGGCGATCCAGCACGTATTAATTTGCTCAAGGATTTCCTGGAAGAGCCTAGGCTAGTAAGTAGCGTCAGAAATTACTACGTCTTTACGGGTTTCTATAAGGGTGTGCCAGTCACTCTAGCAGTTCATGGGATAGGTTCCGGGTCAGCTGCTTTAGTAATGGAAGAATTGATTACGCTTGGTGCTAGGGTCATGATTAGGTTAGGGACCTGTGGCGCCATGAGTAAAGAGCTAGACGTGGGAGATGTCGTCATAGCTTCCGGAGCTTCATATTATTCTGGCGGGATCTTTCATCAGTACTTAGGGGAGCCGGTCTCTCAGGTAGCAGTCCCTGATTTTCAGTTGCTGGAAAATGTGGTTGCGGAGATGCGTTCGTCAGGTATTAAGTATTTAGTAGCTCCTATAGTGAGTTGCGATGCTTTTTATACTGAGGAGGGCTTCGTTGATAAGTGGGTCAAGAGAGGCGCTGTAGCAGTAGATATGGAGACAGCCATAATCTATGTGTTAGGACTCTTAAGGAATGTGAGAACAGCTTCCGTACTACTCGTGAGCAACTCGCTGGTTAAGCCTACTAAATTCCTCTTAGCCGACGAACTAGAGGGTTTTGTTAAGCGAGTAGCTAGCAACGTTTTGAACGCGCTTGTTAAGACGCCTGCTCCCACTAAGCACGCTTAGTTATCATAAAGCTAGCAATGGCTTTGACGAGAGGTTATGTTTTTCACTTAATAACTTTGTAATTACTTAATTACTTGCTGATCAAGTATGAAAGCTTTAGTTCTATACTCACCAGGGGTTCTAAGATTAATGGACGTACCCGTGCCCGAACTGGGTGAGGGTCAGGTATTAATTAAAGTCGAGAGATCGGGCATATGCGGGACCGACAAAGCATTTTATAAAGGTACGTACAGCCCCGGTAAGATACCTATAATACTTGGTCATGAAGTCTCTGGCAGAGTGGTTGATGTAGGTAAGAGGCAGGGTGGTAGCGGGGAGTCCTTAATTGGTTCTAGGGTTACTACAGAAATAAACTTTAATTGCGGTAGGTGTTGGTACTGTAGGAATGGCTTACCTACGCATTGTCCCTACAGGAAGACTCTAGGTATATCTGTTGACGGCAGCTTCGCTGAGTACGTGGTAAGTAGGTATGATTTAGTACACGTAGTGAATGATTTAACCCCGATTCAAGCCTCTTTTGTTGAGCCTCTCGCCGCCGTAGTTGAGATGGTTGAATTAGCGCCGTTGCCACGTAACGCAAACGTAGCGGTGATAGGGGTTGGAACCATTGGGCTCTTGGCTTTAGGACTCCTATCAAAGCTTTATGAACCAAGGCTTCTAGTAGCTGTAGCGAGACCTGATACACCTAAAAAGAGTATGGCGTTTGAGATGGGCGCGCATGAGGTATTATCTGATGAGGAATTAAACGAGGTAATTGTTAAGAAGACACCTGAGGGTGCGGGGTTTGACTATGTGGTGGAGGCTTCGGGCAACCCCGAGGGACTCCAGAAAGCTGTTGAGATAGTGAGACCACGTGGTGTTATAGCCGTTAAGTCCACTCACGGCATTCGAGCGGGGATTGACGTGACTAAGCTAGTGGTAAAGGAGGTTAGTCTTGTAGGGAGTAGGTGCGGACCCTTTAAGAAAGCTAT
>CAZWSU010000051.1:0-24039 GCA_964636755.1 uncultured Desulfurococcaceae archaeon
AAGAATAATTCCCTCTTCTCCTCTTCTATCAGCTCCACCGCTCTCTTGCTCAAACCTATTATTGCTAGACCGGGCGGCACGGCCAGAGCTTTCTGAGAACCCGTGAATACCACGTCTATCCCCCACTCCCTCATGTTTATCTCCATACCTCCTAACGAGGCGACGGCGTCAACCACGTATATAGTCTCAGTATTCTTGAGCTCCTCACCTATCTCTTTAATGTAGTTAGCTACGCCTGTCGAGGTCTCTACGTGCTGTACTGTGAGTACCTTAGCCCCCTCCCTCTCAACTAATTCTCGAATACCTTTCCCTCTGAATCCAAGCCCTGGCCTACACCTAACTTCTACGGGCACCCCTCCCCTAGCTCTAGTTGCTTGAACGAAGTACTCGCCGAAATACCCGCTAATTAAGTTGAGTACCTTGCTTCCTGGATTCACGAAATTAGCTATAGAGAACTCCATTGCTGAGGTCCCGCTTCCCGGCATGATGATCACTTCCCCGTCAGTGTTTAAGATCTTTTTAAGCGCGTCGAGTGACTCTCTCAGAACGTCCTCGAACTCTCTTGAGACATGAGATCTAGTAACTCTAGCTAAGCTAAGTAAGACGCTTTGCTCGGTAAACGTGGGTCCGGGAATCATTAAGAGAAACCTCTCGTCCATTAGGAGCACCGCTTCTTAATTAACGCGGGAGATATTAAAGCTTAAAGATTGTTGGAACATGTATCTTGATTTTCAATAGGTTAATCTTTACTTAAGCATGTAAAGGTAAACCATAAATAACGAACTCATATTAGAGTATCTTTAACGGATTACTTAAAGCATTGCTTCAGTTACTTTAAAGAATTACTTTAAAAATGTAGCTAGAATGTGATGAAGATTTGAAGTTAAGTTTAAGTAGAGTTTAATTCATTAAACTCATGAAGTGAACAACCATGAGCAAGAAGCCCGTTAAGGTTAAGGACTCAACTACAGGGAAGGAGGTAGAGTTAGTTCCCGAGAAGGTGTGGACTCTAGCGCCTAAGGGTAGGAAGGGAGTTAAGATAGGGCTCTTTAAGAGTCCAGAAACAGGGAAGTACTTCAGAGCTAAGGTCCCAGAAGATTACCCAGCATAAGGAATCTTAGTTAAGGGTTAAGGTACGAGTTAAAACCAGAAACTCTTTTTAAACTAAATCCATGTATCGTATTTTGAGTGACACTATGAAAGTATTAGTAGTTTCAGATATTCACGACAACCTAGAAGCTATCTCAAGGTTTAAGCTCGCGGTACTTAAAGAGAATTACGACTTGCTGGTAGTTTTAGGTGACTTTACATCGCCTTTCACCCTCAAAGAGCTACTCAACATAGCGCCGAAGTTAATAGGTGTTTTCGGTAATAATGACGGTGATAAGGCTTTACTAAAGAATCTCGCACCTCAGTTAACGGATCAGCCTCTGGAAGAGGTTTTAGAGGGCTGGAGAACACTCCTCATGCACGGGTTTAAGGATCAGAAGCTAACGGAGAAGATAGTCTACTCCCTCTGCACCTCCAGTTACTACGATATAGTGCTTTACGGCCATACCCACACACCTAAAGCAGAGACAATAGGTAGGTGTCTCGCAGTTAATCCAGGCACGCTCTCAGGCTACCTAGCTAAACTCAAGAGTTACGCGGAATTAACGTTGTCTGATCGTGAAGTAGTGGCTAGAATAATTGATTTAGAATCCGGTGAACACGTTACCGTATCGTCTATGCGTAAGTAGTTACGATAACAATAACGTGTTGAGACGCTGGGTTCTATCTAGTTTATAGTCTGTGTGAGCAGTGATATGTGGTGTGACTAGATGAGTTCATGGGTTTCAGCAATCGAGAATATGTTAAGGGAGGAGAGCTCTAAAATTAATGAGGTCTTGAGCGCGCGTGACGTGGTACGGGAGAACCTGATTAAGTTAGGTCGCGAGATAGTCAGGAATTCTGGTTACGTAGTAACCTACATACATTCCGGTAGGTGGGGGGAAGCTGAGGAAAGTCTTCGTAAGCTGAGAGAAGCCCACGCTAGATTACGTGACGTACTCAGTAAACACCCTTGTTACGAATTCACTAACATGGTCATCGATTACTTGAGTGAGTATGCTGAAGCAGAAATCTTCTACAACTTGATCAAGTATAAGAGGTTAGTAGTGTCTGGGGAGCTAGGTATTGATTACGTGCCTTACGTGCTAGGATTACTTGACTTAATAGGGGAGCTCAAGAGATATGTTTTAACATTACTATCACTAGAGAAACCATTGCATGAGGCCATGGAATTCTTTAACCTGATGGAGAAAATATACGAACACCTCCAACACCTAGACTACCCGGACGCCATACTGCCCAACGCCAGAAGAAAAATAGATGTTGCTAGGGGGGTTATAGAATCATTAAGACATTTGCTAGTAGAGGTGTCTTTTAAAGCTTACCGTAAGAAAGGGGACGATTAATTAGTTTTAATTTTGTGTGCCTCCCACAATATTCACGTCATTTTTTCCTCATGATCCTGCCTATCATCAATACCACGATAAACGCTAAGAGACCTACTAACGCGCCGAAGACTGAATCACCTACGTAAGGCTGTCCTATGAGTCTCCAATAGACGCCAGCTATGCTACCACACACTATGGCTGCGAAACCCGCTTCTTTAGTTACGTTTTTCCATAAAATTCCTAAAACGAATGGTGCGAAGGGACCGGCAGACCTTAACATGAAAGCAAATGTGTTTATAGTGATTATATCAAATCCCGTGAGAGCGGCTAACATAGCTAAAACCCCGACTACTACGACCCCTACTCTAGTTAGGATTAATATCTCTTTATCAGAGGCGTTCTTCTTGATATACCTCTTCCAAATATCGATGGCAAAAATAGATGAAGCACCTAACATATCTGAATCAGCACTAGACATTGTCGCCGCTAAGATTGCTGCAAGTCCTACGCCCGCTATCACCTCCGGTGCGTAGCCGAGCATTACCTTAGCGTAAGCATCGCTAGATCTAATTCCTGGCATAGTACCTAAAGCGACTAAACCTATTACAGCTGGCACGAACGCGTAAAGACCCATGAGTAGGCCGGAGAGTAAAGAACCCTTCATAGCCACCTTCTCGTCTTTAGAAGCCAGAGCTCTCGATACCATCTCTGCTCCAGTAATAAACGTTATTATGTACATGAAGAACAAACTCCCGATAGCGTTGAAGCCTACTTTAAATAAATTCATTTCCGAGGAAGGTACGTTATTGACGATGGAGTCCCAACCGCCCGCGTTAGTTATTATGAAAGGTAATGCTATTAACATGCCTAAACTTATCATGAGAAACTGAACGAAATCTGTTAATACATCAGCCCACAACCCTCCTAATATAGTGTAAGTGATTGATATTATTCCCGCTAGAAGAACCCCGGTCTCAAAAGATAAACCTGTTAACGCAGCAAATATAGTTCCTGAAGCAAGTATTTGAGAAGCTGTTAAGGTAGATAAAGATACCATCTGAAGCACGGAGGTAGCTATATGTGATGGAGGTCCGAAACGATCCGAGATAACGTCAGGTAATGTCCAGGCTCTAGTTCTCCTCATTAAGTAGAATATATATGTTACCGGTATCATGGCTAGGGCTGCTGTCATGATATACCAGCCGGCAGACAAACCCCAACCACCATAAGCACGAGCAGCAACACCTACAGTACTACCACCACCTATGTTATTTGCTGCTAGAGACGCTGCAACAATTAACACACCAACTCTCCTACCAGCAAGTACCAAATCTTCGGCTGTCCTAATCTTATACTTGGCAGCGTAGAAACCAAGACTTAGCATGAAGACCAGATAAACTATGACGACTACTAAAGCCCAAAAATACATTTTTAGGCACCCCTAGAGATACAGCCGAAATATCATTTAAACCTTGTCTTAAGTAAGTATGATAAATCACTATAGCGCGACTTACTTGAATATAAATAATAATTCATTTAATTAGCTTAAACACCATAGATTCGTCTAAGTAAGTGTATGATGTGGTCCCCCGGGAGGGATTCGAACCCCCGACCCCCCGGTCCCTGCCGGAGGGCTTGTTTAGTTATGTACCCTCCGGGGCTGACTACAGCCGGGTGCTCTACCGCTGAGCTACCGGGGGACCCAATATTTACAAGTCTTAGGGAGATTAAAAAGATTTTCCGCGTATTTTAGTATGGGGGTGTATTCTTAAATACTTATTGCGTTCCTAGTTATTGTTAGGGGACTATTATATTTGGTAGGAGACCTAGGGAGCCTAAGTTGAATTTGAGAAATATTGGGAAGTTTATAATCGACTTGAAACAACTGCATAAGAAGGTGTTTTTCTACAGGTCTAGAGTACAGGAAAATATTAGCAGACTTCAGAACAGACTTGCTCAAGTTAACGAGCCTTTATTGAAGGCCGAGATAATGCGGAATATAAAGATTTACGAGAGTCTATACAATTCGCTCGTGAAGGTTGAGGCATTGCTTGAGGTCCTCATCATTAAGTTAGAAACTATTGGATTTATTAACATCACGAGTAGTGACATAGCGACGGCTAAAGAAGTGTTAAGTAAGATGATGAGTAACATAAGAGAGATTCCAGACCTCTCAGTAGTCCTTGAGGATTTAGTAGATAGAGCTAACGACATCCTCGACACATTCCCTGAGTCGAGGAACATGCTCCTCCCAGACGTGGAGGAAGCTAAGAAGATTATCTCGGAAGCTGAGGTCGTAGCTAAGGAGAAATTAAAAGAAACGTACTTAGGTAGCTAATACGTAATAACCCCCCTCAACCCTGAGGACCTTATTCTTAAGTAGCCACTCAACCGCGTCTTTATAGTAGTCTTCACCAACGTCAATCTCATACCACTCCTTAAACTTACCCACCAATTCTTGGAAAGTCCAGGACTTCTTGTACTTCCCCTCCTCGCTCAAGATCCTCTTAAGAAACTGGTATGTGTCCTCCAGCCTCGTCCAAGGATACTGGAACCATATCCACTCACGAACCTCCACGCTGTAGTAGTCTGGCTTGAACTTAGCGACCGGGGATATCCACTGAAGTACCGCAACCCTTACGTCACTCACGTTCCAATTCTTACGTATGAAATCTTTAGCGAGTAGCACGGAATCTCCTGTGTCCACGATATCGTCAACTATTAAGACCTTACCGTTGTTCAAGTCTAGCTTGTAAGGGAACTTAATTATCGCTTTCTCCTCAACCTTGGCTGCCTCAGTCCAGTGCTGTGATTGAATGGAGATTAGGTTCTCGATCATCAGGAAATCACAAACGAGTCTTGCCGGGACGAAGCCCCCTCTAGCTATAGCTACTACCACGTCAGGCCTGTAATTAGATTCCTCTATTTTCCTAGATAAGTCGCGAGCCCAGCTTACTATCTCATCCCACGAAACTAATTTAGTCTTGACCTTAGGCATTGAACGCCCCAATACTATATTTCTGGTAAAGCAGTATTAAAATCTGAGCTCTCATTAATCTTCCGAAACTTAACATGAACATGTTCAAATAGTTATGTACGCCAAAATCTTTTTTAAGATACACGTAGAGTGTTTCACGAACTAATGAGTGGTTGCTGGACTTGCTGTATTGCTTAAAATTTCAAGACTTATTAAGACCTGGAGTAAGGTGATATTGGTGTCCAGTATTGATTTAGGACGCCTGAAGTTGAGTGAGGTGGAGAGAGAAGCCAAGAGATTCTGGGAAGCAAATAACATACCTGCTAAATGGAGGTCTTGGGAGGAGGGGAAACCCATATTCTCGTTCTTGGAGGGACCTCCTACAGCGAACGGAGTTCCTCACATAGGGCATTTAAGAGGGAGGATATACAAGGACTTCATCTTAAAGCTCATGAGGTTACGCGGCTATAACGTGTGGGCTCAGGGAGGGTGGGACGAGCAGGGCTTGCCGGTCGAGGTAGAGACTGAGAAGAAGTTAGGGATAAAACATAAGAAGGAGATTGGGGAAAGAATATCTCCAGAAGAGTTCATTAGGAAGTGTAACGAGTTAGTAGACTACTACCTGAGGTTCTGGGAAACTCAAGCCACTACCGACATAGCGTTGTGGCTGGACTTAGAGAACGCATACGAGACTAGGAAGCCTAAGTACATCGAGCACGTGTGGTATTTGATAAAGAAAGCATACCATGACGACCTACTCTACGAGGGCTATAGGGTACTCCCGTTCTGCCCTAGATGCGAGACTGTCTTAAGTGACGCGGAGGTAGACTTAGGTTACGAGGAGAAGATCTCTCCATCCATAATAGTGAAGTTTAAAGTCAGGAACGCCTCGAACACGTACCTCCTGATATGGACCACGACTCCGTGGACGCTGATAGATAACGAAGCAGTTGCCGTGAGTCCTAAAGGCAGCTACTGTAAGGTCAGGATAGGTGATGAGTTTTGGTGGGTTGCGGAATCGAGGATGCAGGAAGTCTTAAGCTTAGCTAGGGTTAGGGGTGAGTGTGTTGAAGTAGTGGAGGGGGAGAGACTTGCCGGGTTGGAGTACGAGCACCCACTAGGTGAGGAAGTTCCCGTACATAAGTCGCATGACAACGCTCACAAAGTGCTTGTAGGCGAGTTCGTATCGCTAGAAGAAGGCACTGGGTTGGTGCACATAGCTCCCGGACATGGCCCAGAAGATTTCGAGCTAGGTTCTAAGCACGGCCTACCGATAACTAGCAACGTGGAAATCAATGGGGTCTTCAACTGTGATGCCGGGGTGTTCCAAGGTCTTAGCGTTGATGAGGCGTCAGAGAAGGTAATTCAGGTCTTGAGATCTAAGGGGTTGCTGATTTATTCTGGCACCATAATGCACGCGTACCCCCACTGCTGGAGGTGTCACACACCGCTAATATATAGAGCTGATAAACAGTGGTTTATAGACATAGGCAAGATAAAGAATAATCTCATGGACCAGTTAGAGAGAGTGAATATATATCCGCCGAAGCTTAAAGATAGATTCACTAACTGGGTCGCTAACGCTAGGGACTGGACCCTCTCCAGGTCACGTATTTGGGGGACTCCATTACCGATATGGAGATGTAGAAACAATCAAAACAAGCTCTTAGTCGTGGGGAGTTTAGAAGAGTTGAAGAAGCTGGCGATTAATGCAGGGGAATTCAATGACTTTGAATTAACTCACAAGCCATGGATAGATAGGGTTGAGATACGAACCGAGGATTGCGAGAAGTGGGAAAGGGAGCCTTACGTCATCGACGTATGGATCGATAGCGGGATAGCTTGGTACGCCAGTGTCGACGGCCTCAGAAACAAAGAATTATTTAGTAAGTTATTCCCCTACACCTTCATAACGGAAGGCGTGGACCAGACTAGAGGCTGGTTCTACTCTCTCCTAGTGACTTCCGTGATGTTGACTGGTAAAGCCCCATACAAAAACATCCTAATTCAGGGGCTAATACTAGATAAGTATGGTCGTAAGATGTCTAAACATCTAGGCAACGTAGTCTACGCTGAAGAAGCTCTTAGAAAGCACGGTGCTGACGCTTTGAGACTTTACATACTGAGTACGTACCCGCCCGGCGACCCCTTCATATATAACGAAGACGAGATCAAGAACGTGATGACATCACTCAACATAGTTTGGAACGTGTTCAGGTTCGCCCACACGTACATGACGCTGGATAAGTTCAATCCAGAAACCCATAAGTTGAGTGACTTACTGCCGAACGCGAGAGTGGAAGATAGGTGGGTTCTCTCCAGAGTGAATACTGTAATGAGTCAATACCTAGAAGAGCTGAAGTCATACAACATACACATAGCTGTCAAGAACCTTATCTCCTTCTTCGTCGAGGACTTGAGTCACAGGTATCTCAGGCTAATAAGGAGGAGAGTTTGGGAGGAGGAGAGTAGTGATAGGTTCGTGGCTTACTCCGTCTTATACTACGTTCTGAAGAGAGCTCTCAAGATGTTAGCTCCCGTAACCCCGCACCTAGCCGAGGTGCTCTGGCAGAGATTCTTCAGGTACTACGAGAAGTCTTTAGAGGAGAGCGTGCACTTAAGCAGTCTTGAGAGCGTAGATGAGGAATACGTGAACCCTGAATTAGAGGAAGCATTCAACGAAGTTTTTAACGCTTTCAGCGCGGTCGCGGCTTTAAGAAACTCCCTAGGCCTGAAGTTGAGGTGGCCTGTGAGAACGGTCTACGTGTCTACAACTAAAGAAACGCTTGAGAAGATCGCGGAACTTAAGGAGATACTTAAGTTCTTGGCTAACGCTAAGGAAGTGGTCTTGACGGAGAAACTACCTCCAGTTTGTGAGGGGGGTGAGTACTCCACCCTAACCTCAGATAAGTTCACGGTCTGCATGCCTAAGAAACTCGATAGAGAATTACTTAACGAAGCTCTCTCACGAGAAATAATTAGGAGGATTCAGGTAATGCGTAATAAAGTAAACCTATACGTAGACGAATTCATTGAGGTAGGCATAGAGACTGACGAGAGAGAACTTAAAGAAGCTGTGGATTCCCTGAAAGAATATATAGCTAGGGAGGTCAGAGCAACGCAAATCTCCGATAAGGTCTCGAAAGACATGTTCGCGGAAGACTGGGATATTGAGGGGATGAGGGTTAAGATAGGTATAAGGAGACGCCAAACAAGTAACTGATTTTTCCTGGAGCACGCAGCCCGGCTAGAGGGGCGTATCGGAAAAGTGGGTGTGTCTTTAAAACCTGCCAAAGAATATTACATCATAAGCTGTTTGAAGTGTTGGGTGGTGTCTCAAGCCGTGGATTACGTGGCATGCGAGGATGTTCAGCGCAGAGCTAGTAGGTTTATTCAAGACGTCGGTAGGGGCATGGTGTTAGGGTCTACGGAGGTTGCTGTGGGTTCGTTAGAGATCGTGAGGGAGGCGGCGGGTTCTTGTAAGAGCACGTTCAAGGATTTCCTAGTCAGCTTCATCCCTTCAGTGATTGCTTCCAGACCTTCCTCGCAGGTAGTGGAGAATGTGCTTCGTAAATATCTTGAAGAGTTTGTTGCTGTGAAAAACGAGAGAGGGTTTGAGGAGGCCGTGGAGGCTACACAACGTATCGTGGACTCCCTGATTAAAGAACTTGACTTGGTTAGGGACACGATAGCTGAGATAGGTTCCAAGAGAGTTGAGGACGGAGACACTATCTTAACACACTCTTACAGTACTACGGTGCTGAGGACTCTTAAGAAAGCGATTGAGAAGGGCTCAGTGTTCAGGGTTTACGTAACTGAGTCTAGGCCTATAGGGGAAGGTAGGGTGACCGCCAGCAACCTGAGTAGGTTAGGAATTGAAACCACGTTAATAGTGGACTCTGCCGTTAGGTACGTGATGAAGCGGGTGAGTAAGGTGTTAGTCGGTGCGGACGCTATAGCGATAAACGGTGCTGTAGTAAATAAGGTAGGTACTTCAGCGATCGCTCTAGCTGCTAAGGAAGCTAGAGCTCGTTTATTCGTCTTAGCAGGGGTTTACAAATTATCGTTTGAAACTGTCTTCGGTGAATTAATTGAGCAAGTGTTCCTCGAAGACGCAAGCCTCGTCATACCTAAGGAGAGGATTCAGGAGCTTCCGAAGGGGGTGAGGGTTAGTGCGCCGCTCTTCGATGTTACGCCGCCAGAATACGTGGACGCCATAATCACAGAGAAAGGTGTCTTAGCACCTCAAGCAATACCTGTTTTGGTAGCGAGCCTCTATGGATGGCCTCCCAAGATTAGGTCTCTAAGGGATTTGTTGGTGGAGGTAGGTAAGGATTGAATCATGATCACACGTTCCCTAGGGAGGTAGTGGAGATTTATGAGGGTATTAAGAACATGAGCATAAGAGGTGCTGGGAGAATAGCTAAGTATGCTGTCATAGCTTTGATGAAGGCTGCGGAGGATTACAAGGGAGGCGAAGCACGTGATTTCCTTCAGTACATGGAGCGCGTGGGTTCCTACCTAAAAAACGCCAGGCCTACGGCAGTTTCTTTACCGAACGCCCTCACTTACGTCCTCAGCAGGCTAAGGAAACTAAACATTACCTCTGTGGAGGAAGGTAAGCAAGCGGTTATTAACTTAGCTCAGGAATTCGTAAGGAAAGCTGATGAAGCTCTCAAAATAATTGGTGAGTTAGGGTCTAGACGCATTGAGAACGGGGATGTCCTCATGACTCACTGCCACAGCACTGCCGCGGTATCGGTAATAGTCACCGCGCATAGAAAGGGTAAAGTCAACGTAGTATACGTTAAGGAAACCCGCCCAGCCTTTCAAGGCTTAATAACCGCTAAGGCGCTAGCTGAGGAAGGTCTTGAAGTAATCGTGATACCTGACTCGTCAGTAAGATATTTCATGAAGAAAGTAGATAAAGTAGTCGTGGGAGCTGACACCGTGGCAGCTAACGGAGCGGTAGTCAACAAGATAGGTACTTCGTTAGTAGCTCTAGCAGCTAAGGAGGCCAGGGTTCGTTTCTACGTTGCTACTGAGACATTCAAGTTCAGTCCTTACACGTTACTAGGGGAGCTAGTACCCATAGAGGTTAGGGATCCTAGGGAGATAGTTGAGGAGGAGTGGATTAAGGAAAACGAGAGAGTGAAGATATTTAATCCAGTATTCGATGTTACGCCGCCAGAATACGTGGACGCCATAATCACCGAGAAAGGTGTGATACCTCCTCAAGCCGCACTCTTATTACTAACCGAGGACTACGGGATCGACTTAAGAGAGATAGGGATGAATCCTCCGGCAACTTACGAAGAGTAAGACCTCTTCCCATTCCCAGAGTCAGAGCACTACGGTCTTTATGTTCAGCTTGCTCGCCACGTAGTCCGCGAATACCTTGCCTTGCGAGCTCCTCGCGTTATTAACTATGAGTAGCTTAGGCTTAGAGAGCCCCACATACTCAATCAACCCTCTAAAATCTGAGTGATCGCTGAACGCTACTAAGTAGCTGTTACTCCCGATCTTCCTGTAGGGCTTCGCGAATTCCCAGCCGCTAAGCGTTACGTGACTCACTCTATCGTTCCCTGCCAGCCTGGAGTAACTGGTTGAGTGTGTTAGGTAGACGTACCAGCCGCTCCTCACGACGTCCATGCCCTCACGAGAGTTTACGTGAAAATACTCACCGAACCTCATCCCATACTTCTCCGCGATCTTCGATAGTGAGTACTGTTTGTGACTGAGGACGAATGGGGCTATGACCCCGCGCTCACGCAAAACCTGCATGACTTCCTGAACCTTACCGTAGTAAGCGTATAGGTGGACAGGCCCTTTACTAAGTAACTCGTTGACCAAATCTGCTAGAACAGTCTCGATGAAGTCATCGAATTCTCTGACGTATGAGGGATGCCCATACACGGCGTCAATGATCAGAATCTCCGGCTGGAGCACATCGGTCCCCTTACCGACTTTCTTGAAGTCACTGGTATACCCGACGGTTGTGCTATCCTCATACTCTACTAATACCTGTGCTGTCCCAGGGATGTGTACGGCTTTCTTAAAAACTACTTTAACGTCCCCTATCCTGTAAGACTGGTCGTAGTTGAGGGGGACGAAAAGTGAGGGGTCGTTGAATCCTGTAACAACGGAGAGCCATTCAAGAGTGAGTGGTGTGCCGATTATCTTCTGTCTACGCCTTATAGACTCGGAAAGCCTTGTGGTGTGATCGCTGTGAACGTGGGTTACCACCCTCTCATGAAAATCTTCGTGGCCGTCAATGACTACTGTGTCGTTGACTAGTATGCCGCCATGGTCATTCACTTTAATCGAAGCCTTCTGCAGAATCGATTCAGCGCTCACTGAGTAACCCCTGCCAAGATTATTAGAAGACAGAGAAATTTATAAAAGTGAAAAGCTCGTTAAGCAGTTTAGATCGCTGTCTTGTAGTACGTTGCGAGGGCTCTCCTCAACTCCTCAATATCCGGGTTTATTATGGGAGCATCACCCACGACCTCTCTCACGACATCAGGATCTTTCAGCCCATGCCCCGTTATCAGCACCACCACTTCCTCGTCTTTGTCTATGAGCTTATCTTGAAGAGCTTTCATGAGTCCCGCTAAGGACGCTGCTCCGGAAGGCTCTGCGAATATCCCCTCACTGCTAGCGAGTGCTTTCATGGCTTCAACGATTAGGGAGTCCTCAACCTCCTCCGCGTTACCGCCTGTTACTTTAAGAGCTTTCAGGCCAGCGTCACCGTCCCAAGGATAGGGGTCCTCAAGTCCCCAAGCTATCGTGTGCGGGTGATCCCAAGGACGTATGTTGAACGGGTCTTGATTTTCTTTAAACGCTCTAACGAACGGCGGGTTACCTGTTGACTGCACCGCGAATAATCTGGGGTATTCGCTAACCAGACCTAGCTCTAGGTAGTCCCTGAATCCCTTCCAGACACCTGTGAGTAGTGACGCAGCCCCTACGGGAACGAACACCCAGTTCGGAACCCTCCAACCCATCTGCTCCACTATCTCGTAAGAAATTGTCTTAGACCCCTCTATCTGGTAGGGATTGAAGGGGCCGAAGCTGGGTGAGGGAAAGAACCCAAATTTCTCGTAAGCCAGCCTCATCATCTTGACCGTGGGGTCCTCCCTGCCAAGACCCCGTACCTTGACTACCCTAGCCCCGTAGAAGAGTAGCTGGGCGATCTTACTATAACTAGCTTGCTCTATAACGAAAGCGTAGACCTCCATCCCGGTTCTGGCGGCGTAAGCTGATAGAGCTACCGCAGCGTTACCTGATGAAGCCGTGACCAACTTACTGTAACCAAACTCTTTAGCGACGCTAACGGCCACGGACATCCCGCGGTCTTTATAAGAGGCTGTCGGGTTTCTTGTTTCGTCCTTAATCCATAAAGACTTAATCCTGAGCTTCTCGGCAAGCCTTCGAGCCCTGATTAAGGGGGTCGCGCCCTCATCTAGAGTAACTATGTTCTCGCTTTTCTCAGGTGGTAGTAAGTCGAAGTACTTCCATTGATTGGTTAGGGGCTTCTTATTGACGTATTCTCTAGTATAGAAGTTCTTGAGTGCTTCGTAGTCATAGTTTACGTCTAGCCTGCCTAAATCGTTTCTTAAGCAGATGGAGGGCTTATCCCTATACTCGTAGATCGTGCCGCAACGAGAACATGTGAGGTTCTTTATGTACTTCGACATATTGCTTCAGTCCCCACACAAGTAGTTTTCGAGAGCGTTTTTTAGTATGACTTAAACTAAACAAGAAATACTCATTAGGAGGGATTCAAGTCTTGAAAAGAAAAACTTACTTGATTTTAATGAAACATCTTGGGTGACTACACCCAGTAGCTTGAGGGGAAGTGTATAGCTCTTGTCGGGCAGACCGTCGTGCAGACGCCGCAACCGTAGCACTTGCCGGGATCTACTACAGCTACCCTGGCGTTGCCCTTAGGGAGGACGTGGACGGCGTCGTAGGTGCATGACTGCTCACATAGTCCGCAAGCAATGCATTTCTCTTCGGAGACTACGGGGTTCTTCACCTCGTACCAGCCGGCTAGGTCAGGCTTGAGATGCTTTAACGCGATACCTCTCACATCCTCTATGCTTGAGTACCCATGTTCCCTCAACCACTTAGCGACTCCCTCAGCCAGTCTCCTAAATACTTTAGGGCCTTCTAGTATGGCTTGAGTGCATACTTGGACAGCCGTGGCTCCAGCCATAACGTACTCAATCACGTCCTCGGGTTGTGAGATCCCTCCAACCCCGATTATAGGTAGCTTGCTTATCTTAGCTATCTCAGCCACTACGGCGACGCCGAGAGGTTTTATAGCAGGTCCTGAAAGCCATCCGTGCCCGTTAGGTCCTCCCATGATGGGCCTTCCGCTCTCAATGTCTATGTGTAGCGTAGGTCCTATAGTGTTTATCGCTACTACTCCGTCGACACCTACTTTCTCAAGCTCCTTTATCATTTCTTTAAGGCCTGTGAGGTGTGGACTTAGCTTGGGAAATACTGGAACGTCCACGACTTCCTTAAGTGCCTTAGCCGATTCTACAACTGGCTTGTAATCGAAGCCTACGTAATGCGTTGAGAACTCAATAGCTTGAGCACCTGCTTTCACCGCTTTAGGCCCTAACTCCCTGAGCTCGTGCGCCCAGTACCCTAAGCTAGCTATCAACGGTATCCCGTGTTTCTCAGCAACTCTCCTAGCGTAAGGTAATTCAACGTTGAACCACTGCTCGGGCGGTAAGTCAGACCAGAGCTCAGCGTTTAAGAACCCGTAGTACGCTCCCCTAACACTCACTATCTTGGTAACTAGCTTCCCGTCCTCGTACTTAGGCGACACTAACCCTATATACCCCCTGTTGATGACCCCCATGTGAGGTCTCGGAACCTTAGCTGCTTTAATACCTATAGTCTTGGCTACCAGGCCTCCCGCACCCCCCTCAGCAAGTAGCTCCATGGCTTTGCCGTCTCTTGAGATCGGGCACGCTGAGTTTAGTATGGGGTTCCTGAACTTCAGACCAGCTATCTCAACAGATATTTCCACGCTCATGCACACCACCTAATAAACTACGGCTTAAGCCACTCAACCTTATACTTGACCTCCATAGAGATCATCCGATCCCAAAGCCTATTCACCACTTTCTCAGCGTAATCAACAACCCTATCTAAGTCTACCGTTACCACACGCCTCTCTTTAGTGACCCAGCTACCCTTTACTAAAACACCCCAAACATCCTTACCACTAAAGGTATTGACTAGATGCCCGTAAACCGTTCTCTCATCAAGAGGTGTGTGCGTGAATTCAGGAACTAATATCGTTATGTCAGCTTCTTTACCTACCTCTATAGACCCTATCTTATCGTGAACGCCGAGCGCTTTAGCCGCGTCAATAGTGGCCATCTCAACCACTTTGAGGGGGCTCATCAACCTAGGGTCTTTATTCACTACCTTATGTACTAGGTACGTTGACCTCATGTTCTCGAAGACATCCATCACATACCCGTCATTACCTATGCCAACAGTCATCCCAAGCGACAACATCTTGGGTATTGGGGGGACTCCAACCCCGTTAATCATGTTGCTCATCGCGTTATGAGCTATCTTCACGTCATACTGCTTTAATATCATTAACTCATCCTCGGTTACTTGAACGCCGTGTATTGCGAGGAATCTTGGGGATAAGAAGCCTATATCCCTCAACCTCTCCACAGGCCTCTTCCCGTATCGCTCAATGTTGTGATAGACGTCTATAAGCCCTTCCTCTAAGTGCATAGCGTATATAGTCCCGTACTTATCAGCTAATTCCTTAGTCTTGATTAAGACGTCGTCGGTGACTGTGAAAGACGCGTGTAGTGTGAAAACACCCTTAACCTTGCTTTCAGGGTTAGCGTGAGTCTTCTTAACGAATCTCTCGTTCTCTGCTATGCCTTCATAACCCTCACTCAAACTCCTCCTCTGAGTCACCGAGAACCCGGCGAAACCTCTTAAACCAACCTCGGTAACGCCCTTCTCAACGTAGTCTAACGAGTTCTGGGTAACGTTAGGAGCGTCCAGCAAGTCTTTAAAGAAGGTCGTTCCGGTCCTGGCGAAAAGTATGGATCCAAGCAACGCGCTGACGTAGACATCCTCGTGTGTTAGAGTCTCGTCCAGCGCCCACCAAATCCTCTGCAGATTCTGCTGGAAATCGGACGGTGCCTCAATCACCCCAAACCACGGGGAACCAGTTAAGAGGAGTCCGTAGAAGTGTGTGTGAGCACACACGAAACCAGGGGTCACGACGCTCCTCCTCAACTCCACGTATTCCTCGGCAACGTATTTACTCCTGCCGTCACCAGAACCCACATCAACGATCTTGCCATCCCTGACAGCGACGAAGCCTCGCGGGATAACGTCTCTTCTAGGATTCATTGTGACTATTAAAGCATTATTTATTAGTATGTCTACCTTCTCCAAGTAAAACACACCGTTAGAATCACGGTTAAGACTATTTTAAACAATTGTTTATATATTTTAGAGAAAAGCTTTTAAGTATTTAAAAGCGCTTGACGTGCGTGTTTAAATTATTTACGAAAACAGTTAATGACTAGATAGGTAATACCGTAGTTCCTGAGCGTCCTTTAATTACTTCGTAGCCGTTGTATAGATGGCCTATCATGGCTTTCCTTCCGCCGTTCTTTATGAACCTTATCGCGGCTAGCACTTTAGGACCCATAGATCCTGGCGCGAAGTGACCCTCCTTATAGTACTTCTCCAACTCAGAGACCATGACCACATCTAACTTCTTCTGATCAGGCTTGCCGAAGTTTAAGTACACTCCGTCAACGTCTGTTAATATCGCGAAAGTCCCTACGCCGAGAGACGTCGCTAAGACTTCGCCAGCCAGGTCTTTATCGATGACTGCCTCAACTCCCTGTAATGAGCCGTCATCGTTTCTGACGACCGGTATCCCGCCACCGCCGGAAGCGACAACTATCCACCCATCATCAACTAACCTCTTTATAGCAGATACTTCCACATTGTTGAAGGGGTTTGGTGAGGGGACTACCCTCCTATAACCTCCTCTAGGATCGGGCTTGAATATCCAGCCTTTCTCAGCAGCCAGCTTCTTAGCTTCTTCCTCGGTGTACCAACTCCCCACATATTTGGTGGGGTTGCTCCACGCGGGATCATCCCTCCTAACCTCAACCTGATTGACCACGGCCACGACACCCTTAACTGAGTCTCTAACCCCCTCTCTTGAAAGTACGTTACTTATTGACTGAGCTAGCAGATAGCCTAGCCATCCTTGAGTCATGGCCCCGGCCATGTCCATTGTTAGGGGAGGTATTCTGTCTTTAGATCGCTCCATCCACTCCATTATGATGCCTACTTGAGGTCCGTTCCCGTGCGTAACGACTACCTTATATCCCTCTTTAACTATCCTCACTATGGTTTCCGCGGCTCTATAAGCGTTCTTCCAGTAGTCCTCAGGGGTTCCTTTATCCCCCTTTGTCTGGAAAGCGTTACCTCCTAAAGCTATGAGGATATATCTCTCATCCCTAGACAATTAAGCGCACACCCCTCACTCATACTTACTTCCCATAACCATTGCCATCACAGCTTTCTGAACGTGCAGCCTGTTCTCAGCTTCCTCGAAGTAGAGTGATTTCTCGTATGTGTCTAGAACCTCATCCGTAACTTCCTGGCCTCTATCAGCCGGACCGCAGTGCATGTAGTAAGGCTTGCCTGACTCCTCCAAGAGGTCCATAGTGACTATCCAGTTCTTGAATTTGCTCTGGTACTCCATAGCTTCCTCTTTATGTACCTTTCCGTCAGCGCTGAAGGGCGGGAAGAACCCTTTAGGACTCCAGGCCTTCGGGTAGACGAAGGTGGCTCCCTCGAAAGCCTCCTTCATGTCGTGAGTTACTTTAACGGAACCGCCGTAACGGTCAGCTAGCTCCTTAACCTTCTGCATTATGTTATCCATTAACTCGAAGCCCGGTGGGTGAGCGATCCATACCTCAGCACCCATCATAGCAGCCATGATAGCGACGTCTTGCGGGACAGCTAACGGCTTGAGACCGCCGGAGTAAGCGTAGGAAACCACGAACTTCTTACCTCTCAGGTTAGGCACAACATCGAGTGCGGCCTTAATGTCAGCTAAAGACTGGAAGGGGTGGAATATGTCGTCCTCCATGTTGAGAACCGGTATGGTAGCCCACTTAGCGAATTCCTCGATGACCCTGTGCCCTCTACCGATATGCCATTTAGCTGCGTCAGCGTAAATCCTTATAGCTATCCCATTCCCGTACCTGCTTAAGACCCTGGCAACGTCACTTATGGCCTCAGTCTTGTAAGGCTCCATGTCCTCAGGGAGTGTGGGGGTATAGACGTCTTGCGGGCTCAAGAAGTGTGCGTGACCGCCGAGCTGAGACATGCCTGCCTCAAAACTATTTCTGGTTCTTAAAGACCTGTTATAGAAGAACATGAACAGTGTTTGTCCTTGGAGGTATGGTGTGGGAACCTTGGCTTTAAACTTCCTCTCTAAGTCTCTGGCGGCTTCAATAATCAGCTTTATATCTTCCTGCGTCCTCTCCAAGTTAGAGAGGTAGTCCTGACCTTCCCAAATACCTACATACCAGGGCTTGCCCAAACACGTCACCACATAACTCATTAAGAACGTTATCTTTTAAACTTCACTATATTGATTTCAATAAAACGTTATTTTATTCGATAAAGAAAAATTATCATGGTTTTATACGTGTTTTAGTTAATCATTACTTGAGCCCAGCCATCGTTAAGGCTAGGACAGCCATCTTAGTCCATAACCCGTTCTCAGCTTGCTCGTAGAGGACGGATCTAGGACTATCAACCACTTCGTCATCGGCTTCAGCGTTCCTGAAGATAGGCATCACGTGCATTAAGACCCCGGATCTATCCATGAGATCCATCAACTCCTTAGTTACCCTCCAGTCCTTGAATTTCTCGTAGTTCTTCAGTTCTTCTTGGCCGTACTTGCTGTAACCTAGTTCTTGGAGAGTTCTTGAAGCCCAGTTCCTCGGGAATACTGCGTGAGCTCCTCTCAGAGCTTCCTTATAGTCATTACTGAACTCGAGGACCGAGCCCGAGTTTCTCGCGTTCTCCTTAGCCCACCCAACCACGTCGGGAAATAGGTCGTAGCCCGGCGGGTAAACCACCGTCACATCAACACCCATCCTAGTAAACATTAAGAGATCCTCGTTAATGCTACAGGGACCTCTGACGACTGGAGAGTAAGCCCACATAATAACGTATTTCTTGCCTTTAGGGTTGGGGAAGAGCTCCTCGAAAGTCATGTAATCGGCTAGGGCTTGCGTTGGATGGAACTGATCGTCAGCCATGTTAATCACGGGTATCTTAACGTGCTTAGCGACCTCCCGTATTAACTGGTTACCGGCACCGTGTTTGTAATCTATGGCTTTATCAAGTATCCTTATCCCTAAGCCGTGCCCATACCTCTCGTACATGGCTGCCACGTCCTTAACAGCTTCACCCTCCCCAATACGTGTTTCCTGCGCTCCTATGTACTGCGCGTGACCACCTAAGTATGTCATGCCCGCCTCGAAAGCTGCCCTGGTCCTCGTAGAGCCGGCGAAGAATAACATGAAGAAAGTCTTCCTCTCTAGGATAGGCGGTATCTTGCTAACGCCGTAGTAGTGAGCAACCCACTTAAACTCCTTAGCTAGGTTTAGCGCGATCCTTAACTCATCAACGCTCCACTCCTGAGTAGTTATTAAGTCCTTACCCGTCAACTCGTAAACCAGGTTCTTCAAGTTAGGTACCTCAATATACGCTGAGTACGTCAGCGTTAAAAACGATTAATTCATTAGACTAATATCACTTGCCGAGATGCTTCCTCGGAGAGAGCGAACAGGTTTTACAATTCAGTAAATTAAATATTAACGTGTTATCTCCTGAGATAAGACCCTGCTCCTTAGTCTAGTATACGTGCTACGCAGGTCTTCAGGCATTACCTTAGTTCCCGCGATCACTGGCATGAAGTTGGTGTCCCCCAACCACCTAGGGACTACGTGAACGTGAATATGTGATTCAACGCCTGCTCCGGCAACCTTCCCCATATTCACCCCTATGTTGTATCCTTGGGGGACGTACTCGGCGTCAATCGCTTTAATAATCTTGGAAAGAACCTCAAATAAGTCTAAGACTTCCTCACGCGTTAACTGCTCTACCCTCGCGACGTGTCTTGCCGGCGCCACCATGACGTGCGCTGTGTTATACGGGAATATGTTGAGCATGGCTATAGTGTGCCCAGACCTTAATACTACGTAATTCTCTTCGTCACCCCCTCTAACCGCTTTACAGAATATGCATTCCTCCGTAGAGCCCCTGACTACGTAACTCATCCTCCAAGGGGCCCACAAAATCTTCAGGGTTTGTTCACTCATAATCCTCACTACCGAAGAATAACTCACGTTGAGGGAATTATAAGGTGTAGGAGTGTTTCCGGAGTAGCTAGCGCCGCCACGTATCCGATCAAGTAGAACACTATCTGAGGTAGTCCTGGAGTAACCCAGACAAAATCATCGGCGTTAAGTATTTTCTTGTTCAGCATATCCATCAAGCTAGTCTTTATTTTCTCCTCATAAGCCTCGTCCATGGAGAACGAGGTGCGGCACTCGAACGACGCATTACCCCCATCCCCCACAGGAACCGTTAGTAAGTAGGTGAACCTTGATTTAAGGAACGATCCTACTTTGGCAGGACGGCCTAGAAATAATAAAGCGGTCTTACTCCCCTTAACACACTTAAGCTCTTTATAGTGCTTGAGGTGTTTCAATCCACGGGCTAAGTTAATTAATATCAGTGCTGCTGGGATGAGTAGTGAGTACATGAGGGTCAAGTAGGTTATTGGTTTAGGAAGCATCCTGGGGTGTGCTAGAGTGACTAGTAAGAGAGCTAGGAAGTCTGCTCCACCCATCATATCGAATACGGCGAAGACCAAGACTAGGAGAGCCGGCACCGAAGCTAACGCTAACTGTAGTAAGTCATAATTACCTGATAACAAGTTAATAGTTACCGATAGGATGGATGCCGGAATCCACACATACTCTTTTACTTCCCTGCTTCTGAGGTCTGATATCGACGCGTATGAAAGCGTGGCTAAGACAGCTACGACTAGAGTCAGCTCCTCAATCCTCAACACTTACTCCTCTACATCCCTGATTCCTTCCTCAGTTATCGCGAAAACGGCCTCGCCTTCCGGTAAGTGGGGTGCGTCGACAACCCTAGCTATCCTCTTATTACCTCTACCCTTCCTTAGCTGAACCCTGACACCAGGCGCGTGTGCTAGCACGTGCCCTCCGACGGCTTGTGTTGGATCGCCGTAGTAGAGATCCGGTCTCGCCATGACCTGATTAGTCACGACTACCGCTATGTCGAAAGCTTCCGCTATTCTAGCCAGGTCATGTAAGTGTTTGTTAAGTTTCTGCTGTCTTATGGCTAGGGTCTCCCTCCCAGTATACTCAGCTCTGAAGTGGCTGATGACTGAGTCTATTATGAGTAGCTTTATGTTCTCGTTGGGAAGTATCTCGTTAGTAGCTTCCTCAACTAATGAGATTTGATGGTCGCTGTTTATCGCCCTAGCCCATATTATGTTCCTCATGGCGGCTTCAGGGTCTAGCCCCACACCCCTAGCCATAGCCTCTATCCTCTCCCACCTGAAAGTACCTTCAGTGTCTATGTATAACGCCTTCCCGCTCAGCCCTCCCCTATCCTCAGGTAGCTGAACGTTTACTGCTATCTGGTGGCATATGTTGGTTTTGCCGGTCCCGTATTCGCCGAAAAACTCTGTGATGGACTTAGTCTCAATCCCCCCACCCAGTAATGCGTCTAAACTCCTTGAGCCCGTGGTTATCCTACCAATCTTAGCCCTCTCCACCCTTAACTCAAGCGCTGTCTTAAACTTAAGACCTAGTAAATCCCTCGCTCTAACAACTATTCTCTGAGCAGTCGGTAAAGGTATGCCTACTATGCTGGCGAGCTCCGCCGAATTAGCGGCAGCTATAGACTCAAGAGTCTTATACCCAGCTTCCATCAGCTTAGAGAGGACTGTCGGCGTGAGCTCTAGGTCCTCTATCGAGGCTAGCTTCTTACCCTGAGACTTGGACTCGCCCAACACCACCCACCATTTTTTACGTTATTAACTACCTATTAAATTCGATTGCCGTGGAGACGCGTGGATCTAAAACAGCTTCACGCCAGCACTTAAATTAATACATGAGAGGAATACTTAGGTGAGTGTTTGAGGACGCTGTTAATCCACGCCGAATCTTTCAAAGCTAAGACAACGGATAAAGCTCTTAAGGAAGCTGAGGAAATACCTGGGGAATACTCGATCGAGCTCAAGAACGCTCTAGTAGTTTTCACCACAGTCGAGGAAGGTGATTCAAGAAACTTAAGTGGGTTAGCGCTAGGTTTCGTGAGAGATCTTAAAGACTTAGTAGTTACGCTGAAACCCTCTGCAGTAGTCCTATACCCTTACGCCCACCTATCGAAGAATCTCGCAAGACCTCATGAAGCTCTAGAGGTGCTTAAGTTTCTTGAGAATGTTTTGCGGGAAGAGATTAAGGAAGTCCCCATTTACAGGACTCCCTTCGGGTGGTATAAGCAGTTCTCCATTAACTGCTACGGACATCCCCTCTCAGAACTATCCAGAGAGTATAGGCCTGAAGGAGGGGTTAAGGTCACAGCATTCAACGAGTGTTTCGTGATTGACAGGGTTTCCGGCACGCGTAAGCTAGCCCCCGACTCCGAGCACGTGAAGAAACTGAAGTGGGTTTTGAGTAAACATGAGTGTTTGGAAGTTCCTGTCATGAGGTGGGGCCCTAGCGAGAGAGTTAAGGAGCTGTTAAGTAAGTTTAGGTTTAAGTTAGTAGAAGACGCCGGTTTAAGACTTCGTAGGCTAGGACCTGCCGTAAATATTGAGAACAAGTTGCTTGAGTTGAGCGAGTCAATAGTTAAAGAGCTTGAGCGGATGCACGGCCTGCACGGAGAGAGAGTAGTATCTCAAGGCTACTCGAAAGACTTAGAGAAGGGTGAGGAGTTCCTGTGCTTCGAGACTACGGAGGGCATTAAACACTGTGTTAGTAGCGGTGCTTTCTCAGATCACGTTAAGACTTTGTTAGAGTTAGGAGTTCTTAAAGGGGAGGGTAGTTACTACTTGTACGAGATCCTTAACGTATTGAAGGAACCTAAACAAAGTGATTTTAGAAATTACTTGATGTGCTTAAGGAAACCTCAACTAACGATATTATCGAATAATTTGAGGGACACCCTTAAGTTATTTGCTGATCTCTTTAGTCACGTGCTCGAGAAATTAATGAGAATTGAGGTATTAGATCATTCAATGCTTGTCTTAAGAGTTAATCAGAAAGTGTTCGAGGAAGGCATCCCGAGTTACTTAAACGAAGTACTTAATAAGTTCTACGAAGAATTCACGTTAGTTGTTGAGAAGGACAGTACTTCCTGGAAGCTGTCAACAGAGCTTTACTACATGGACTCGACTGAGACGCCAACACTACTTACTAAGACTTCTGCGCAGGTCTTGACTAGCAACTCCTCAAAAACGAGTCATGAAAACCTGGTTGCTCTATCTTCAGAATTGTTAGGACCTCCTGAAGTTCTCGTGTACGCCTTAATAGATAGAGCGTATAAGATGGAGCTAGCTGGCAAAACCCCCTACATACCGGCGTTCCTAATGCCTACTCAAGTTAAGGTAATACCTGTAAACAAGAATTTAATAGATTACGCTGAATTAATCGCGAGTAAGTTACGTGAAGCCGGTGTTGGGGTAGACGTAGATCGAAGAGAAGTAGGTCTGGGTAGGAAGATACGTGACGCAGGGATTGAGTGGGTGGAGTACATAGTAGTGGTTGGCGACAGAGAAAGAGAGAGCGGGACTATCAACGTAAGGATACGGAGTTCCGGCTTACAAAAATCAATGAAAGTTGATGAGTTCCTAGACCTCCTCAAGACTAACTTATCATTCTGAAGACTCAGGGGATACCAACAATAAACAAATGCGATGCATTAATTTATTTTTTCAAAACTATGGAATTGTTAGTGATGAGTGTCGCCCGACTGATTAGGTGATGCGATGAACCTCCACTGAATTCTTTTTAAGAACTTGAAGTCACTCGGAAGGTTCTATGATCTCGTGATACGTGTTCTTACCGCAAACCTTGCAGTAATGATATAGATGAGTAAACTCGTTTAAGTCATAGCTTACGTTTAGGACCCACACGTTACCACATTCCTTACACCTAACTCTCCAAGGGCTCAAGACGTCACAACCTCGAAGACTTACTCATTTAAGGCCTGACATGCCTTCAAAGTCTTAATAACTTCATCATAAGTAGACTTATAAGCTTTTACAGGTGAAAACCGCTCTTAAGTAACTTGGAGTGTTTTGTTTGCGCGGGCTTCTCCCTCAATCGTCTCATCTCTATCAGTGGCTCATTGGGGGCTACATCCCCGCACCCAATGGTGTGCGGGGGCGCCGTCATCAGCACAAGCCTGATGACACTGATACCTTCAATATAAGAAGAAATATAAGCTTTACATCACCCAAAATTTCTCAAA
>CAZWSU010000052.1:0-17283 GCA_964636755.1 uncultured Desulfurococcaceae archaeon
CCACATCTTGGGTGTCTAGTTCTACTCTCATAATCTAGTACCCTCTTAGAGCTTATAAATACTTCACATAAAACAGCTCACATAAACCATTATAAATTTATATAAAGTCCGAAACAGTTACGAAGGGCTAGCTCACGATAGAATAAACCCCACGTGCTATCTGCTGGCACGAATCCCAGTATGAGTCTACCGCTCGGTGTTAGTACCCGGTGTGCTTCCCGGAGTGCTTGTACTGGGTTATCTAGAAAGCACAGTGTTACAATCATGAACACTCCACCAAATGAGACATCGGGGAATGGCAGGCTTTCACCAGGAGCCTTTACAACCCAGAGACCTCTTGATGAGGCTATCTTTAACATAGCATCAGAGGGGTCTACGCCCGCTTCCACTCCTAGTGGAGCCGCGAATCTACCAGTACCAACTCCTACCTCGAGCCACGGACGTGGAACCCCACGGGAGGCTAGCTCCACCGCTTTCAATTCGCTGAAGTAAAGCTCTCGGTGCTTCTCGTACCACTCATCGTAGTCTCTCCAGTATTCATCGAATGGCTGGATAATCATGGTGCATCCCCGCAAGTCACGTGAGATTATCTTGTTTACTACTTAAAAGTTTCGCTACGTAAGTGCTCCAAGCGTATTAAACCGTCAGCAGTAGCTCCTTCCCTAAAAGACCTCCCTACCAGTTTGCAACTGGGAGCCACGCCCTTCAGGGCGGAGAGGAGGTCAGAAATTACTCAAGACCCACTTAACTACCTCGTCGGACTTAATCCTTACCTGCTCTCTTGAATCTCTGAATCTTATAGTCACGGTGTTGTCTTCTAGTGACTGATAATCTACTGTCACAGCGTAAGGAACCCCTATCTCATCAACTCTCGCGTATCTCCTCCCTATACTCCCATCCTCATCATAAATGACTGTAAGACCTGCTTTGACGGCGTCATGATAAATCTTCCTAGCAAGCATTCTCAAAGACTCTTCCTTAGGTATTAAGGGGAAGACAGCGAGCTTGTAAGGTGCTAGCTTAGGCGGTAATTTGAGGACTACCCTACCCCCTTCCTCGGAGTAAGCTTTATCTAGAACGACTAGTAATAATCTCTCCGCACCAAACGAGGGCTCCACCACGTGCGGTATGAATCTACGACCCCTCACAACCTCCTTAACTTCCTCGGTACGGAAGACTCTCGCAGGCACCTTAAATCCCTCAACAAGTACCTCCCCCTCTCTAAGAATCTTCTCAACCTCCTCTACACTCAACTTCCTTAAAGCCTGTAGTACTCTGGGCGTGTCTAAACCGAAGTATTCTCTTAGGAGTTCTTGATCTATGACTACCCTCTTCTTAATAACCTCCTCAGGTTTCTTGAGTTCTCTGTAGACCCTCATGTCCTCACCTGAGAACTGCATGTGCCTGGATAAGTCGTAGTCAGTCCTGTAAGCGTGACCTGATATCTCGACCCAGCCCCACCTAGATATAGAAACTAATTGATCGAACGTCTGCTTAGAGTAGTGAGCTCTCTCCTCGGGGAGTTTTTCTTCAAACAATATCTCATCCTCCCTTAAACCAAGTTCCTTAGCAAATGCTTGAGCTACTGACATCCAGTACGCGAGCCACTTATTAAGTACTATACCCTCAGCAACAGCCTCCTCAGGCTTCACAACAATTACCTCATCCAACCCCTTACTCCTAGCATCAGCAGTCAATATCCTCAGCTTCTCAGGGAATTTGCTGAAGTCGGGTTCTTCAGAATCCTCCGGGTCGAAAAAGAACTCGACCTCCATTATGGTGAATTCTCTCAGCCTAACCATCCCCTGCCTAGGGGATATCTCGTTCCTAGCCACCCTACCTACCTGAGCTATGCCTAGCGGGAGTGAGTACCTCATAGCGTTAAAGACCCTCTTAAAAGACGTGAACATTCCCTGAGCAGCTTCAGGCCTTAAGTAAGCTACGTCATGCTTGTAAGGACCTACGTTAGTCTGGAATAAGAGATTGAAAGTCCTTACATCCTCTAACTCACCACCACATGAGGGGCACTTAACCCCTCTCTCCCTAATAATCAAAGTAAGTTCCTCAGGACGTAAACCCTCAACCTTGATTCCGAGAAGGTCTTCCAAGAGATGATCAGCTCTGTAAATCTTCCCACACTTACTACAACTAACTATTGGGTCTGTGAAGCTCTCCACATGTCCTGAAGCCTTAAAAACTATCTCAGGCGCTATCACCGGAGTCTCTATGAGGACAACCATATCTTGATGTCTGAAGACGAAGTAATCTAGCCAGAGCTTCCTTATGTTTTCTTTCAGGAGAGATCCTAGAGGACCTAAGTCATAAAAACCTGCTAAACCACCGTAGATTTCGTAGGAAGGCCAGAAAAAACCCCTACGTGCCGCTAAATCAACGATTTTTTCATACTTATCGCTACTCACGCTCACGTAACACCTACAGAAAATAAAAGAAACTGGTTTTATAAAACCTTATCGTCATACATCAAGGAGTAGGTAAGCATGCTTGAACTCTACCTAATCAACAACCCGTACGTATTTCTGGGAGTTAACGGGGATAGGGAGAGGAACCCCTTAAGCCTAGTAGGAATCCCCTTCGACTCAACTAACAGCTTTAGAAGTGGTTCTAGGTTCGCGCCGATGCGTATACGACACGTCTCCCAATCCCTAGAAACCTACTCGTTCAGGAACGGCATCGCCCTGGAGGAAAACCCTCCAGTAGATGAAGGCGATATAGCGGTAGTGCATGGCAGTGCTGAAGCAACACTGAGGAACATCTCGGTAGTCGCTAAAGAATTACTCAAGACCAGAAAGACCGTCTTCGTCGGAGGAGATCACATAGTAACTTACGGAATCATTGAAGGCCTCTTCAACACAGTAAAGAAAAATCCTTGCGTACTAGTTCTCGACGCTCACCTAGACTTCAGGTCAGATTACCTAGGCTTCAAGTATAGTCACGCGTGCGTGACTAGAAGGATTAGCGAGATAGTGGGAGCGAGGAACGTGATGGTGTTAGGCTTCAGAGCCGTTGACTTTAAAGAGCTGAGAGAAGCTAGGGAAGCAGGCCTAAACATGATTAATTCATACGAGCTCAACAAAGTAACTTTAAGGGAAGCAGTTAATAAAGTGAGGGATTTCTTGAGTACCTGTGAACATACGTACATATCTTTAGACGTGGACGTGATAGATCCAGCATATGCGCCGGGGGTATCCACCCCCGAACCAGAAGGACTCCAGCCAACACTGGTGATAGACCTAATAACGAACGCGATAGACGGAAAAACCGCTGGACTAGATTTAGTTGAGGTAAACCCTCTCGTGGACGTGGGAGATATAACCTCATTCCTAGCAGCTAAAATACTTATAGAGGTCTTCACGAAATTCCTAAGCATTACAAGAACGTAAGGTAATGAAAACCAATACACCTACATTTCTTTCTCTAAAAGATGTAGTTCCTGATTTGAGAAACCCCCTCAACAACTTTAATATGCTTTCTTTTTAAGTAAAGCAATGTTAGAGAGTGTGGTGAGAGCTTGATTTCAATTATAGGAGCTGGTAGGGTAGGAACGTCAACCGCTCTCATGAGTGTCTTGAGAGGTCTTGACAGCAAGATAGTGTTGGTGGACGTGGTTCCGGGTTTAGCACAGGGGGAAGCTCTCGACTTATCACACGCTGCCGCAGTTCTCGGTATTGACGTGGATATACAGGGCTCGGAAGACTTTAGCGTAATTAAAGGTAGTGACATAGTCTTAGTGACGGCTGGTAAGCCTAGGAAGGCGGGCATGACTAGGGAGCAGTTGATCGCGGATAACGCGTCAATAATTAATGACATAGCCCCTAAGATTAGGGAGTACGCACCCGATTCTATAGTGATAATCACTACGAACCCGTTAGAGGTAATGACCTACCTAATGTACAAGAAGCTAGGTTTCCCTAGGGAGAGAGTGATAGGTTTTAGCGGGGTTCTAGACTCTGCTAGACTAGCTTACTATGCGTCTAAAAAACTCAACATAAGTTATTCCTCGATAGTTCCAGTAGTGATAGGGATGCACGGCGAGAACATGCTACCACTACCCAGATTCTCCTCCGTCTGCGGCATCCCCCTAACCCAGCTATTACCTGAGAACGAAATCGAGTCATTAAAGAAAGAAACTATTGAGGCGGGGGCGACAATAACCAAGCTTAAGGGATACAGTAGTTCTTACGGGCCGGCGGCTGGATTAGCCCTCATGGTAGAAGCTATAAGAAAAGATTCGAACAAGTTACTGATTGCTAGCGTATTCCTTGACGGTGAGTACGGGCAGCATGACGTGGTGGCGGAGGTCCCGGTCATCCTAGGAAGGACCGGCGTGAAGAGAGTGATTGAGTTACCTCTAAACGAAAACGAGAGGGAGAAATTCTTAGAGAGTGTTGAGTCTGTTAAGTCGTTAATTAAGTTACTTACTTAAAAACCTCACGTCATTTAATTTCTTTAATTAAGTTAATCATTTTCTCTCGTGCTGCCTTAGCTAGCGAGATGGTTTTCTCGTTGATGTCCATGTATTCTAAAGCGTTGAACGGACACCACTTAACACACTGTGGGTCGCCGTAACATAGATCACATATTATTGGCTTAACGTCTACATGACTCAATATTATGCCTTTATAAGGACATGCCTCAACACATGACCCGCAAGATATGCAGAGCTCTTTATCTACTTTTATAAAGCTTAAGGCCTCATCTCTGGATAAAGCCCCTACAGGACATGCTGAAACACAGTAAGCTTCCTCACACTGAACACACACGTTAGCTACTTGAAGTATTTTCTGCTTATCTACGCGTATCCTAATCCTAGAGGTCTTGAAATCGAGTATGTTACCGTCTGCGTGTTTAGTTACGCAAGCTACTGTACATATCGCACATCCGGTGCATCTCTCAGGGTAGAATACCAACTTCTTCATGGTTTATCACCTAGGTAGTATCCCCCTAGCTTCTAAATCCTTAGCTACGTAATCTAACCCATACTTTACTAAAGTCTCCTTCTTAGGAATCCCTGTTTCTTCGTCGAGACCTCTTAACCTGTAGTAGAGATCAAGTCTCTTGTCTAGGTCAGGGTAGGGCGGGTGACTCGTTTTATACCCTCTTAAAGGTTCTTTAAGGAATCGTTCAGGCAACGTATCATCCTTTCTCCTAATACCATACCTCGTGTTCTCAGCTCTCTCTATGAGTATCACCCTCTCTACAGCGTCATAGAAGTCATTAATTGTTAGATTAAGTCCCGTGACCGAGTTGTATAGCTTTAAGAGAGCTTTTTCCTTCCTCTTATACGACTCCATACTCGTAGTGTAAGCAGACCAAGCCCAATTGCAGACGCCCAACATATTAACCAGCGTTACGAAATTCTCGACTATTAAAAACACACTCATTTGTTGTTCTAGTGGAGCGTTAGGAGGCGCTAACTCGTGAGCTATCCTACTCAGTCCAGAAGCCCATAGATGTGTTCCGCCTCTAGTAGACACTGCGTACCTGAAGTTGTAGAAGGGATTTCCTCTAGGATCTTGAGGTATGTTATCCATCCATTTAACGTGGATAGCGTACTTAGCTGCTTCAGGATATTTATCTACGATACCCTTTAACCCGCCAGCGAAAAGTTCGCCTATCTTACCATCCCTGTAAGCAGTCTTCACGATAATCGTTCTTATTGCTTCAACATTCCCCCAACTCAGATCAAGCCCCTCGACATCTTCCTTAGTTATTATCCCATGTTCGTAGAGCTCCATAGCGAGCGCTATTAATTGACCGAACGTGTGATCCAAACCTAACTCAGTAGTTAGGTAAGAGAATTCTAGCCCTATCTTAGGGTCGTAAACATCCATCCTATATGAGAGGGGTGCTAAGCCGTAGTAATCAACCTTCACCCTCCTACGTCCATACCCAGGCACGTCAACCACGAAGTTCTTCTCACACGAAACCACACAATACCCGCAGCCAGAAGTTGATTTAACGCAGTACTCGTCAGTCACGCGATCGAATTTCTCTAGAACATCATCAGGTAACTGACCAAATCTACCGTTCCTTAATATTAGAGCTCCTATGTCGTTGTGCACCCTGTGAAGGAAGTGAGAACCCTTAGTGAATCCTAGTAGTGTGCCAGGATCTGCTTTAAAGGCTTGTAACGCGTCCTCCCAAGCCTCTCTAAAGGCCTTCAAGTCATGAATCCTCACTTCCCTAGTCCCCCTCACTACCACCGCCTTCAAGTTCTTACTGCCCATGACTGCCGCCACACCGCATTTAGCTGCAGCCCTATCGTAATCCACCATTATAGCGGCGTTAACGACAAGCCTCTCCCCAGCAGGACCTATGCACGCTACGCGCACGTCCCGATCACCGACCTCTCTTATCAACTCATCAGTGGTTTCAGTCACTGTTTTACCCCATAAGTGCGTTGCGTCCCTGAACTCAACCAAGTCGTCATGTATCCACACGTACGTAGGCTTATCACTAGCTCCTTTGAACACGATAGCGTCGTAGCCCGCTCTCTTCATCTCCACAGCAAAGAGACCCCCAACGTTAGAATCTCCGTGTATTCCTGTCATAGGAGACTTAGCCATCACGTTAAGTCTGGAAGCGCTTGGAGCTAAATCAGCTAACGGTCCGGTAACGAATATGAGTGGCTGGTGGGGGGCTAGCGGCGATGCGTCAGGATCTACCAAATCATATAATAGCTTAGACCCGAACCCCCTCCCACCTATGAACTTCCTGATTAGCTCTGAGTCGAGCGGAACTTTCTTCGAGTTTTTTGTGCTAAGGTCTACGTAGAGGATAGACCCTCCATAACCAGGTACTTCGACCCCCATAACTAACCACCTTCAAAAATAGGTAAGATCTTTATTTTGATATTTGTAGTACCCGGCTCAATCAACTTTTCCACGGCTTCATCTACGTCTTTAACTAAGTTATTGTTGACGAACACGTAAAAACCTGAACCACCCTCCAAGTAACTCTCAAGTCTTTCGGATTTGATGACGTCATTATTTAACTTCTTGAGAATGTCTCTCAATTTGGTTGAGGAATCGCTTATGCGTATCTTAGCCACGTACCTGCTTGAGTCAACTCCGAAAAGCACGCGCACAGGGAACTCCACTTCCACTATGTACTCCTCTGCGTCCAAAAACCTGCACCAACTAGATATGGTATATTGAGGTTAAAAAAGACGTTCTGTTTAAAAATTATAAGTTAGGAAATAAAATTTACTGGCCTTACTCAAGTATTATTGCGGTTCCGTTAATGCCGTCTAGCCTGACCCTCATACCGTCTCTCAAGACCTTAGTCGCTACCCTACACCCCACAATACACGGCAACCCGAACTCTCTCGACACTATAGCTGGGTGCGATGTGGGCCCGCCGCTATCGCATATCAGTCCCGACATCTTCGGGAACAGCGCGATCCATGCCGGACTAGTTATATCGCACGCTACTATATCTCCCTTCTGAACCTTAGCGAAGTCTTTAGGACCTTCAACTACCTTAACCACCCCCTCCACGACTTTAGGAACGCCAACAGCGAGTCCCTTAATTACTTTAGCCTTACGTGACTTACCGTATAGGTAGTTCTCCCACTCAGTCTTCAGTTTCTCAAAACTCCATCCCCACAAGCCTTGCTTGTAAGGCTCTTCCTTAATCGACCACTCAGTTATCGTGCCAATGTATGGCGGCGTTACCAACTCTCTAGCGGCTTCCCTTTCCTTCTTTCTTTTCTGCACTAACTCCTTAGCGTTAATAGCTGAGGGGTCTGCGTACAGTGTGCGTAACTCGTCGTAGGTTAGGTACAGTGTGTCTAACTCGTCATCTAGGAGACCCATCTCCTTGAATTTCCTCCCGATAGCCTTCAAGACATACTTAGCGGCAGCATTTGTTTGTTGGTCTATGTAGAAGTGGTGATCAGGCGTTAGCGGCGCCATCTTGATGGCTGCCTCCATGTTCTTGCGTACCTCCTCCTTCTTCTCGTCAGGTATGAGGCTCATTAACTCGTCCATAGCTGCTTTTTGATCGTCCGCAACCCTCTTATGATCAGCGAAGTAGTCGTAGTCCATAGCTAGGTAAGTCCTCAGCTGAGCTATCACTTGAGACGGGTCTTCCTCCCATGTTGGGAGGTCATACTCATATACGTACATGGACTTCCTCCCATACTCCCTCAAGAACTTACTGAGCATCTCGAATAATTCCTTATACTTGGGGTCGCTCTTTATGGTGTTCCAGACCTCTGCATCACTTAAGCTTGATTCGAACAACGCTTTCTCTGCCGGGCTCCTCTTAATATGTTCCTTAATGTTGTAGAGCTCGTAAAGCGACTCCCAATTCTTATCTTTAGTTGATACTAAGATCCTAGCTATTAAGTCCTGCACATAACCACTATTATATTTTTCATCTCCTAACGCTGCGCGAACAGATTCCTTGAATATTAAGAAGCTAACGAACTGCGCGAAGTTTAGTATCCAGTGTATCTTCCAGTGTCTGTCATATATGTCTATCATGTCCTCTAATAACACCATCAGCTCATCTAGCGACGCTTCATCGAACGGGTAGTTAAACACGTACTCTAGGTTTCTCTTAAGCTCTGGAACGTACCTCTCCTCCCACCACTTAAGGAAGAGCCTCCCGTAAGTGGGCAGGATCTTAAGGAAGTACTTAGCAGCGATTTTAGCCTCCTCCGGATCACGAGGTATTATCGTAGTGTATACGTAGCCGTTAGCTACTTTAGCTACCCAAGCAACGCCTGTAGGCGCCCAGAAACGCCTATATAGGTACTCACAAGATTTAATTATTTTCGAGTCCCACCAAGTGAAGTACTCCATGTAAGGCATCCAAGGATGCGGGTTATGTAAGTCGCTCCTAAACCAGTGTAAGTCTTTCTCGTTTTCTTTGAGGACAGTAACCCACTTAGTATTCAGTATCTTATCCCAGTCCTCACCCCACCTAACAGGGAAGTACTCGTCGCCGAAGAATCTCTCAATAACTTTAGAGCCTAACGCGTACTCAACTTGTTTCTCCTCACCCATAACACTGTACACCAACGAATAATATTGTATGACTAGGGTTTTTAAGCTTTAAAGAAATCTAGTATATTACGCTATAAACGTAATTATACTTTTTAGATAGGAAAGCTTAAAAACAGTGCCCAACAAATTATTTGTGAGGTGAGGACGTAATGAGTTCTACGATCTTGATTGAGGAAGACTTCCTAGTACTTAACTATATGTATTTAGTTGAGTGTACTACTCTCGAATTATTAACTCACTTCATGAAGGGAGATAACGCGAAAGCACTTGAGGTTCTTAAGAGGTTCAAGGATAAAGGCTACGTGATAACGTCAGATGATTTCATAATAATAAGTGATGAAGCTAAAAGAAATGTGGAAGAACTCCGTAAGAGCATGATTAAGAGACTTGGGAGTAGCGTGAACGTGGTCATGGATATAATAAAGAAACTTGAAGAAGTCAATAATGAAATTAAGGAAGTAATAACTCAGTGGCAGGTCAAGAAGATCGGCGGTATGACCGTAATCAACGATCACCAAGACCTAGCATATGATGAGAGAGTGATTAGGAGGTTATGCCGTACACACGGTAAAGCAGAGAAGTTGTTGACTGATCTCTCGCAATACCTACCGCACTTTAGGTACTACGTCGAGTTACTTAACATAGCTCTGAAAAAGATCTTAGATGAGAATGCTTATGAGTACGTTGATAAACACCCGGCTTCCTATCATAACGTATGGTATGTAGCTCATGAAGACTGGCTAAGGCTTTTTGGGCTTAAGAGGATTGAGTGAGGTATGTCATATGGTCTTCGGGTTTAACGGGAAGTTACTGGATGTGGACTTGAGTAGTGGGGAGATAAAGACTACTGAGTTAAGAGAGGATTGGTGCAGGCTCTACGTTGGGGGTTCAGGCTACGCTACTAGACTCCTCTACGACCTGATAAGTAAGGAGACCGAGCCATTATCACCAGATAACGTCCTCGTAATAATGACAGGGCCCTTCGTTGACACGTTCCCTATAAGTCCTAAGACAGCTTTCGTCACTAAATCCCCTCTCACCGGATACTTAGGTAAGTCTATAGTCGGCGGCTCGTTCGGCGCAATGCTTAAGAGAGCAGGGTTTGACGGGATCGTCTTGAGGGGGGCTTCAAGAAAGCCTGTGTACTTAGCGGTGATCGAGGGCAAGGCAGAGATTAAGGATGCATCACATATATGGGGTAAGGACGTTCTAGAGACTTCTAAGATAATCAAGGAAGAACTGAATAACCAGAAAGCTAAGGTAGCCGCGATAGGTCCTGCAGGAGAGAACTTAGTTAGGATTGCTGCCGTGATAACAGATGAGAGGAGGGCTGCCGGGAGGACTGGTGTCGGGGCTGTCATGGGTTCCAAGAAGCTGAAAGCTATAGTTGCTTACGGTAGTAGGAAGGTCGAAGTTCACGATAGGGAGAGATTAGTACACTTAATGAGGGAACACTTAGCTGCACCTCTGAAATCTCCTAGGGGTGTCGGGTTAAGGTCTTACGGGACTTCAGGAGGCTTAATCGGTTATACCATGGACGGCAACGTACCTATAAAGAACTGGACTAAGGGGGTTTTCGATAAGGTAGATAATATAACTGGGCAAACCCTACAGAAAGTCTATAAGTCTAGGGGTGTTGCCTGCGGTACTGAGGTAGTCTGCTCTATTCAGTGCCATAAAGAACTCCAGGTAAGCGGGATTAGTGAGGAGTGGGAGAAATGCCCTGAGTTTGAGACTCTAGCTCTCATGGGAACTAACTTAATGATAGGTGATGGCGAGAGTCTCGTAAAGATAAACAGGCTCTGCGACAGGCTAGGTTTAGACACCATATCTACTGGCGGGGTCATAGCTTGGGCTATGGAAGCTTACGAGAAGGGACTTATCAGAACTGAGGACCTAGGTTTTGAGCTTAGGTGGGGTGACGGGGAAGCCGTTCTAAGACTAGTGGAGATGATTGCATACAGGAGAGGCTTGGGAGACGTACTAGCTGAGGGCGTTATGAGAGCCTCGCAAAGGATTGGTCCGGAAGCTGAGAAGTTCGCTATACATGTTAAGGGTCTTGAGCTACCAGCACACCACCCGAGACGGTACCACTCCATAGGATTAGCTTACGCTACCTCAAATATCGGGGCAAGCCATCTCCAAGGCATGACCATGCTGGTGGAGAGAGGGATTCTGCTACCGGAGTACGGGATCTCTGAAGTACCCAAAGACATTGAGTCTAAGGTTAGGGTCACGATAATCCATCAAAACCTGTGTGCTTTCCTAGACTCAGCAGGTCTCTGCAAATTCGGCGTTTTCGGCATCATAGACTTCAATAAGATAGCTGAAGAATATAAAGCTATAACAGGTATTGAGGCATCCAAGGAAGACATACTGACGACTGGTGAGAGGATATGGTATCTTGAGAGACTCTTTAACCTGAAGCTAGGTCTTAGGGTTGAGGAGGACACACTGCCTAAGAGGTTCGTAGAAGAACCTCTTGAGGAAGGACCTATAAAAGGAGTGACGTGCCCGATAAACCAGCTACTAGAGCTCTTCTACCACTACAGAGAGTTAGACCCTCGGAGCGGTTACCCGAGTAAGGAGAGGATAAGGAAGCTGGGGCTGGACATATCAGTTGGTTGAGGTTAGCGCATGCCCACTATTAAGGTTAGGGTATACCCAGATCTTGAGAATGTCATGGTCGTGGAGGTTAACACGTTGGTGGTTAAGGAAGTTCTGGAAGTCCTTAAAGATTTGTTGAGGCTTCAGGGACAGTACGCTATAGTAAAGAGCGGTAGGATCTTAAGTAATGATGAATATATAAGCAACGACGATGATATAACATTGATTCAAGTAGTGGAAGGCGGTTAGGTGGTGTAAGATGCCCGTGATTAACGCGAAAGAAATAACAGGTTATTTAGTACCTAAGCCTGCTGAAAGAGAGCTGAAGGTGGTTCTAGCACCTCAGTTAGGTAATTACGATAAGGCAACAATACTGTTATCTCTTATCCCACCGGGGAGTAGCACGGGATTGCATCAACACGGCTCAGACGAGATAATGTATGTCGTGAGCGGTGAAGGCGAGGCAATAGAGATAGTTGAAGGCAAGCAAACAGTAACTAAGATTAAGCCAGGCTACGTAATACGGACCACGCCCGGGATACAGCACGAGATCAAGAACACTGGATCAACAACTCTAGAGTTATTCTGCGTGTTCATACCCCCATTACCTACGGCTGGCGCGGTGGCGGAAGCTATTAATAAAGCTAAAGAATACTATTCTACCAAGAGGCAGTAGTTTGGGTTGGTAGGCATGTATAAGTATACGGAGGAGGTAAAGGTTTTAGAGGCTAAGGTGAGGATTGACGTATATAGTGAGAAACCCGTAGACAAGGTATTTGAGGACGAGATATGGCTTAGTTACCGTCTAGCGGAGGCTCAACTAATCAGGAGCGCTACCAAGGAAAAACCTGACTGTATTTGGTTTAAGGATGTCAGTGATAAAAGACTTGCTTACGACGGCAAGACCCTATACCTATACGGGGACTGGTATACTGGGGAACTTCAGAGACTTGTGGTGACTTTAGTAGCTAGGGAGCTTGAGGAACACGGCGTGTTCCCTCTGCACGCTACAGGATTTAATTACAAGGGACGTAACGTGATGTTATTATCTGGTGAAGCAAACCACGGGAAGACCATGACATTAATTGAGGCACTGCACAGAGGTGCTGAAATGATTTCAGGGGAGACAATATTGGTTAGTTATGATGGAAGTATCTTAGCAGGCAGTAAGGAAATCTTCTTGAGGAAGAGACCTAAAGGCACTGAACGTAGTGACTTACCTAGTGGTGAGGGCTGGACAAAATTCTTTAAGAGCTTGCCTGAGGTTAGGTTACACCAGATAAAGCCCGGCGAGAAGTTTGACTTAGTGATCCTGCCAGACATCGACGGCAATTTCGACGTGGAGGTATCGAAGATAGGTGAGTACGAGAAGCAATTCCAGTTATTCGTGTCTATAACGATGAGTTACTTCGCACCGCATCACCTCATCTCATCAGGCATACCCATACCCTTAATCGACGATCTACGTAGTAGAGAGAGGAGAGCTAATTTCGCTCTAAACTTCACTAAAGGCAGGGACTTCTACTTAGTGAGGGGTCCTAATCCGCAGAAGGTGATGGACGTAATCGAGGATTTATTAAGGGGTGCGTGATCCATGGTCAAGATAATAGATCTCTCAGTCGATGTAAAGTTCGGGATGGTGGTCTTCCCAAGGATAGTCCCTCCAGTCATAAAAGAAATTGAGACACACAGAGAGTTTGCTCACGGACTAGGGATCACCAAGGAAAAATACGGCTTCGACGAAATAACGAATCACTGCATCATCGTGATGGGCGATCACGTAGGCACACACATAGACTCACTCTGGCATGGAAACCCTGATTCAGACATAACTGCGGATAAGATACCTCTAGAGTATTGCTACGGTGACGGCGTGGTACTGAACTTCTCCCATAAGAAGCCTGGCGAGTACATAACAGTTGAAGACATGGAGAAAGAACTTGAGAGGATAAACTATCAACTGAAACCGAGGGATATCGTGTTAATAAGAACAGACTGCGCTACGAGGTATTGGGGAACCCCGGAATATCTGAGGAATCATCCCGGGCTAGACGGCGAGGCAGCTATGTGGTTGTGGAAGAATGGGGTCAGAGTCTTCGGTGTCGACGCTCCCACAGTGGAAGTGCCTGTTGAGGTAATGCTTAAGACAGGGGCTTTATGGCCTGTTCACAGGTTGATGCGGGAAATAGACTTATACCATATCGAGAACCTAATCAATCTCGATAAAATACCTAAACCATACGGGTTTAAAGTATCGGTTCTCCCAATAAAGCTCGTAGGAGCTAGCGCGGCACCGATAAGAGCTGTAGCCATAATAGAAGACGAATAAATAATTTTTAAAATTTTAATGACCATCAAGGTCTTTCCCATTCCGCACAAGAAATGAGAAAATAGCTCTTACGCTCTTTATTATCTTTAGGAACCCTTAGTTAGTGGGGGTCAAATCGTGAGTGAACCCGATTTAGTAGGTAAGCTTAAGGAAACCATGGGGTATCTCAATAAGTTTAAAGATAAATGGCATACGGATATGTTCTGGGTAACACCCTATAATTGGTTGCCTGAGGTCAGATCCTTAATTAAAGCGCCTGAGAGGCTAGTAATCCATGACGCTACTTTAAGAGAGGGTCAGCAAACACCTGGGGTAGCTTTCCATAAAGAAGAGAGTGTTAAGATAGCTACGGCACTTGATGAGTTAGGTGTTGATAGGATAGAGGTTGTGCCGATGATTTCCGATGAAGACAAGGAAGCAACTAAGGAGATAGTTAAGTTAGGGCTTAACGCTAAGATAATAGCTTTCGTAAGCTGGGATAAGAAAGTCATAGAGGAAGCTATTGACTTAGACGTGGATGGGGTTATGGTGGATTTCGTCGGTAATCCTTGGCAGGGAAGGGTTTTCTGGGGTATGAAGCCTGAGGAAATAACGAGTAAGGGTCTTGAGGCAGTGTCTTACGCTAAGAGTCACGGGGTATACACTGTAGCACTCATATGGGACGACTTTAAAGCCCCTCTAGACTTCATCTACACGCATCTGAGTACTATAGCTAAGGAGGGGAAAGCCGACAGCATCTCAATAGCGGATACCTACGGTCAAGGACTGCCCTGGACCGTATACCTCATAGCCAGCATGGTTAAAGAATGGATTAAGCCCGCGACGCTAGAATTCCACGTACATAACGACTTCGGTTTAGCTACAGCAAACGCGTTAGCTGCTGTTGCCGCAGGAGCTTCAGCGGTCCACACCACCATAGCTGGGTTAGGAGAGAGAGCTGGTAACGCAGCGACGGAGGAGGTAGCTATCGCTGCAGAGCTCTTGCTAGGAGTTAAGACTAATATCAAGAAAGAGAAGATACACTACGTAACGCAACTAGTTCAAGAAATAGCTAAATTTAAGGTAGGGCCTAACAAACCTATAATAGGCTCTAATACATTCAGGTTCTCGTCAGGGTGGATATACTACATGCTATCAAAAGCTATGGAGCAAGGAGAGGAGGAAGGAATGCTACCCTTCAAAGCGGAGCTAATAGGTAAAAAGAAAGAATTCGTGGTATCTAAGGGTAGTGGCGGATCCTTAATCAAGGATAAGTTAAAGAGCTTGGGCGTTGACGTACCACAAGAATTATTACCGGAGTTGACTAAGGCCGTTAAGTACGAAGCTTCAATAAAGAAGAGTGCGTTAAGTGATGAGGAACTAGTGTATATAGCTAGGAAAATTCTGAAACCTTAACGGTAGCTATTAACAGAAGTCAATTAATGTTTCATTATTTTATTTTAAAAACTTTAAGAATTAACCATTATTTTATTAATGAGAGATTTTATTAAGATTTATAAACCCTACTATACTAGTATTATTGTTGATCAATATGGGTGAACAAGTAAAGTATACAATACCTTTCCCCATAGCTGTGGCTATAACAGTTGCTCTTTCACTACCTTTCGGCATGTTGCTGGGGGATTATAACCTCCCTCTCTGGGTCTCCTTTATAGCATGGGCCGAGTACTTCACCTTTGGCGCGAAGCCCGAGGCTTTAAAGAGGATATTCATAGCTTTCCCGTTTGGCGGGTTCTTGGGCGGTGTATTCTGGCTTGCGCTGTCGTTAGGTTTGGCCACGGCTGTTGAAGCCCCGTTCATAATACATGTAGCTATAGGAAACTTCGTGTTCGTCACCCTCTTAGTGTTTGTCTTGCTGAAGAATAAGTTTCTGGGTGAGAGCACGTTAGCTGCATTCAACGGCTTATCAATGTTTCTAGGAGTATACTTCACGGGTTCCTACCCACACATAACCACAGATCCGTACATGCAGCTCTTCGTTGCATGGATTTGGGCATCTATTGCAGGAATCTTCGGCGGAATACTCGGGTGGATAAACGTAGCCTTAACATTCCCCAGAAAAATAAGCAAGACTTGAAAGAGCTCTTAACTCCTGAATTTTTATTTTTTAGATTAAACACGCTATACTTAAATTTTACTCTTCGATGTAAAATATTTGGTGTGACCCGTGAGTAAGCCAGCGCTGGAAGTCGTTGAGGAAGTCTTAGTTGAGGGAGGTAGGAGGTATAGGATAAGGCTAGTTAACACGAACATAACGTTCAATGTCTCGGCAAGCAGTCCTGAAGAAGCTGTTGAGAAGGCCGCTGAGCTAGCTCTGAAGTTAGGACTTATTCCCTCTCAGAAAACTCAGTGATTACGGGAAACGGAACTCCAGCCGTGACCTACCTCGGAGCTATCCAGGAAGTTATGTTCACGCCTTCCTCACTCGAAAGACTTATTTTCAACGGCAGTGAGGGACCGAATTCTATGGTTGCTACGTCGAAGATCGTTAAAACGGGTAGGACTGACTTAAGCAAGTCTACGTCGTACGTGCTGGTAGCGGTTCCCGCAATATTAGAGGTTAGTTCGAGGAGGTGTTTGCCTCTCTCGAGAACTATCCTGTATTCCCTCCCCTCACTTAAGGAAGTGAATTCTACTGCGTCTTTAGAATACTTTATGGTTAGCTCCTCACCAACTAGCTTAACATCCTTTATTATCCTCTGAAGTATTGAGGTCTCAACCCTGATTGTTACCGGTAACTCTACCTGTATGGGGTCTACTGGGCCTTCCAACCCGGCGATCCTTATATCATAACTTCTCTCAACACCTGACTTACTATTTATTAACTTAGCTTTAACAACCCCGCCCCCCTCCTCATACCCTAACTGTATGACGTCGTTCCTGCCAATCTTCTTAAGGACTTTACTAACCTCATCCCTCTCCAAGGTAAGATCATTAACGCCGCTCACACCATACTCTGTGAAGGAACTACTAGGAATATTCACCTCTATCAAAACACTCTTATCTGGGCTCAAACCCCTTATCAAAAAGCCCTCGTCAGAAACCCTGATAGGAACGTCACTAAGAGGCTTAGTAGAACTCAAAACATACTTCCTGAAAAGCAAGCCTTCTGAATACTTAATATTGAACACGCACACCACCAGCCAAAGACTCAGACCCAAAATATAATTACAAGCTAGACTTAAAAAACAGTGAGCACGTGAGAGCTCAATCACTTAAACCATGAGAGAGTAGTGGGCCCGCGGGGACTCGAACCCCGGACCTCCGCCGCGTCAGGGCGGCGTCCTAACCAGGCTAGACGACGGGCCCTAA
>CAZWSU010000053.1:0-12826 GCA_964636755.1 uncultured Desulfurococcaceae archaeon
TGCGATGCTTATTTGAGCTCGGTTCATTTTTTAGATAGTTGATTTAGAGAAATCTTTTGTAGCTATGGGGTATAACTTTAGTGTTGGAAAAATAGCTGGTAAACCTGTTGTAATAGTTATAAGCGGTATAGGCGAGGAAGCAGCTGCGGGCGCGGTTATGGCTATGAGCACGTTATTTAATATTAAGTGGGCAGTAAACATAGGCACGGCCGGGGCTCATAGCTATGATCATGACACTGGCGACGTTATTGTCGCCGCTAGGATAGTTCCGTATGGTAATAGGAGGTATCTAAGTTATGAGAACTGGGTATACATGCGTCTCGGCATAACGCTCGTTAACGGGACGAGGTTTAGGTTTCTCTACCTAAACACTAGCAGTGAGTTGCTGGACTTGGCTGAGAGAGCTAGTAAGGAGGTCTCACTCCCTCCCACACCAGCTAACCTAACCGGAAGAGACCAAGATTATTACCCTAAGATCTTCCTAAACGGAACCATAGCCTCAGCTAACATATGGACAGCTAACTCAACCTACATTCTCAGAGTACACCAGGAACTAAGCACAGACGCTGAGGAAATGGAAGCCTACGGGTTTGGACTCGCATGTTATAGGCTGGGAATTCCGTTCATAAAAATAGCCGTGATATCCAACAACGAACTCACGGGATCTCCTTGGAGTCCTGAATCAATAATGATAAGCATGAGGAACGGGGCAAAACTCTTAATGAAAATGATTGAGCTTGGAGGCTAACACGTTGTCTAAAACAAAACATGGGATCTGCTCTCAAGAACCTACCCTCAAATCAGAAATCAATTAGTCTCTTCAGTAGAGAGGCGTTAAATAAAAATTGAGATGAGATTTACCGTGAAACGTGGTACGTACGTTTTTAGTTAATAAGCTTCCCGAACTTCTCAAGTTTGCTTACTATGTCGTGAAGTCCGAGTTCTTCTAAGGTTTCTCTTTTCTGAAGTCCTGTGTCTTCGTCCCATCCGTGTAGTCTGTAGTACTCGTCTAGCATTTCCTCATATTTTCGCCTGTTAATCTTGGTGCCTTTGAGGGGTCCGCTCTTAACCTCCTCAACAAACACTCTTGGTGGAGGCATATCATCCATTCTAGTGAAGTTAGCGTGTATAGTGTTGAACGCTTTCTCATACTCGCGTATCTTCCTCCCGATTAGAAGTAATTCATCAGGCGATATTTCTTCACCTACTACGGCTTGGTAGAGCGTCGCGTAGTCTTTAGGTCCTAAAAGCTCTAGCGCGTTACCCCAGTAAGTTGCGAAGTAGCATATTCCGAGAGAATCCGTGATCGCCTTGAAATTCTCAAACCAGAAAACCAATTTTGCCTTCCCTTCATAGACTGTCTGGACAGACGCAGTAGGTACCCCAAAGAGCTCGAGTGATTGAGTTGGTGTGTAGTCTCTCGCTTCCGTGGTTGGCGACCCATCAAGGTGCCTCGCCCCTCTAACAGAAGTTAGGTGTCCGAAACCCCACGCTATGGCCGTTCTCACGGAATCTATTATTCCTTGATTCTTGACATGCATCGCGTAATATTCGGAACCCCTACCTATTATTGAGGCTGCTTGCTTGAAGCCTCTAGCTAAGACTTCCCCGATGCCATCTCTATAAGCTAGTTTCTTAAGCATCTCAAGTAATGCATCTCCGTTACCCCAACTAAGATTCAGACCATCAACTTCCTCCCTACTCACCAACCCTTTACTGTATAGCTCGAAGACCCATGAGATAATGGTTGCCGCATTATCTATGTCAAGCCCTAACTCATTACAGAGTGCGTTAGCTTTGATTACAACTAACGGGTCATCGATGTCGAACCTGGGACCAAAACCATAACCGGCGTTCGCCTGAAGTCCCACACACTTAGTCCCCGCGTATCTACCCTCCCGAACCTCAAGCACGTTCATGCATTGCATGAAGCATTGAGGACACCCCTTTACGTCAACCCGAAATCTCAAAATTCCTTCAAGTAATTTGTTTAGCTTACTCTCGTCCCAAGCATCGTCTTCATAATTTCTAACAGGTAGCATTGAAAGCTTCTGAAATCGAGGCAACACCCTGCCGACCGAGCCGCGAGTCTTATGAATCTTGACGTGATTAGATTTTTCCATTCTACTAATTATTTCCTCCCTTAACTTACGAAGTTTCTCTGGATTACTTACTGGAACTTCTTTATCGCCGTATACCGCCACAGCTTTAAGCTTCTTAGAACCTAGAACGCTGGCTATCCCACAACCACCTGCTGCATTCCCTTCATCAACTATCACAGCTGAAGCGAAGACTAGACGCTCTCCCGCAGGTCCTATTGAGAGAACACTAACTTTACTCTCAAGCTCCCTTAACTGTTTAACCACCTCTGAGGTCGTTAAGCCCCATAAGTTGGTCGCATCCCTTATCTCTATTGAGTCTTCAGTGATCCATAGATACACAGGTTTTTCAGACCTCCCGTGAATGATCACGGCATCAAAACCAGCTCGCTTCAAATTATACCCGAAAGATCCGCCGACGCTAGAATATCCTGTCCCGCTAGTGACGGGACTCTTCGAAGAGAGGTTTGTTCTATTTGCTTGAGGACATTCAGTACCTACTAAGCGTCCCGGAGAAATCACTACTAAGTTATCAGGGTCGAAGGGTCTAGTGCTGGGTTCTAGTTCTTGAAAGAGTAGGTAGGCTCCAAGCCCGCGTCCACCGATCAACCAGTTGTACTTCCCAGAATTCTCTAACCTAGTTCTATTTCTAGACAGATCTATGAAAGCTACTTTACCCGCCAATCCGCCAAGAGTATTACCCACTCTGGTTCACTCGAAGTAGGGTTTGATGCAGTCTTCACGAGGTGGCTTAGTGAAGAGGGATACTAACACGGTTAGCACGAGGCTCGTCATAACTCCTATACCAACAGGCGGTAGACCGTAAATACTGAATCCCCACAATGTCTGCCAAACCACGAATACTATGATGCCGACTACAGTACCGACAGCCACGCCTGCTGCTGTTACCCTCCTCCAGTAAAGACCGAGTAGTACTGGAACGAAATAGAGTACGCCCATAAGTCCCAACGTATAGCCGCCTAAAGTCAGTATCTCCGCGGCAGGATATATAGAGAAGTATATAGCTATCGCAACCAACACAGCCGTCAGAGCCCTGGATATTAGTAGTGCGCTCCTCTCTGAGATCTCTCTCTTCAGGCCTCTCACTACGTCTATAGATAGGGATACTGAAGTTAAGTGTACTTGAGTATCGAGGGTTGATGCCGCCGCAGCTATTATGCCAGCGAAGACCACGCCAGCAATTACTGGATGTACGTATCTAAGCATGATGTATAAGAATATCCAGTCAGACTTAAAGCCTTCAGGCATCGTGGGTACTAGGACTCTACCGCCTAAACCTATAATCACGAAACAGAAGTAGATTACGGCTAGAGTTATCCAAGAATATATGTACATACGTAGTGAGAGCTTAATGTCTTTAGCGGCTTGAATCCTTTGAAGATACTGAGGGTGAGCTCCAGTACCTGGAGCCTGAGTGAACCACTGAGCCACGAACCAGGGTAACGTTAGGAATGACGCAACGGCAATTAAACTCCCCGGGCTTGTTGGCGTCATCCCAACCTCAGGAGGCGTTGATATCGTGGCAGCACTAGCAATTATGTTATCTAAACCACCACACAATTGATAAACTATCACACCACCCATTATAGCGCCAACAGTTAATACGAACCCCTGAATGACATCCGTCCAAGCTACTGCAACCATACCGCCTAAGATGGTGTAAAGTGCCACAACGATACCGCCCAGAATAACTCCCTCAGCAAAACTTCTGCCAGTAGCTAACGTGTAAACCGCGCCCAAAGCGTTTAACTGAATCATGAAGAAAGGTATGAGTGATACGCATGTGATAACCGCTATCAGTATTCGAAGATATTGGTTACCATACCTTTTTTCAAAGAATTCTGCCGGGGTTATTAGGGGCACCCTCCTGAACTTATAAGCTATTATAGGACCTATGGCACTACCAGTAGCCCACATGATAGGATAAACTACGTTTGAGATTCCTACTCTATATATGCCGCCGATACCCCCTAAAAACGAGAGAGCGCTTATGAACGTAGCGAAGTAAGTACCTGTAAGAGCTATTAAACCCATCTTATGTCCCGCTACGGCGTATTCCTCTAGAGTCCTAACCCTCCTAGCAGCAAGAAGACCCACGATACCGTAAATCACGAAATATAATATCATGGTGTAGATTATTATTTCTGAGTTCATCCCTGCACCCCCCGAGCGCTCTTCTTAAGCTTACGGAGAATTATAGTTGCTACGGCAACGGGGGTTAAACACGCGATAGTCTGCAATATAATGAACACATATACTGTGTTCATTAATTACTCACCATAATATATCCCATAGAGAACTTAATAAACTCGCTCACAGCAGAAAACTTCACCATTTAGAGCGGCTGCTACGGTAAGGGTTCCTGATGAGATAGAAGACTGAGCGTGAAGCCTTATGAAGCTTGAAGTTCTTAGAGGCGCTGAGCAGCTCTCCTAACAACGGGATCTGTGAAGTTGTTTTCATTATCTATGATTGAGTGGTTCCTTAAGTTTTGAAGTATTTCGTATAGGACTCTATCACTTAACTCAGTTCCCTCGGCGTTTTCGAGAGCTTTTTTAAGTCTTCCCCATTCCCTGACGTCCTCTGCGAGAAGCTTCATGATTACTCTATACCTTCTGCTTACCCTACTCGCTAGGAAAGACTCTAGCTCTTTTTTAGCTAGCTCGATAGCCTCGTTTACTACGCTCTCGAAATTCCCTCTACCACTCACCTTTAGGTAGCCGTAGTAGGTGAGCCAGCCAATAATACCATCTAACTCTTCAACAGCTTTCTCTATCTCATTCTCCTCAATCTTCATCCCCGCCTCCGCGAATCCTCTCCTGAGAAAATCTAGGGACTCCTCTCTTGAAAGCTTACGGGTTCTCACCTCTAGGTAAGCCCTACCGTAGAGCGGATTCTCCGGATTCTTCAAGATCCCGTAGAGCACTCCCATCTCCGAGCCTGTGAGTATGAACGAGAGATTTCTGTGGAAGTCGTAGGAATGTGATATCGCGCTATGGAGAGCTACCCCGACAGGACCGCGAGACCTCTGAAACTCATCGAAAACAATCATGACCCTCTCACCAACCCTCTCACCTACCTCGTCGAGAATACTGAAGAGCTCACTCAGCAGAGGTCTCTTCTCAGGTAGCCAATTCACCGATATCTCTAAGCCAAGCACTGACACTCCTCTCAACCTCGAGATCAGCCTGAGGAAAACATCCCTTATCCTACCCCACCCAGAAGCCCTAACAATAAACTCGCTAAAACTCCTTGAAAGCAACACGTAAAGCTCCCTCCACGAAGCGAAGCCCTCCCTAAGATCAACGAATACGTAGGGCCGGCCACACTCATTCAAAGACGTGAGCACGAGCGAGGTCTTCCCAGTCCTCCTCAACCCTGAAACCACCACTAAGGGCTCGCCCAAATACCGAGTCAACACACTCAATTCCTCCTCAAAATCGTATAAGTCACTTCTAGACATCTTAGGTCGCGGGTCAAACAACAACTTCCACACCGAAAGTAACTTCCGTACCGGAAGTAATAAACCTTATTCAACCCTAGACACGTAAAAGCGGGCATAGTTAGTTAGAGATGTATGAAGCTAACGGCAAGACAACAACCCTTGAAATACTGTCTCACTTATTCACTCAAGCGATTCCCGTACGGCAACTTCAGGGCTTCCTCTCTCTACGCAGTATTAAGAGAAGTTACTCACAGTCCTTATAAAATAATAAGGAGAGGGTTGTTGGTTACGAAGCTTTTTAATTAAAAATCATTACTCATTTGATTTCTCTTCTTTCTCCTCCTTAATACCCTTTGCTAGCCCCTTACCGAAGCTCTTGATCGCGCTAACCCCTTTCTTAACCCCCTTACCCACTACCTCACCTGTTTTCTCAGCTACCTCTTCTACCTTACCTTTCTCTTTCTTTGTTAACTTTGTTAAGGATTTAAGTTCTTCGCTACCTTTTTATTTAAGGTGGGTTGAAGATGGTTGAGGATGAGAGAGTTCAGAGTCCTGAGTTGCAGAGTACGCGGCTTGAATCAGTTGAGATTGATTTGAGTAATGTCCCACTTAAGCCTATTGGTAAGAGAGAGATTAGCCAGCTCGAGATGGCTTTAATAATCGGCACGCTCTACAGACCTGAGGTTTTGGAGTTGATTAGAGATCCTGTTGAGAGGTCTACGTGGATTGATAGCTTGGCGGTTGCTGCTGGCTCGTTAGCTAGAGCGAAGGCTGGGATGCTCGTGACTCAGATAGCTGACGAGCTTGGGAGGACTGAAGCGACTATCAGGAGTCACTTATCAGGTAAGACAAAAGCTGGGAAACTTGTTGCTGAAACTTACGAGAAGTTGAGGAAGGGGGAACTTAAGCTCGTAGTTCCCTTAATCAGGGTGCCTCTCGCCGGTTCTGAGGAGGCGATTAAGACGCTGAGGGAGGAAGCATCTCGACTTAGAGAGAGGGTTAAGAATCTTGAAGAAGAGGTTGAGCGATTGAAGGCTAGGTCAACACAACTCACCGAGGCGTTGAAAGAGAGGGAAGCCCTCATAGAGAAGATGAGGGCGGAACTCACGGAAGCGCAAGCCAAGCTAGCTACGTTAGCTAAGGAGAGAGAAGAGTTAGCAACTAAGCACGCGGAGTTGCTAGGGAAGGTGAGGCAGTTCACGCAGTTACTAGAGGAGTTAATGAAGCTTAGCCAACATAGCTAGCTAAGCTCTCGCCTCAAAGCTTGTCAGCAAGCTCTTTTACTATCTTCCCACACGACCTCACAAACCCCGTGACCGCTTTACTCGGGAGCACTACAGGTTCTTTAAACCTATCGTAAACGTAGAGTCTCGTGTCTATGCCTCCATCTCTCTTGAAAACCCTCACAAACCTGAGTGTTAAGTCGGAAATCACTGTCTCCGCGTTACAGACATCTTCATTCAGGCAGGAGCCTACCCTAACCGTAGTCACGTTCTTGGACTTCAGGTACGTGAGCTCATTAAATAAATCCTTCAATTCGTCCACGTACCTACTAAGTGTATGCACTCCCCAGAAAACCACGATATCAGGCTTAGCACGCTCTATAATCGTTAGCTCTCGCATAATTAGCTGTGTGAGGCTATAGGCGAAGGGATTCAGCGCCGTGATATTCACGTACTTGTCTAGGAGTTTATCAGCCTTCTCACCGCTCAAATCACACTCCATGAGCTTGTTCTTGAGAGCCTCACGCAGCACCGACTCTGGATTAGTGTAACTGATTACAAACACCCTCATATCATTCTTGATGGCTACTGCTAACGCCCACAACAAGGCATCTAGACCTGCTCCAGGTTCTGGAGGATAGAAAACGTTTATTACGTGACCCCTACGGAATCTGATAAACCTCGTGAGCTCTTCAAAAGCAATTACCTCCTCACCTTCCCGCGGGAGTTCCGTGAGTACCGGTGGCGTGAACACTACCATGCCCGTACCCTCAGCTATCGTGAAGTATGTCTCCGCCACGTGTACCGGCGCTCCGCGAACCTTCCTCACCTCTATGATTCTCGTCAGGAACCCGTCCTTAACTTTGTGCTTCAACAGCAGTGTAGCGTCCGCGATGAACTCTATCAGATCTGGACTCAGTTTTTCTTCCCCAAACGGTAGCTCAGCGATTAAAATCAGAAAGTCGTTTAACACGGTCGGTAATTGATAGAAGTAGTTGAGGAGCCAAGCCCTCTTCTCAGCATTCTCCTTAATGGGTCCTAGCAAGGCCGTGATAGTGTCTATGACCACCATATCGTACTCATCAGTAACGACCTTGCTTAACCCCTCAACAGCTTGCTCGAAACTTAATACTTGCGGGAGTCTAACGAACCTGAATAAGCCATTAGACTCAACGGACTCGAGATCTAGGCCAAGACGCTTCATGAACTTGAAAAACCTCCCCTTATCCTCGTAGAACGTCACATACAGACATTTCCTGCCCTGTAGAGCGTTAGCGTAGCACACGGTCGTGGCAAGGGTTGTCTTACCAGAACCCGGGTGTCCAGCCACTAAAAGAGTGTAGGGAGTCTCAATCTCACCAATAAGCTTGTCAAGACCTGGAATCCCCATAACGAACTTCTTCACGTCGCTCATAAGTAGAAAAACCCCCGACCCTAAAATATATTTAGCATTAGATCTTAAAAATTCCTTGCTTAAGGAAGACTAAATAAACCTTCGAAGGTTTTGCGATCTCAAAACCTCTATTCATAAAATATCTTTACATGTATCTTAGCTTCAGAGGTTTTCAAGTAATCCCTCATGCGTTTCGACATCCAGAAATAAACGGTGTGGTAGAGCTACGCGTAAGATGTTAACCTTCGTTCCGGTTAGTAGTGCTTAGAGCGTTGTTATGGCTATGCCGGCTGAGGTGAGTAGGGCGCCTACGACGTTCGTTAGAGAAGGCTTCTCTCGTGCCACGGTCTTAGAGGTTATGGTTGTTAGTGCCGGGGTGAGGGCTGTGATGACTACTGTCGTCGCAACCCCCATCAGGTTTATTGAGTATATGAATATGTACATGCCGAGAGTCCAGTCAAGTGTTGCGGTGACCGCGGCAGCTAGTAGGAAGGGTTTAACGCTGTTGTTCGGGGGTCCTCCCTCATGCAGGAGTCCTGTAGGTAGGAAGATGAGGGAGATTGCCGTGAGTCTCAGGATAGTCAGCGTTAATTCGTCGGCAAAGCTTAAAGCGATCTTAAGCATTGAAGTAGATACGCCCCAAGAAACTGAGGTTATTAGTGCGTACGCGATACCTCTCCAGCAAAGATTTCTGCGTTGATTGATTGTGGTGCCGCCGTGAACAGCTATCACGACCCCTGTGAAGGCGAGGAAGCTACCGATTAAGAGTCCCGCCCTCATGGACTCTCCGAGAAAGAACACCGCTATCGTTTGAGCCACGAACATGTAGGTGTATCCGAGCACGACCGCTAAGAAACCCCCTATTAGCTGGATAGATTTAGTGTAGAAGACGTCCCCGACGCCAGGTCCTATGACGGCTGAGAGGATTGCGATGACTAATACGTAGGTACTTAAGCCGCTTACCTTGACTCCACCGCTCAAAAGCATAACGAGGAATAGAGTCACAGACGCTATAAGCGCTCTTAAACCCGTAAACGTCACAGGCTTTATGTGCTTACTGAACCTGCTTATGATAGCTGGACTAAGACTCCATAGGAAGGAGGCAAAAATCATTAACGCATACCCCAGCAACTCAGAACTCCCTCGACGCGTTGCTTACTAGCCACACCCATCACCAAGACTCAATACCCTTAAACTTCATGCACACGAAATATTAAGAGATTAAGCCTAACAACTACCAGAATATTGACGTAGCTTAGTATACGTGAGTTCTTAATCATAGGTTACATGACGCGGCAAGTTATAACCCTCCCACAAGGTTCACGAACCATTCGCTAAAAGAGATTTCGACCTCGGCATCAGGATCATTCTATGGGTTGTAGCGATCTGCGTCGATGAAGGCATAAAGATCTTTCCGCTCCTTTCTGTCTAGATACTTCTAGTGGGTGTGATAGATTAGGGTTCTTAGTGTCTAATGTATGTGATCGTATTGAAAGATATGAGATTTCTCACTAAATCGCTTTTTAAGGTTTAAGTTAAGGTTTAAATACTTTCTTACACTTACTAGAATTGCGGTGTATAATTTGAAAAGATATGTGTCTTTAGTATTGCTGACTCTTCTGCTCTGCTCATTCATTTTCGCGGGTGTGATTGGGGTGCAAGCCTCAGATATTAAGGAAGCAAGAAAACGTGCTGAGGAGAGGCTACTTGCGCTTGAGGGTATTGTGGGTGTGAGCCACCGCGAGGATCCTCCGAGGATAATCGTGTATATAGAGCATGAGAAGTACAGGAACGTCGTGCCTGACGAGATAGAAGGCTTCAAAACAGAGGTTATAGTGATCGGCAAAATAAAGGCTTTGTCCCTGCTCCAGCTTGAAGAGTTGGTTAAGGCATCTTACACCTATCTCGTGCCTGTCAGCAGGACTGGTAAGGTGAGGCCTATAGTTGGGGGCGTGTCGCTAGGCGTTCCGGAGAAGGCTTATGGAGGGAAAATGGCCGGAACCCTCGGTTTGGTCGTGTATGGCCCAAATAACGACCTCTACATACTTAGCAACGCGCATGTTATAGCCATGAATAGTAAGGCACGATTCCTCCCGCTAGGCACAGCAGTACTTCAACCAGGGACCTACGATGGTGGCACGGCAGAGGATAAGGTTGGGGAACTCTACAAATATATTAAGATAACGTTCGGTCCTAAAGGTAAGAACTACGCGGATGCTGCCATAGCGAAAATCACGATATCTGATTACTTGGTTGGTGAGGTTTTAGATAGTGATGATCAGAGCACCTACACCATCAGCGGCGTGACTGAAGTTAGCGTGGGTGATCGTGTTAGGAAGTCTGGGAGAACGACTGGGGTCACTGTTAGCACGGTGTTTGACGTTAACGCAACAGTGAAGGTCTGGTACACCAACTCTAAATGGGCGATATTCTACGATCAAATACTAGTATACCAGCCCTTCATCGAGAGCGGTGATAGTGGAAGCCCTGTGGATAAGGACGGGGCCTTCGTCGGACTAGTCTTCGCAGGAAGCAGTACTACAGCCGTAGTATGCAAAGCCAAATACATAGTTAGTGATCTAGGAATAACTATATAGGCTTAAAAGCAAAACTTTTTAACTACTAGAATCACCGTAGCACACTACTTGTTTCCCTCTAGACCTCAAGACATTAGTGAGCTGAATATCATTCTCTTCGTTGGTAATGCTTTTATTAACTATTGTGCTAGTTAACTAGTTAACCATAATGAGACATAAATCTTTCTTAGGTGGGGTGGTGTGCGGGAGGAGATTGAATTGAAGATGGGAGATAGGTTTATGTATTCTTTTAAAATAGGTCTGAGGTGCGGGAAGTGTCGTTTCAAGAGGTTTTAGCTTGGGTATTAACGGTTTTATTGTCCATCACGCTATATGTGGTAATTCTAGTTGTCTGTTCAACCTCTTATTATGAGTATCTGAGGTTTCCAAGTAGAAAGACTAGGTTGTGGTTTATCTTAACAGTTTCTCTTACTGGTAGTGTAGTCGTTCCGTCGTTAGTGACGTGGGAGGTGCTCGGTAATCTGCCGGTAATATCTGTGCTAGCGTATATAGTATTCTTCGTGCTCGCCGGACTGTATAAAGTATTGTATGAGGGAAGGTTTAAGTGTTCTGAGGAGGAGCAGCGCTTTATTGACGGCATGAAGTTCTCAGTATGTTATGGGGGTCCGCTGAATGCTTGGTATGATTGGAGGAAGAAGATTATTTACGTGAGTGATAAGTTGCTGAGGATATTTAACGATCAAGAATTAAGAGCCGTGTACTATCATGAAGAAGGACATAGAAAACATCTCGTAATTGGTAGAATTGGAGGGGGCTTCACAGGACTCTGGCTAGTCTTCTTCTCCATGCTATTCACGACGGTCTGGGCGGTGAACTTCCGAGCAGTGTATGTGGATGTTTGGACATACCTACTCCTGCTTGGTTTACTGATCCCTATTGCCTGCACATTCTCTTTAGTCAGCATGCTTTGGAATTGGTTAAACGAGCATGAAGCAGATATATACAGCCTTGAAAAAACAGGGCCTAAGCCCCTAATCTCAGCTCTGATAAAGCTATACATTTACTCATGGCTCGAAGAAGAAGGAATCTCTTATGATAAGGTGAGGGCATCCCTCGACATAACCGCGGAGACCTTAACCCCACACTCAAGCAGACACAAACTTAAGCATATAACTTGGCTACTGTTTAAGAGATCATCTCAAAACGCGTTGAAAATCTTCGAAGTCTCTAGCCTATATAAAACCCCGATATCAGAGACCCACCCGCCACTAGAACTTAGAGTATATAGGTTAGTAGCAAGAGCACGTACTAAAAAGACCTTCCCCACCATGAAGAACTAGGAAGTAACCCAACTTACTCGATTCCTCATTAGAACCTTGGGGGCGCTCCACACATATAACTTCTAGTTAAAAATGAGGGTCTTCAGAGCCCTTTTAGGGATCTCATAATCACTTGACTATTAACTTTATGTCTGGCATGCAGGTTTCCCTACGAGATCCTTTGTTACCCTTTCAAACCACGAGTTCGGATGGTGAGTGTTGTAGGGCATGTTGGCTTAGGGGAAGGGTTTTTCCTCGTCTCCGTGGTTTACTTCCTCATATACATAATATCTCTTGCTGCCAACAATAATGCCTTTCGCACTAACTGCAAGCTTTAACTTACTAGTTACGAACGGGTTTAAGTAACCTCTTACTTGCTTATTCATTAAGTCTACTACGTAAACCCAGTACTTGTATTTGGTTGAGATCCTATCCGCGAACTCCTTCTCATTCTCTGTGAAGACCAGATACGTTAGTTTTCTAAGGGTCTTTAACTCTATGAAGATAGTCTCGCCCTTCACGCGATCCCTCGCAACATAATCGAAAGGAGCTTTCGTATCGCCTACATACATCAACTCATACTTATCGCTTAGAGTCTTCTCAAGGATCTCCCTGCCTTCAGCCTCTACCTCAAGTTTCTCTTCCGTAACATCACCTACGGATATAACCTCCTCTACCCCCTTAGCTACTTCTTTCTCTACGCTCTCAGTAGGAACGATAAACACTAACGGACTTATACTTACCCTGACCTCACCCCCGCTGACAGGCTTCACGAGAATATCGCCCTTC
>CAZWSU010000054.1:0-8245 GCA_964636755.1 uncultured Desulfurococcaceae archaeon
ACATCACCTACGGATATAACCTCCTCTACCCCCTTAGCTACTTCTTTCTCTACGCTCTCAGTAGGAACGATAAACACTAACGGACTTATACTTACCCTGACCTCACCCCCGCTGACAGGCTTCACGAGAATATCGCCCTTCCTAAGACCTGCTTTAGCAGTTTCCTCCAAGTACCGTAAGTAGTCTCTAAGGATTTCTTGAATTAATGATTGCTTAACCTTCCCAGTAACCTCTAACTTAATTTTTTCGCTAAGATTCTCATATTGCTTCTCCACCACACTTCTTAAACCTCTGTGTGCTTCCTCACATTCTTTAAGACTCTCAGCTATCTCCGCTAAGCTCTTTATCGACTTAACACTATTCCCGTAAGACACGTAAAGCCAGCAAACACTATTACCCCCACCTAACACGCCAGCACACGCCTTCACCACAGCCACAGGTTTATCAATACCCTCACAATACATATACACTGGTTCAGCAGGGATAGACCACCTAAGAACTTCCTTAAACACCGTGTCAATTAAATAATCATCACATCTAGGCTTACCTAAACTACGTGTAATTCTACATAGAAAATCATAGAACTCACTTCGACTAGCGAACCCAGTTATTTCCTCTAACCTTTTTTGAACGACTTGAGGATATCGTTGCTCGTCGTAAAGCTTTGCTTTCTTGAGCTTCTCACCAAATTTCTTCAGATTCTTCAGACACTCCTCGACGAGCTCCGCTACCCCCTCCTCCCCCTGAGTTTTATACGATTGCCATAGTTTATAGGGTGAAAGACCCTTAAATTCTATGACCCCAGAAGCAGGCAAGTCTAACCCTTTACGGCTCCTCAGAGCGATCAAGGTACTGGGGATAATGCGCGCCTCAACAGATTCCGCTAACTTCCTGTAGAGAGCGTTGAAGATCTTCTCTTCAAAGCTATGGTTTAAGACCATGAGGTATATCCTCACATTAGCTCGTTGCCCCAACCTCCAAACCCTTCCCGTCCTCTGCTCTAGCTTTACGAGAGACCACGGTAATTCAAAGTTCACTAATACGTTAGCGTATTGAAGATTAAGCCCCTCCGACGCTACATCCGTAGAAACTAAAACGCGCGGCCCGCTCTCAGAGAGCCACATCTTAATTTCTTCGATTCCCGACACACTACCGGACTTAAGATCCCTGCCAGTAATTTTCTTTACGTCGAAAGCCAACTCCTTACTGAACTCACGAAGCTTCTCATAAACGTAGTCAGCCGTGTCAGCGAATTCCGTGAAAACTATGACCTTCTCCCCATTCCCTAAGTGCTCCTCCAATATCTTACGGAGCTCGGAAATCTTGCTGTCAGAAGCTTTTGCTCGGCTAGCTAGATCGATCAATTTTTCGAAAAGATCACTAAACTCAATCATGACACTCCTCACGTCAGTTTTCCTAACCTGCTCTCCAAGAGCGGACTCTACCGCTGTGTCTAACTCCTTCCCACTCAAAAACTCCTCCTCCGCATACTCCTCCATATCTTTAAGATGATGCATATCCTCACTGAGTGAGCTGGGAAACGTATCGGCTTGTCTCAGAGTTTCTACAATCTTTCTGAAAGTCTGTAACCCGGCATGAGGGCTGGAAAGCCCGCGTTTATCTATGACCATGGCAAGGAGTCCGGTAGATTGTCTTAGTCTCTCATCACCGCACCTCAATATAAGCTCTCTCGTTAGCTTATCAAGCTCTTTAATATACTCTTCCTCGATGTCCGTCGGCTTTACAGCACGTGTTACGAGCTCCGCGTCAACAAATATAGGTTCTCTTTCATATACCTCATTAACCTGTTTCTTACCCCTCCTAAACACTAAGCTATCGATGACTAACCTGTAGAGATTATCCCTCTCCCCCGGACTCAAACCTTTCTTAATGGAATCCAGCAAGCCTAGTAACTGAATATAGTGTTCGTCGTCCCCCTTATGCGGCGTTGCTGATAAAAAGATTACTGAAGCCTTCGGATTTCTCTCCACAAAATCTCTCACTAATTTGAGTCTCTGAGTATCGGAACCTAGTTTATGAACCTCGTCTACGACTATAGCGTCCCACTCATATCTTAATAGTCTTTCACGGTAGTCCTCTTTTTTAGCTGTGTCTATTTTAAATATGAATACGGTCCTGCTATCGGGTTTTTGAGGCATGAAGTCTTCGAAGCCCTCTATGTTCGTAATCGGGTGTAGCCTCATGCGCATCGCTTCTATTCCCCACTGCCCGATAAGGCTTCGAGGCACTAGTATGAGTACCCTCCCGTTAGGGAACACGCCCTTACGGAGACCCCACTCGATCAGCGTAAGAGCCTCTATAGTTTTTCCAAGCCCTATCTCGTCAGCTACTAGAACCCTAACAGGTTGTCTAATCGCTAGCTTGTAGAAAAGCTCTGCTTGATGTATATATCCATCATACCCGAAATACTTAAGCCTGAAAAGCGGATGTTCCTCGATTAACTCTCTCAAAACAATCCTGAATACTTTCTCAAGATCTTTACTTACTGACGCCATACAAAACCCGTAACGACCTCGCGACTCTACCCAAACCCCTTAAGCCTGATTGCTTAAACCTAGCTATCATCTCCGTATACCAGAAGTGCAGGGAGTACTCATCCAGCTTACTGACCACTTCTACTAGCCTCATAACTCTCAACGCGTTCTTTTTACGCATACTGTTCAGTGACACAGCGTAAATTAGTAGTTGCTTGTAGAGAGACTCGTCAAAGACTCGCATACCACTCTTCGTGACCTTAATCTTTGGTAAAGCATTCACGTTTTTCGCGAACTCCGTAAGAGATTCTTTATCAACCCTTAACCTACCGACCTCGGAACCGCCGAAAACCTCGCGCTTGAAGTACGTCCTTCCACCCTTAAATAACACGAAGCCGTGAAATTCTGTGCCCACAGCTATCACCTCACCAACAGTACTCTACGTTGACTTGCCTCTGCTTAATATTAGCGTCAGCAGATAATAACTCGCTCACGTTAATGACCTTTCCCTCACCCAGCACCTCAAGTCTTAACTCCCCAATACACTTAACCTTAGCCATAACCCCGAAAGCTGACGACAACGCCTTGATTACTGTGACAAAATCATCTATTGTGACACTCTCGAGACTCACACTTATAGCTCTCTCGAACTCACTTGGCTTCCTCTCAAGGAACTCTACCTTCACACTACATCTCCTTATGACCTTAGTACCTTGAACACTCCTATTCACAACTCTCAAGTACTCCACCACTTCCGCCGCCTCCACGTCACCCCTTAACGTTACCTCCACGACCTTCTCAGGAGGCTCCGATTTACAGAGGAGACCTTTCTTGATTACAAGCTTAACCTCAACATCCTTAGTGAGACCCGCGCCTTCAACGCGTAACGCATACGAGTACTCGCCCGGTTCCTTAGGCACGGGTAGCATCCAAGCAGACTCAAAGTCCGGCACTCCTCTATCAGGGTGCGCCGACCCTGACTCAGGCTTGAGCAACACCTCACTCTCGAAAGAACCGATTCGCTTAACGAATACCTTAATAGTAACTTGGTTCGGAGCTTCATCAAGCCTCAGCTCCTGCCTTAAAGGCACTACCTCAACATCAAAACCGTGCTGTATTCTCTCCTCACGAAGCTTTATCTCAGAGGCTATGAAGACTTTAACGTAAGTGTCTGGATACCTTGATTTAAGGTCTTTAACAGGTATTTCCCTCCCGTCATAGACAACAACATAATAACGTCTTATGAAGAGACCCTCCCTAAACTCCTCCTCAACCTTACTTAACTCCTCTATTTGCTTCTCAGCAGCAGTCTCAGGAGGTATCACAACATCCGTGTCCCTTAACTCCGATATAGCCTCCACGCCCTGTACACTCTTAAAGTAGACCTTCCCATCCCTCACCACACCTACCTTCAACTCCCTCAACCCAGATAGCAACGCTCTCTTAACGTCTTTCGCCGGAAGCATTGGGAGCTCGGGGTTTTCGAGAAAAGCGCTTACAATATCATTAACTCTCATCTCCCTAGACCACTTAATCTCTTCCCCCACCTTACCCTCTAGGAGACTCACCAAGACGTCGAATTGCTGTGAGTACCTCTCCTCAAGGATTTTATTTAAACTCCTTAAGGTATCCTCAGCGATCTCAACTAAGGTTTTGCGGGTTGGGTTAACGCGATCCACCCTTACGACGTTTGCCCTGTTCTCCACGGCTGGATAAGCAATGAGGTTAAAGTATTGAGCAACTAACTTATACTTAAGGCTTCTATTCAGGCTTTCCCTTAAGTCTTTTATTTCCTCCTTGAGGATCCTGACAACGGTTTCCTCCCTATACTCCTGTTTGATGCTCTTATCTAGCCTCTCACACGCCACAATCATCTTAGTCGTCTTAATGATCTCCTTTAACTTACCCACATCGTTAGAGAAGAGGACTGCTATAGTGTTTTGGTATCTGCGCATAGCTTTCTGCCTTCCGGAAAGCCTATAATAGACGATGTCGTAGAGGTCCCCGCTACTGTATACCCCCTCTGTTACATTACTTAAGGGCGTGACTACCACGACGAGCTTATACTCAGGCAAGTCTTCCTCAATAGGTTTAGCCTCTAGCAACGTCGTAGCTTTCGGACTGAAGACTGTGGGTTTAGCTTCCTCACGTCCCTCATACGGTTTCTTGAATAACACATCAATCCCTTGTAGAACGTAATTTAAGGCTGATCTGTCATCCACCTTCTCCGCTTCTTTCTCCACGCGTTCTTTAATATCGAGTAGCCTGGTAACCCAGTAATAACCCTCCCTACCGTAGAGATGCGGCATTCTATACTCAATACTACCACTACTCAGCTTATCGAGCAACTCTGAAACCCTTGGAGGGCTTATAAGGTATTGCTCATACCTCGCCGGGTCGTAAACTCCTGACACAACCTCGCTTTTTCCTGGGAACTCGCTTCTAGGCTCGAGGTAGGGGTCGTAGATGTAAGTTCTTAAAATCACGTAGAGAGCCAGTCTGTAAGCGAGGTCTCTATAAACTTCTGGATTAAAACCCTCTTCCACAGGGATCTCTCTCGCCTTATCGATGATTTTCGAGATCACTAAGTCGAAACCCGAATACCTCTCTGTTATTACGCTGGTCCGTACCTCCTCCACACGTAGGTCTATGTCCGCGGGCATTATGAGTGAGAGATCCTTTACTTTATTATGTAGGTTCCTTAAGACTTTTCTAGCTATCCTCAAAGCGTCCCGAGTCTTCTGAAGATCCTTATTCTTCTCCACGATTTCCCTGAGGGTGGTTATAAAGAGTGGGTGGAACGGATAGTATCTCTCCACCTCTATGCTCACGTCCTTAACTAGGTCGCGATGCTCGGTGTGCAGGCCCCTTAACCTCCTACTAACTAATTGCGCTCCGCTCGTGTCTATCTTATCGAACAACCTCTTCTTCAGTATGTTCGCGAAATCCTCATTAGTCGCTATAGGCTTCTCAGCTCTAATAGCAGTTCTCGAAACCTCTTGCTCGATCTTCTTAACGAAGTCTTCATAACCCGACTCAGGCTCAAGCCCTCTCTCAGTAGGCTCCGCCGGTATGCTCAAGATCACAACAACGCAACTACCCTTCACGCTTTCCGAGAGCATCCTAAGGAATATCACTACTTGCTCAGCATACTTCCTCAGAACCTCAGCTTTCTCCGGGTGAGGGACTTTCGCTAAGCGGTTGTAGTATATACCTAACTCATCGATGAGTACGAGAACTTTCTTCCCTGTGAATATCTGTGAGAGCACGGATTTCTCCGGTGAGGTCAGTAACTCATCGTATTCCCTGATCTTATCGTAGGCGTTGAGCTTGTAAGCTAAGTAACCCCAGAGAGTGCTGACTTTAACGCCGTTTTCTTCGAGGGCTTCTCCTGGGAGTGGTGATGGTGAAGTTCTCTTATCGGTGCCGTCAATCACGATAACCTCAACTTCTTCTAGCGCGTGAATCTTCGACTTCATTCCCTCACCGAGTACTCTGGGTAGTAGGCTTAGCTCCTTAATGAGGTGGTAGAGTAGTATCATGATGTGGGTTTTACCGCCTCCGAAAGCGGAGGGTAGTATTATCGCTTTCCCGGTTCTCGCAATGAACGCTTCAACTACTTCATTAACGATTTTTCTGATAGTGTCTGTCGGGTAGGTTATGTTTATGAACTCTTCGGGATCCACGTATATCTTGTGGGCTTTCCTAAGCGCTACTTCAGAGAGGGAAGGCGCTACAGCTCTGTCAAGCTCCTTATCGAAGACATCCTTCCTAACAGATACATATTTCCATAGAGTCATCTTGAACCACCAAACCTTAATAAACCTAGGTGGTGCAAGATACGCCTACAACATATCTTCTCCGGGTCCTTATCTGGTAACACCATATAGAGAACTCTTGCAAGATTAACGCTCTCTGGAACTCTCGGATTCTTGAGTTCAAGACCCTCAAACACCTTCTTGAATTGATCGCTAGTTAACTGAATCGCTAGTAATTCTAGGTAGTGCAGGATATCAATAGGTGTCTTAAACGTCTCGGGTTTCGAGGGGTCTAAACCCTTCTCGTGAAGTAATGTCTCTAAGGCCTTCTTAATCGCTGACTCGGTTAAGGCACCTGGCTCCGGCTCCAGGAGCTCAAGCTCGTCTTTCTTCCTAGCCAACACACCGCTAGTAATTAAGGAATCCACGTTGAGACCGCTGAAAACGCCTAGAAGAGAAGCGAACGACCTGTCTACACGTCCCCTCCTATACCCTTCTTCCTTCCTCCCTCTCGACTCAGAGCTTACTCCTCCAGCCCTCGTAATGAGCTTTAACACTAGGTACGTGGACGCGTAAGGATCTAACGGCTTCTCAAGACCTGCGTGTTTATACACACCCTCAACAAGCCCTCTCAGTGCCAGGGAAAAAGCCCTCTCAGTAAGTTCACGAGTACTTATTTCAGGCACGAGCTTCGAGTGAGACGTGTAAACACTTAATACAGCGCTAAGAGACCTCAAGAACAAGTTCATGTCCAGAGCAACACTCTTTGTTTTAATCGCTTCCTCAACTCTTTCCGAAGCCTCCTCAAGAGCTCTGCGCCCTACCTCGTGTAGGAGCCCGGCACTACCTACTTCCTTCCTCCAAACAACGACAACCGACGCATCTAAAGCTACCTTACCACGAGCTGTAACACGAGCCTCGCTCTCAGTCGCTATAACGTAAGCCGTCGTAGCCCTCAAACCAGCTCTCCTCCACCCGGCCTCAATCAAGGCCTCCCACGCCGATGGATCTGTATGAGCATAGTAAGTAATAATGGGGCCGTTACCCCTAAGCAAATCAGCCATTCTCTTAAACGCCTCACCAAGCTTCTCCACGAAGTCTTCGTTAGAACCAACCTCAACACCGCGCACCCTCCTGAAAAAATCTGCTCTCCCCAGATTAACGCTAATCTCCATCGGCGCGAGCCTCTCCCACTGAGTCCTAACCTCAGCATAACTCACACACTCACGATCCATACACTCGAAGAAAGCCTCCGGGTGGAACCTAGGCTTTAACACACCGTTTTCGGCGTCGCTTAAAGCCCTCTTAAGCCACACGTAGTAGAAATCACTAAGTTCAGTATAGGGCACGTCATCATGGTATGGCGGGTCGGTGACGATAAGGTCGAACCTCTCGCCACTCAGCTTACTCAGAGTAGTAGCATCATCAAGCAAAACCCTAACCCTACTAGGACTACCAGAAACAGCAGAAACAAGATAGATCAGGCCTCTCAATATTGCATTACTGGCTTTAATCCATGAACCTGTGAAGTCACTATAAGGCTTAACATCAACCCAATTCCAGTTCATTGCGATGCCTCTTTCCGACATGCTTTCTCCTATTTTAAGCCATGTTCCATCCCATCTATTTACTATTGAGTTCAAGTAGACATATTTGCATAACGCTATTGCTAGGTATGTTGTTACTGCTTCTGCGTATTTGTGTGCGTCTTCTCTGCTCCAGCCCTCCCGTATCTTCTCCTCCTCGACCCTCTTGCCGGCTTCGCGTATCAGCTTGACGAGCTTGACTAGGGTTAGGAGCTGGCGCGGGTTGAAGAGTTTGAAGAACTTATTAAATCCGTACAGCAAGACCCACATGCTTCTTACTTCGTAGTGCGAGATTTCTTCTGTTGGTATGTCTGAGTCTCCCCACATCGCCGTCAGCTTCTCCAGTGCTCTCCACAGCTTCTCTGTGTCCTGCCTCGTCGCTGGTTCAAATACTAGCTCTCTATCT
>CAZWSU010000055.1:0-6855 GCA_964636755.1 uncultured Desulfurococcaceae archaeon
AAACACCCAAAAGCTCACACGGGAGCAGTGCGTGGTGTGAGCCCCGGTAGCTCAGCCGGGTGGGGCACCGGCCTCGTAAGCCGGGGGTCGCGGGTTCGAATCCCGCCGGCGGCTCCAAACCCTCTATTGACCTCATACTCAACTAATAAACCGAGTAAACACCACCATTCATGACGAACTGGAAAGAAAAGCTTAAATCCAAGTTCTTTTTCATTCCCTTATCTTAATATACTCTTGAAGTCGTGATGGGAGTACCTAACTGCTTCGTTTATCTTAGTTATTTTCATGTGAGGGCTTGATAAAGGGATTAATGATTATCAAAAATCTATGGATATCTTGGTGCCACAAGGAGTTCGTAATTTCGCGGGTCATTATCTTTATACCACCACCAGTAGTTGCGTGTGGCGTTAACCTTGATAAACGGTGTCGTGTATTGTGTGTCGTCTCTTACAGCCTTATAGTAATTTACGGTTAGTGACGCTGACCAAAATCCTGCGTAAGTGAAGCTTACAGTAATGCCGGGGATAAACGTGTCTGTCTCGCTAGTACCCTCTGGCGCGAACCCTATTATTGTTTCGCCAACTCCTCCTGGTGATTTATAGTAGGGTGGTGTTGGCGGGATATAGAGGTAACGACTATAGGGTAGCGAGGGTTCCTCACCAGTTCTTGCAACAGACCGTATGTCAGCTGGGTAAAGAATCCAATCCACTACACAAAATCCTGCGAAACCATCACACATAACTGACCATTCATACTTGTATCTAACGTAGAAGTATATCGTGTCTTTATAGTATCCTGTCAATCCCGTCGTTTCACGTCCTATCAAACTAGGAGTTAGCTTCTTCCCGACAGATCTCCACTGAACCTGACTCTCGGATCTACAGCCCGTGACGCAAAACTCTGAATCAGCATATGCCTCAAGATATACGGCGGACACTCTAGGATAATTATATAAGATGAATGAGGTGTTAAGCCCGCTTATCGAGTATATTATGGGTCCTTTAACCCACGTGTAGCACTCCCCTAACTTGTATGGGGTCGGGCCCTCCTCAACTATCACGATATTACAAGAGAACGGGTTACTCTCGGAAGGTGAGAGGGAAATATCGCTTAAGCTGAGTCCTAACTTATCATAGCTCCCCCCTACTTCCACTCTCTCCGTATGTATCATACTTCTCGGGAACACCTCCACTACCTTGACCCACTTAAAGATCGTCGCATTGCCCCTCACACAATTTACGAAGACAGCGTATTCCTGAGGCTCGTAGTAATCAATAACTAACTCGTTAGTACGGGGGTCTAGCCTGTACCGTGCTACGTAAGCAAAGAGAGTGTTCTTTACCTCGACGATAGTTCCAGGAGAATGCACACCCTTATAGAGGAGCTCCGTGTAACCGTTTTCCGTCGGGTTATACATTGTCGGAAATCTCTTAACTATCACAGCACATCGATCTGCGTCCACCTGCGGTAACCTTATTTCGAGTCTCACAAGCATCCTCGGCTTCTCACCAAGCCAAGAACCAAACAAAACAGAAATCTCATCACCATTCGTCAGCGCGACAACACCCGTTACTAAGATGAGAATGGTCACAGCAACTATAAATGAAGAATTCCTAAACACAACTAGATACCTCCAAATATAAGTGGGTTAACAAAATATTTAAATTTTTATACTTAATACGGGCGTCATCCTTTAATCGTTTTTATAGATCCTAGAAAAGTCTTGTTTTTTCAGAAGCCTGGTCGACATCATTCAATCAGGCCTTACAAGGTTCATCATCAGTTATTTCTAAAATCTAGGCGTGCTACTGTGTTTGATTATCTGTGGAGTTAGAGTTATTTAACTGATTTCAGAGTTTCTATTGTTTTCTCACTTACTTTGGTTGAAGCTTCCTGATACCCTACTTCAAAGAGTTTAGTATTGATTTCCCTAGCTCCTAGTTTGAGGACCTCGTTCAGCACGGTGTTCTTGCCGGTTATTATTGACGCTTTCTCTAGGAGGTAGGTTACGAAACCCAGCATAACTACGTTAGCTCCTATAGTGCTTCCTAGCCTTAATGATATGTCTGAAGCGTTGATTAGGTAGAAGTGGGGTGTGTGTTTCGTGAGAACGTTAATCAACTCATCTTTGGGGGGGACCCTCACGCCAGGTATTGAGGGCCTGATGATTTTATCGTTAGCTACTAGGATCGTGTTCATGTTATGTAGGTATGAGTATCTGACGGCTTCTATGAGCTCCATCGATATGTGGAGGTGTATGTCGTCTTCAGGCGGTAAAGGAGCCATCACTGAATCCCCTATCCTCAGGAAGACCGTTACCGATCCCCCTCTCTGACTCATCCCGTGAGTCTCAGATATCACGACTTTAAGGCCTTCGTTGAGTACTGCCTGACCGAGCAACCTAGAGAGGGTTAGAAGTCCTTGACCGCCAACCCCTGAGATGAGGACGTTGAGCACCACAATCACCTCCAGAACTTCTCAACACTCTCCTTATCGTATGTTTTCATCGGGATTATAGCTTTCGTAGGGCATACCTGAGCGCACGCACTACACCCGATACATAACTCAGGGTCTATCCAAGCCTTCCTATTATCTTTAGGCATTATAGCCGGGCAGACAAACCAATCATAACAGATACCGCAACCAACACACTTATCTTCTAAGACCACGTAAGGAACTACCTCAACACCAGCCCTCCTAAGGTCTCTAACGACCTCTAACGCGCACCTCCTCCTAGCGATTATGACTGCAGGCTCCTTAAACTCCTTAACGTAATTCAGTGCCTTCTTAACGGTTTCCCTAACAGCCTTAATGTCGAAGGGATCGATCACCTCGACAAACCTGACGCCAAGCCCTGAAACGATGTTTTCTATAGGTATGCGGCGTGTCTCCCCGCCGTCCTTACTTGAAGGAGCTGGTTGATGACCTGTCATGGCGGTAACTTCGTTATCTAACACTATGACCACCATAGGCTTCCTATGCCAAACAGCGTTCACGAGTGGTGGCAGGCCGGCGTGGTAGAACGTGGAATCACCTATTATGGCTAACACGTTGTCGTCCGTGGTTACACTGAGCCCGTACCCAACCCCTATACTACTCCCCATCTCGATCATTACGTCCTGCATCTTGTAAGGTGGGTTATACCCTAGCGAGTAACACCCTATATCCCCTGACGCGATGTAGGGTATTTTCTCCTGATTAACTAGCCTTCTCAACTCGAAAAAGAGAGGTCTGTACGGACATCCAGGACAGAAGATAGGTATTCTGGCAGGCACTTCTATAGCAGGCCGATTAATAGTTTGAGGAGCTGAGTACTCAAGACCTAGGAACTTAGCTACTGCTCTCCTAACCCTCAAATGGTTTAACTCAAACTCATAACCTATTAGGTCCTTACCCCTAACCTCCGCGTCAATTCTCGAATCATGCAACACTGACTTAACACTCATCTCAACTAGTGAGTCAAGCTCCTCAACAACGAGTATCTTGTCGACCTCCTCAGCAGCTTCTATGAGTAACTCCTTAGGTAGCGGCACGGGGGTACCTATCTTGAGAACCTTAACCTTCTCCCTAGCCTTGAAGTAGTCCAGTGCTTCCCTCACGTAACCGTAGGCGCTGCCTGAAGCAATGATCAACGCTCTCCCATCACCCTCAACCCTGTTGAAGGGAACCTCATTAACCACCTTGGAGATCGCTTCCCACTTCTCCAACAACTTAATCTTGTTCTTCCTAGCGTTAGCGGGTACGATGACAAACCTATCCTCCTTATTAAACCTCCCCTTAACCCTCACCTCCGGTATAGGTCCTAGCTCGACGACACCCCTACTATGACTAACTCGAGTGGTGGTGCGCAGTATTACCGGGTGCTTAAACCTCCTGCTAAACTCGAAGACATACTTAGTCATCTTCTTCGCTTCGTCAGCGTCAAAAGGTTCGAAGACAGGTATGTAGGCGTGAACACCGTACCACCTATTATCTTGCTCGTTCTGACTACTATGCATGCTTGGGTCGTCAGCTGTAACGATTATTAAAGCACCCTCAACACCTGTATAAGCAGAACTCATTAAGGGGTCTGCAGCCACGTTCATGCCGACGTGCTTCATAGCTGTCAAGGCGTTAACGCCAGCTAATGAAGCGCCGTAAGCAGCTTCAAAAGCTACCTTCTCATTCACGCTCCACTCAGCGTAAATACCGAGAAGATCTCTCACTGAAATCAACGCCTCAAGAATCTCTGAGGACGGGGTGCCTGGGTAGGCGGCGGCGAAACCTAAACCACCTTCTAAAGCCCCGCGAGCTATCGCTTCATTACCTAACAATAAGTACTTACCGCTACTTAGGTTCACAAGAGATCTAAAACTCATTGAGTTCAACCCCCGCATAGAAGGCCTATCAGAGAAAATAAGTGCTAACTTACTTAAAGTATTCAATCATTATAAAACTCTGGATTTCGTTAAGTCAAGACCTACGTGAATTCAGTAACGCGTTAATGAATGCCGCGAAAATAGGTGACGGTCTTAACGGCCTACTCTTAAATTCTGGATGATATTGAACACCTAAGTAGAATTTACGGTCTTTCAATTCCATCACTTCAGGGAACCCCTCAGGGCCAAAACCACTCGCTACGAAGCCGTTTTCCTCGAATGCTTTCAGGTAAGCAGGGTTTATCTGGTACCTATGCCTGTGTCTCTCACTCACAACCCCCACACCACCGTAAATCCTCCAAGCCTGCGTGCCAGGAACTAGCCTGACCTCAATCGATCCTAGCCTCATAGTACCTCCCTTAACTATAGTCCCCTTTTGAGAACTTAGTAGGTCTACTACTGGGTGAGGGGTTTCAGGGTCTACCTCAGTAGTGTGCGCGTTACTTAAACCAAGCACGTTACGTGCGAACTCAACAACCATTAACTGAAGACCGAAGCATATCCCGAACACAGGGATCTCAGCTTCCCTAAAAACTCTTATCGCGCTTATCTTCCCCTCAACTCCCCTCTCCCCAAAACCAGGCAATATGACGGCTCCGTCAACAGAACCCACGATATCCTCCACCTTAAGGGTCCCTCTTTCGACGTCAGTTGCTTCAACCCAGACAAGCTCGGGTCTCACACCAAACAAAGTCCCGGCATGCCTTAAAGCCTCAACAATACTTAAGTAACTGTCCGTTAGCCTAGTGTATTTCCCAACCATAGCTACTCTGACCCTACGTTCAGAATTAATGAATTTATTGACGTACTCTGCCCAAAGACTTAGGTCAGGCTCTACGTAATTGAGTCTCAGCTTCTCAGCTAAAACCTTAGTCAAGCCCTGAGCGTGGAGTTTCAAGGGCACCTCATAAATAACTTCTACGTCTGGATTGCTGAATATGTGTGTTGCGGGCAGGTTTCCGAAGAGGGAGAGCTTCCTGCGAGCATCCTCAGTTAATGGGGTGGAAGACCTAGCAACTAACACGTCTGGCTGAATACCTATCCTCCGTAACTCTTGCATACTATGTTGTGCGGGTTTCGTCTTAAGCTCACCTGAAGTAGATAATCGTGGAACTAAGACTACGTGCGTGAAGAGGACGTTCTCAGGACCTCTCTCAAGTCTTAGCTGCCTCGCCGCCTCAAGGAACGGAAGCCCCTCTATGTCTCCCACGGTCCCCCCAATCTCCACGACGGTCACGTCACTACCATACTTCCTAGCCACGAGTTCTATCTGGTGCTTTATCTCGTCAGTAACGTGGGGGATTATCTGGACGGTCTGCCCGAGGAAATCCCCCCTCCTCTCCTTCTCAATAACTATGCTGTATATCTTGCCGGTAGTTATGTTATTGTCTTTAGATAAGTTAATGTCTAAGAATCTCTCGTAGTGCCCTATATCCAGGTCAGTCTCACCACCATCCTCAGTCACGAAGACCTCGCCATGCATGTAGGGATTCATGGTCCCAGCATCTACGTTCACGTACGGATCTATCTTAATCGCCGTGACTGAATAACCCATAGACTTAATCAGTAAGGCTATGGAAGCAGCCGTAACCCCCTTACCCAGACCTGAGAGAACCCCTCCAGTCACGAAAACGTATTTACTCATGAAACTCACCTCACGTTCTCTGAACCACTCCTTAATTCCTTAACTCTTAAAGCTGTTTTGAGAGGTTCTTTAAGTACTTGAGGTATGTACTTGAGTATGTTTGTGGGCGATGACTTACCCTCAATCAAGTAAGCTAACTCACCGGCAACAGCATTAACGAAGGTAGCTATGGAAGCAGCTCTAAACGGGTCCCCAGCTCTCGCTAGCGAGGTCGCTGTAAGACCTGTCAGCACGTCACCGGTTCCGCCGCAACTCATGTCTTGATGACCTACACCAGTACGTAATTTGAGGTTGCCGTCAGGTGACATTATAACGTCTACATAACCCTTCAAAATCAAGGTCGTTTTATAGCGTTCCACTATGCTTCTAGCTACGCTAATCCTGGTCTCAACACTGTCCTCAGATATGAGGCGTGCTGGCTCCACCCCCATTAGCACGGCTGCCTCACCTAGGTGGGGTGTTATGATGGATACCACCCCCGCTAGATCTTCCTGACTAACTAGCTTTAGAGCGTCAGCATCTAAGACCACGGGCTTCCCGCTCTCACGAGCCAGAGACAGCAAAGCCTTAACGAAACCTCTAGTCTCCTCCCTAACGCCTAAGCCAGGCCCTGATACTAAGACGTCGACCTTCTTAACTACTCCTAAAACCTCCTTAAGTGAGTCCTTAGTTAAGTAATCACCTTCTAACGGCAACCCTATGATCTCGGGTGAGAACCTGGATTCGAGCACATACTCAGGAGCCGCTAAGTAACCCAAGTCAGCCCCCGCCACCACCGCACCACGCGCAGTC
>CAZWSU010000056.1:0-45391 GCA_964636755.1 uncultured Desulfurococcaceae archaeon
CCCCGCCCATGCCGCGCACCGCAGCCCCCCCGCGGCCCGCCGCCGCCACACAAATCCCACAAACCTTGACGTGAAAGAGGGGATAGTGAGGAGAGTTGAGGGAGGCTTAGAAGCAAGAATTTTCGAGAAATGGCTTAAGTCATTCAACGACGAGAAGATGTTCAACGTAGCACACCTATCGTACGGGTGTAACCCGGGCGCTAAACTCACTGGAAACATACTCGAGGATGAGAGGGTTTGGGGGGTTGTTGAGTGGGGTTTGGGATCGCAATCACCTACTTTCAAAGGTAAGTTAGGTCCTGCCTCATCACACACGGACGGAATATGCCTTAACCCGACGTTATGGGGGGATGAGGAGAAGATCATAGATAACGGTGAATACGTACACCCGGAGCTTAGGGAGCTAGCGACTAGATTAAGGATTGCCTAGGGGGCTGTCGGGAACGACTAAACACAAGCTACTCGTGCTAAATCCTGTGAGCACCGACGTATGGAACGACCTCACGTTAACGCATGTTAAGAAAATACTCTCACCTGAGGTTGAGGTATCTGTAAGGTCCTTGAGTGAGGGCCCTCCAGCCATAGAGAGCGAGTACGACAGGGACTTGGCAGCGCCTCACGTAGTAAGTGAGGTGATTAAAGCGTCTAAGGAAGGTTTTCACGCGGTAGTCATCAACTGCTTTGACGACCCAGGCCTCAGAGCGTCTAGGGAAGTCTCGAAAATCCTCGTGTTAGGTATTGGGGAAACCTCCCTCGCAGTGGCTACCCTCCTAGGTTATAGAATCGCCGTAATATCTACTGGGAGCAGATACTCCAGAACCGCGTATTATAGGAGAGCTATCGAGCTAGGGCTTGAGAAGAGAGTGGTCTACGCTTCAGGCGTTGATATCAGGGTGCTGGATTTAAGGAAAGACCTAAACACTGTGAAGAAAGCTCTTCTAGATGAAGCTAAGAAAGCGATCAATGAATTCAACGCGGAAGTCATCGTGTTAGGTTGTAGCGGGCTTATAGGGTTGAGTGAGGAGCTTTCGGAGGTTCTTGGAGTTCCGGTAGTGGATCCCACGTTAGTTACTGTGGGACTAGCTGAAGCTATGATTAAGTTGGGGTTAAGGCACTATAGCTATAAGCCGTAGAAATAAGGTCGGTTCCTTAAGTCTCTTAAGAACTTTTTTGGGTAGGTAGGAATAAGTTCTCTACATAGATTTTAGTGAATTCTTTGTTTGCTGAGATCTCCACGTATTTAGTTCTTCGAGCTATTTCCTCCGCTTTCTTCCTAGCAGTGCTTGACTTTAGGATTAGTTTCGCCCCGCTTATCGCGGTATTCCCCACGAAAACTGTCTTATTAACCCAGGACTCATGAATTAACCCTATCGTAGCAGCGTTCTCCACGTTCAAGCTCGTTCCGAAAGACCCTGCTATGAAGACTCTCCCCACATCCTCGAACTCTATGCTCGCTTCCCTCAACACTATCTGCGTTACTGACGCTACGGCCGCCTTAGCGAGTAAGAGAGACTCTATGTCATCTCTATAAACAGCTATATCCTCATTAATGCCTGACTCCTCACCCCACACCACCACGAACCTTTGGTCCCCGTCTCTCTTAAGCCTCCTAGACACTACGTTCTTAAACCTTCCCCTCTCGTCGATTATCCCGTGCTTGTAGAGATGTGCTAACGCATCAACATATGCTGAACCGCAAATACCTAGAGGCTTCCCACCACCTACTACCTCATAACGAACCTCGTAATCTCCTGAAGCTTCACTAAAGTATACGAAAATCTTTGATATAGCGCCGTCAACAGCTCTCAAACCATGCCTAGTCCCGAAACCCTCGAACGCTGGTCCTGCAGGAGCTGAAGCAGCGTAAAGTTCCTCACCGTTGTTAACAATCACTTCCGCGTTAGTACCTATGTCTATTAAAACGCAGGGGACCTCACACTCGTCAAGACCTACCGCTAAAGCACCCGCTACAGCGTCCCCGCCCACGAATCCCGCAATACCTGGGCCTACGTAGACGTAGCCGTTAGGGTTGATCCTAACACCGACCTCCTCAGACCTGAACTCAAGCCCTTGAGTGAATACTGGGACGTAAGGAGCTCTCCCTAAGTTAGAGGGGTCAACCCCTAAGAGTAGGTGGGTCATCACGTTATTACCTACCAACACGACCTCATAGATATCCTCCGGTCTCACACCAGCCTCGGAGGAAGCCCTAAGTATTAATTCGTTAATCGAGGCTACGACGTTCTGACGCAACACCTCGAGACGCTCTACGCTACCGGAAACGTACGTTATCCTCGACATAATATCAGATCCGAAGACTTGCTGAGGATTCGGTGATGAAGCGATAGCTAACGTCTCACCACTCTTTAAGTTCAGTAAGTGAATAACTATTCTGGAAGTCCCTACGTCAACCGCCAGACCATACAACTCACTTTCTCTATTCCCACACTCAACATCTAGTAGTTCGTTGTTTCTTAACGTGACCGTGACCTCCCACCCACATTCCCTGAGGATTTGAGGAAGTTCCCTAAGCAATTTCAGGGGAATTTTAGGAGCAGCCCCTAAACCGTTCAGTAATCTGCTTAAATCAGATCTCTGATCCTCTAGGCTGGGCGGGGGTATCTTAAGGAAGTGCTTGCATAAGAGCGGCGATAAATCGAAAGACTTTTCGAAACCTACGTCCGCGGACTTATAAGATGTTGCAATACTTGATTCAGGGATTTCTATTAAGGCTTCATCACTAATCAAGCGTGTCTGGCAAGCTAGTCTGAAACCCTCGAGTATTAAGTCACCTAGAGCTCTGCGCTCACTTAACTCAATATCTGAGAAAATCCCTGACAAAACCTTAACAACGCATTTACCGCATAACCCGAATCCACCGCAATCAGACCTGACATCAATACCTCGATTCCTGAGTAAGTCGAGGAGTGTCTCGCCACCGCCGGACTTAATCAACCCTACTTTCAGAGAACCATCACCAATCCTTTCAACTAATTAGGGTTTTAATTAATTATAGCTTTTCTCTATAATTATTTATGTGGTGTGGCGTGTTAGTTGAGAGTTTAAAGAAGGTCTTGTATGAGGCGGTGATTGAAGGAGATCCTGAGAAAGCGTTGAGGTATGCTGAGGAACTACTTACGGCGGGGGTTGACGTAAGGCAGGTGATTTCCGAGGTCTTAGCTCCGGCAATGAGGGTCGTTGGTGAGATGTATGAGAGAGGCGAGTACTTCATAGCTGACTTAATCGCATCTGCTGAAGCTTTTAAGCAAGTCTTTGATAACGTTCTTAAACCCAGACTCTCTTCAGGTGCTGTGGGTAGGGGGGTTGTGGCGGTCTTCGGGACTGTGAGAGGGGATATTCACGAACTAGGTAAGAACATAGCTAAGGCTTTATTCGAGGCTGAGGGGTTTGAAGTTATTGATTTAGGGGTTGACGTGCCTCCGGAGAGATTTGCCGAAGCAGTAGAGTCTAAGAAAGCCAGGGTGGTCGGCCTCTCAGCCCTGATGACGACTACGATGATTGAGCAAGCGAAGGTTATCGAGGAACTTAAGCGTAGGGGTCTCAGGGAAGGAGTCATAGTCGTCGCCGGCGGGGCCCCAGTAACTGAGGATTGGGTGAGGAAGATAGGTGCTGACGTGTGCGGCGATGACGCATTCAAAGCACTTAAGAAGGTTAAGGAGTTGCTAGGTGTTGTATGATGCCTAAACCCACATTAACGACTATAAGCAGGGATGAGGCGCTGGAGATACATAGCAGAGCCCTAGACCTGCTCAGCAGGGTTGGTGTCAGGTTCGAGGATCCTGAAGTAGCTAAGGTATTATTAGATGCTGGAGCGACAAAAGCTGATGATAGAGTCTTAGTTCCTGAGGAGATGGTTCATGAGGCATTGAAGAACGTACCTAAGAAGATTGACTTCTACGATAGAGACGGGAAGAAGGTTGCTACACTAGGTGACGGCGCCTTAATATTTAACCCGGGCTCAGCAGCAATAAAAATACTCGATTACGGCGCTACAGAGCCCAGAACCCCCACACTAGAAGATCTCAAAAACCTGGTCGTGGTTGTCGAGAACCTGGAATTTATAGATGCTCAGAGCACGGCCCTAGTTCCTGGCGACACACCGATAGAGATTAGAGACGCTGTCAGACTCTACCCCATATTAAGATACTCTAGAAAACCAGTGATTACGGGAGCCTTCACAGTGGAGAACCTTCCGGTAATGCTTGAGATGCTTAAGGTGGTTAGGGAGGATGCTTGGAGAAGACCTTTCACAATATTCGACGCTTGCCCCTCACCTCCTCTCTCTTGGAGTAAAGTAACGTCAAGAAACGTCATTGATTTAGCTAAGGCCGGGATCCCCTCCGAGATTGTTTCAATGCCTGGTTTAGGGGCTACGGCACCGGTCACTATAGTAGGTGCTGCAACCCTGCACCACGCCGAGGTTTTAAGTGGTATCGTTCTAGCACAGATGGTTTCTAAGGGTGCTCCAGTCATTTATGGCGGGTCTCCGGCACTCATGCACCCAAGGTACGGGACCCCCTTAATAGTGGCCCCAGAATCTCTTCTAGTATCCTTGATTTACCGAGATCTCGCGAGATTCCTGGAACTCCCTTCACACACATATATGGGATTGAGTGACTCTAAGCTAGTTGATTATCAAGCAGGTGCTGAAGAAGCTTATTCAGCGCTCGCAGCCGTTCTCGCAGGCTTTGACGTGGTCTCAGGTCCCGGCATGTTAGAGTTTGAGAGTGTTCAGTCTCTTGAGAAGTTAGTGCTGGATAACGAGGTGTGCGGGTTGGTTAAGAGAGTTTCAAGAGGCTTTGGAATGAGCGCTGAGGAGATAGCTATCGAGGTTATCGAGGAAACCTTGCTTAGGAAAGGAGGTAACTTCCTCCTACACCCACACACGAGGAGATATCTTAGGAGGGAGGTGCACGTACCACGCGTGTGGGACGCAACCCCTAGATCTAGGTGGGGTATGAGGAGCGTATATGATGAAGCACACACCACGGTCACTAAATTACTTAAGGAAGGCTCTTACCACGAATTAAGTCCTGAAGCCTTAGCAGAACTAAATAAGGTTTACGAGAGACTGTGGAAGAGAGCTGGTTCCGAACCTAAGTACGTTTAAGTCACGTACCTCTCAAAAGCTTTAGTGATCCTCACAATCTTCTCAAGCTTAGAAAGAGTTACCTCGTATTCCCTCTCACGACTCTCCAGAGAACCTCTTAACCCAGCGAACCCGCAGTCAGCTGAAACTAAATCAACTCCCCCACCACTCCCACTATACACCTTCTTAAGAAGCTCTAGAACCTCCTCATAATCCTCGACTTCAATGCTTCTCGAGCTCACAACACCTGGCGAGATAATCTTATCGTAAGACTCAAGTAACCTCTTATCAAGAACCTCAACATTTCTGGGATTGTCATGAAACTCAAAACTCAAGTACTTAACCCCACCTACCCTGGCTAAGAGTTCTAGGAGCCTGCTGTGGATTCGACCGCACACGTGAACCCCTACCTCAACCCCCTCAGCAGCCCTTGCCACATTCTCTAAGATCCCTATAATCTCGTCATCGCTATAGTTAAGGAGGTTTCTCCTAGAACCTATCATGAGCCCTAAGAATGGCTCGTCCAAGAACACTACCGTAAACCCTAAAGATACCATGTACTTCACGAAGCCAGCCACATAATGAGTGAGGAAACCCTCAACTAACTCCTTACTGGATAGGAGGGTTGAGGCGAGGTCTGCGGACTCCATACCCAGGTAGAGTCTAGAAGCAAGCGTGAAAACCCCTGTTACTGGAGCTCTTAACCCACTAAACACCAACTTAGACTCCCTGACTAAACGTACCATGTATTCTGCCTCAGGAACGCTGAGACCTTCCATGATTCGCTTGTCAAGCATGCCTGAATCTACCCTCAGGAAATTCCCCGCATACCTCACCACACCTGCTTCAATCAAGGGACTCACATAAATATCAATGAAACTCCTCAGCTGAGGATATGGAGGAACGTCGACCCCCAAAATAGCCAAGTCTTTCACTACTCTCTCAACGTTCCGAAGATCGTGCTCAAGCGGAAAACTACCGACGTGGCTGCTCCTCATGGCACCAACCCAAAATATAAAGTCCAACACGAGCTAATTTAGCTAAGTCTGCTTAGCGAATGTTTCGTTAAGTAAACGCTTAACTACTTCAACAACTCTTAACGCGTCTTCAAGTGCTTGTGTAGCGTCTTTTCTCGTGTAGAGTTCCTCGGGAGGGACACCTATTTCTTCATCTCCATACATCGCTAATTCTCTCTCCTTCCTTAATGAACGCGATATTGAAGCTAAATCATCCACGAGTTCCTGAAACCATTGCGGAAATCTCGCTCTCTCCCTCCTTAATAAAGGTCCCACATCATGCCATTTAGGCGGTTCGATCCCGGCTAACCTTAGAGCACCTTTTAGAGAAAGCTCGACTGCTTCTTGAGACTGCCTAACCACATACGGGTAGTTACCTGAGTCTAAGGCTTCTCTAGCGTGTTTTAGGCGTTCCTCAGCTTGCCTAAGGTTTGACTTAGCTAACTCGATGTTATTCAATGTTTATCACCTCGCCAGCCTTGGAGTCTTTCTTAAGTAGCCAATACCACTTCCTGCCAAGCCAGACTCTCTCAGAGCCTAGCTTACTCAACTCTTCTCTAAGTCGTAGTAATATGTTCTCGAAGAAAGAATCTTTATCGTATACTATGACCGCGTCCTCAGTCATGTCGAGATATAGCGGGCTTATTTTCTTGGCTTCGTCTCTAGTCTTAAGTATTGGCGTGATTGAGACGGCGTAGCCCTCTGTAAGTAACTTATCAAGTAGTGGATCTATGTTTTTCTCGGCTCTGAGGTACTGAGCTAGTCTCTCGAGACGTGACCTAGGTAAGTCCTCGATAATTATAAGGATATCTAAGTCGCTATCTCTCCTGGCAGTACCGCGGGCAACACTACCGAAGACAACTACTGATACTAGTCTCTCACCAAAAAACTTGAGTAATTCCTTGAGGAGTTCCTCAACAACAGTCTTGTAAGGGTTTTTCAAGTAATCAATACCCTTCCTAAACACCCTAAACACCGTTCTAAGCATAATTCGCGCTTATAACAAATAAATAACGTCTGTATTCCCTTAAGCGAGTAATGACCTAGCTATTCGATAGGGCCTACGTCTTCCCTACCCTGTCTCAAGCCTTTCCCAGCGTATCTCCTCAACCCCTCCCCGCCCGAGGTTATCAGCGTGAGCAGGTTCCTGCAGTGCTTAACTGTCCTGTCAATAGCTATCTTAGCTAGTTCTTCATGCGATGTCGCCTCATCCTCATGTACTGTGACGTCTATGACGTGCTTGTTAGTCGTTAACTGAACTAGCTGGAGAGCTAGGCTAGAAACCACGTAGGAGAGTTTATCCGTTAGCGTTGGACCCACCCAGCCCAAGGTTATGACCCCGTCGCACTTCTCCTCCTCAATTAACTTCTTAGCGGCTACCGGTACGTCCTTAATTCCCGGCACCGTATACCTAACTACGATCACGCCCGGCAGTAAATCCTTCAGTGTTCTCTCGGCGACGGAGCCCATATCAACTCTTGCGAAGGTAGTGTCAACTACCCCTACTCTAACAGTCATTTAAGTACCTCCATTAAGAACCTGCCGTTCTCGTAGATGAGCTCGCCGTCCGCGAAGACCTTCCCCTTCTTCATGTCCTTTATCAGGTCCCAGTGAATCGAGGACTTGTTAGTCCCTCCAGTCTTAATGTATGAAGCCCCTAAAGCCATGTGGATAGTCCCACCTATCTTCTCATCAAACAAGATTTCCTTAGTGTACCTAGTTATGTCATAGTTAAGTCCGAAAGCTACCTCACCAACTCTTCTAGCACCCTCATCAGTCTCAAGCATTTTCTTGAGGAACTCGTTACCCAGCTCAGCCTCAGCTTCCACTACCTCACCCCTGCGGAAAACCAATCTGGCGTTCCTTACCTCAATACCTCTCCAAATCGCTGGGAAATCAAATCTTATGACTCCTTCAACTGAGTCTTCATGAGGTCCTGTGAAGACTTCCCCGCCGGGCATGTTATTCTTCCCGTCATCGTTTATCCATACCCTACCATCAACCCTAAGCACTATGTCTGTGTCGTGACCCACTATCCTCAACTCAGAGACCTTACTCAACGCGTCCACGATCCTTTGCTGAGTGTTTGCTTGATTAACCCAAGCGGCCACAGGGTCGTCCTCGTAAAGCTTCAAAGACTTAAAAACGAATTCCTCGTACTCGAGCGGAGACATGCCCGCTTCCTGAGCCATAGCTCTAGTAGGGTACGCGGTGACAACCCACCTCAGAAGACCCTCAGAGTCTCTCCTCATGAATATCTCGGTTAGCTTACGCGTTGCTTGAGCTCTCAACTTAAGTCTCTCAGGATCTACGTTAACCAAGTACTTAGAATGGGTTGAAGACAATATCGAAATCCTCACATCCACGTTCTCAACAATATACTCGTCAATCCTCGAGTAATACCTCAGTAATTCCTCCGTAGAGTATCTATAGAAAATCTCATTCAACACCTCGTCGTTAATATTCCACCGAGGGTAACCACCCCTCCTAACTATCTCCTTCCATAACTCACGTATGAGGGGGTAGGCCTCGTAAGTCGAGTTTACGAGTACCTCATCCCCTTGCTTAACACTAGTACAATACTCCGTAATCAACCTAGCGAGCTTGCTGAGCACGCGAATACCACCGAGAATTAGTTGAGTCTAGAGTAATTAAGGCTTTAACTATTGTGATTAGAAAAAACACGGTTTATATGGGATGATTTTTACAGCCAGCCGCGCAACTTCATCGCTTTATAGACTCTCTCAACCGCTAACACGAAGGCGGCGTCACGCATAGTGACTAGCCTATCCTTCTTCTCGTCTTTCAGTTTCTCCCATCTCTCAGCAGCTCTCTTAAAGTTTTTCTCCATTATTGAAGCCAGCCTATTCCTAGTCTCTTCCTCATCCCAGAAATACCATTGGAGATTCTCGACCCATTCCAGGTAAGACATTATGACTCCGCCAGCGTTGGATAGGATATCGGGTACCGCGGCTATGAAGTCTTTCCTGCTGTACAGGATCTTCTCTGCTTCAGGGGTTGTAGGCCCGTTAGCTGCCTCAACAATTAACCTAGCCTTCACTTTATTAGCGTTCGCCTCAGTTATCACGTTTTCGATGGCGGCAGGTATTAGTATGTCGGCGTCTACGTAAAGGGACGCGTCGGGATCGCTTATCTTCTCTCCTCTCGGGTAATTAATTACTTTGCCGGTCTCGTTCTTGACTTTCATAGCTAGCTCGACGTCTAGACCGTTAGGATCGTACACAGTTCCTGAAGTATCGCTCACCGCGACTACCTTAGCTCCGTACTTGCTTGCCCAGTAAGCCGCGTACTGACCTGCATTACCGAATCCGTGAATCGTTATCACCTTACCCTCAAAACCTCCTAACCACTTCTCCGCAGCTGCTTTAGCCGCTATCACGGTGCCGAACCCGGTTGAATATATTCTCACCGGGTTACCCCAGAGCTCCGGGGGCTTGGCCGTGAAGACTCCTGGAACGTTATAGCCTTTCAGCTTACTGTATTCGTCAACCATCCAAGCCATTATCTGGGGGTTCGTGTTAACGTCCGGTGCCGGTATATCGATTTCAGGACCTATTATGGGTGCTATGGCTCTAGCGTAACCTCTGCTCAGCTGCTCCAACTCCCTCATACTCATCTTCTTAGGATCACACTTGACAGCTCCCTTCCCACCGCCATACGGTATCCCCGCCAATGAGTTCTTTAAGGTCATGCCGAGAGCTAACGCTATGTCAGTATCTAGGGTGACTTCCGGGTGGTACCTAATACCGCCCTTGTAAGGACCTAAAGCGTTGTTGTGCTGCACCCTGTAACCCTCGAATACCACTAACCTCCCGTCATCCATCCTGACAGGTATCTTAACCATTAACACCCTATCAGGCTTACTCAAGTAATCGTAGACTTCCTGAGGTAATCCAGCTAACTCAACAGAATTCTTTAAAACCCTTAACATCCACTCTAAATACGACATTATACCACCACACTTTAATATTTGCTGGAAACCCTTTTATATATTCGCTCACAAGTTTTAACCTAGTGATCACTCACCTAAAAAGTATAAATCCATGGAAGCACTGAGGGAAGCCATGGTTCGCGGAGCATTCACGACTAAAGCCACGTCCCCTTAAAGAGTTGGAGGAAGTTGCGTTGAGTTTGGCAATAGGTTTAAATATCCGTGAATTAGACGTGGTTCAAATGTAGTTGATGAGGCCTATCACTAACAGGATAGCTAGGGTCGCTGACGTAACTCCCTGAACCAAGTAATTAAGCTTCTTACTATACTTACTCAGGATTTCCGTGAATATTCTCCCCCCATCGCTCACGAAGATTGGCGCGGCGTTGATTATCGCTAAGGAAAGATTAACTATGAAGATCCAGTTAACGTATAGTAACGCCTCGACAGTGTAAGGAGGGGTCTCCGGAGCTACTAACTCACTCAAGTATACCCCTAGCTTAGACCCAGCAGGCTTGTGCACCACGTATGTTTCTACGGCTCCGGCCCCCACTATCCTGTAACCATCAATAACGCACCTACGTGTTTTCAGGATTAGGACCGTGCTTTGATTAATTAATTTACTTAGGAAGGAGGTAAACTCCGCTAGGTTCTTTATCTTCGTTCCATTCACCTCCAGTATTATGGAAGGCGTGGATATGTTGGCTTTAAGTGCGGGTAATTCAGGGTTGCTCCTGTCTAGATCCACTATCACCGGAGCTAAGACTATCTGGGTAGTCAGTAAGCTCACGATTCCTAGAGCGAGTAAAGCGATCAGTGAGTTACCTAGTATGCCCGCACTAAGTATTGAGACCTTAGATTTCTTAGGTGCTTCATTAAATGAGTTCTCGGAGAGCTTAACGTACGCTACCGGGAAGATAACGAATAATCCGATACCCCAAGACTCGATCTCCACGCCCTCCATCAAAGCAACTATGGCGTGCATGAACTCGTGAATAGCCATAGCAACACCTATCGACAAGACTAAAGGCATGATCAAATCCAGACTTATGGTGACGCCCGGAATTACTGGAACGAACGGCGATACGGGGGCCTCGCCAACGGAGACAGCCCTAAACAACCCTTCAACAGCGTTAATCAGTATCAAGTAGAGGAAGATTATCATGAAGGCCATGTTCAGGGTTCCTGCAACGAAGACCACCTTCTTCAGCGACTTACTACTGGGGGAGGCTACCTTACGTAACTTAGACGCGGTACCAATATCTACCAAGATCGTTAAGAACCCCACGTCAATCCTACGCTTCACTAACTCCTCACGTAAACTCTTCCGCGCCTTAACTAAGGCGTACAGGAACGCCTCAATCAAGATCAACGCTACTAGGTATGCGTACGAGCTATTCATGCCCACGACCTAATAACAATACTTAAAAGCAAATATAGTTTTTAAGAATCACTCCGTTAATGAATTAGGTGTCGGTACATGGGGTTAGGAAACGTTCGCGTTGCTAAGCAAAACGTTATAGGCGGTTTACTAGTCTTCATCATATTGATAGGTGTTTCACTAGCTTTAGGGTTTTACGGGTACTACATCGAGAAAGCACCGAGAACTACTACTAAGACCACGACCACGAGCCCTACAACAACCCCTGCAAACACTACGACGCCCACCAACGCAACCAACACGAACGTTAGCGAGACACTTACAACGACGCCAACCAACACCACTACTCCGAGCGAGGTTCCATACGTGCCTGAGTAAGTCCCCCCACTTATCCCCAGTCTAGAGGCCAGGATTTTCAGAGTAACACTCATTCACTATCTTGGGGGAGCGCTCCCTCGTTTTCATTAAGTCTACGTAGAGTTCTAGGTTAATTAAGAAATCCCTGAAGGTACCTATAGGGACTACCAGAACCCCTTCTAAGGGGCCCTTCACCACGTCTGTTAGCGTGACGATTACCGGAACAAACCACTTAGCTTTAGTGAATATCCTGTACTCGTTTTTTAGTAGCTGACACTGCTTAATGAGGTACACACATTTTTGTTCGTGATCGCTAGCCACGTACTTGAGTTTCCCCCTCTTACCGTAGCCGGGGGACCAGTGCTTGCAGTCAATGATTAAACCTATCTTAGACACAGGATCTAACGCCACGATATCATACTCGTACCTCCTCGGCTTAGTCCTCAGGTTTTGAATACTCTCGTAGCCTGAGAGTCTCAGATACTCCGAGACGAGTTCCTCAAAATCCCTCCAACTCAGGAGACTTGACACCTCGTAAATGTCGGCACCTCCCTCAAGAGCTTTAAGAGCTAGGGGTAGTAATGACTTGAAGCATAACTCACCCCCCAACCCCGTGTACACGCCGTCAACGCTGACTAAATCCAGTGTCTTAGAATACTCGATTACTAACTCTCGATCAAGACATCTACTCTCACTACCCGATATCTGGCGCATTAACGAGAGCCAAGCTTGTGTTCGTGAATTAATCAAGCCCTACCTCCCCACACCCTAACGGAGAGAATGGTTGTGTCACCACTTACGAATACCTCCGTACCTATTAAGTTTTTCAGGGTTGCGCTTCCGCGAGTTTAAGAGATTGATCAGTTCTTTAGCCGTTCATCACCTGTTCTGAGTTCACCTCCCTCATCATCATGATATAATTCGTGAGTTAAATTATTAGCTTTTATACCTTGATATCAAGATATCTGTAAGGGAGTAGGTGCAGGTATTTAAGGAGGCTTTCGTGAGCATCTCGAAATTCTTGAGTTACTCGCTCACCGAGCTTTCTTTGGAGGAGGTCGAGAAATTCATTAATAAGTTGGTTAGTATCTACTATGATTCTAGGAAGATCCTAGTTTTAGGTGCTGGAAGGTCGGGTCTTGTCGGCAGGGCTTTCGCCATGAGGTTATCGCACCTAGGTTACAACGTCTACGTGTTCGGCGAAACCATAAACCCCCCGTTGAATCCGGGAGATATGCTGATAGCTATTTCAGGTTCCGGGAGAACCAAGCTCGTCGTTACTGCGGCTGAGGTAGCTAAGAACTTAGGAGCTGTCGTAGTTAGCATAACCTCGTACCCGGACTCACCCCTAGGTAAGCTCTCAGACATAGTTGTTAAGGTTCCGGGAAGGACTAAGGTAAGCGGTGAGGACGATTACAACGTCAGGCAGTTGATGGGGATTTACGAACCTCTAGCACCTCTAGGAACACTCTTCGAGATCGCCGCTCTAGTAATGCTGGATGCCGTCATCGCCGAATTAATGGCTAGACTAGGTAAGACAGAGGAAGACTTGAGGTCTAGACACGCGAACATCGAGTGAGGTCCCTTAGTTGTCCACGTCCTGCTATTCTGAGGCGTTGCGCTTAACTAAGGAAGCTGTTGATTACTACTTCAAGTACAGGAAGGACGGTGGGGTTAGCGACTTAAAACACGCTCTAACATCTCTCCTCAGGAGCTACATCCTACTACTTAAGGGGCTCTACCTACCTGAACTAGACTTAACCAACCTAGCTTCGATAGCTCTGGATAAGGGGCTAATAAGTAGGGAATTGTACTCGGACATAGTTACGTCAAACCTAATCCTCAACGGCTACTTCTCTAAAGACCTAAGCCTCGTAGAAAGAACGTTTAATAAGCTTTTTGAGAAGCTCTCTAAGCACGACCCCTACGTCAACCAGCAAATGCATCTGTTTAGGTACTGAGGTGACGACTTGAGTAGGCAGTTCGTGGAAATTGACGAGGGGTGGACTCACTTAATAGCTATGTTCTACTACGTTGAAGGAGCTCTTTACGAATTAATCGAGGATTTCGAGTGTGTGAACCTGAAAGTGAGGGTTAGGGATAAACCCACTGCTCCATCCGTGGAGTATTGTTGTGAGGAGATGGGTGAGAAGCCTGACGAGTTAATGAGTTTAGAGGAGGGAAGGGAGAACGAGGTGATAGCGAATTACGAGTACAGCGACGACGCGTGTTCGGTGGGAGAGGACCCCTACACCCTACTTAACAAGAAGATAGTTAAGGAGGTCTTGAGTAAATCCATAGGGTTACTAACCCCATACACCCACATCACTAGCCAGACAGGTGTTGAGTATTTGCTGGCAGTCTTGAATAATGGGAAGGGGTACTTGATTGAGGGTGAGGAAAACAAGATCGCGGTTCCTATGAGTAGAGCTCTCTTCAGCTTACACACCCACCCAAACAACTGCCTTCCGTCACCACATGATGTGAGATCGTTGAGTAATACGTTGATGTATAGGGGGATTGGGGGAGGTGTAGTATCAAGAGACTGCTACCTAGTCTTGATTAGGTCAGGTCCCTTCACAGAGGGAGATTTGATGGAGTTAATAAGATTTAGGAATGCTTTAAGAAGAATGCAGGTCGATGAATTAAACGATTATATAGGAAGGGGTTCCGTAGGCACTAACCTACGCATTCACACGAACTACTCCCGCATACATCGATTATAGTCTTAACCAGACTCGCGAAGGTGTGCTCAGAGTTAGTCTCCTTATAAGAACTCAGCAACTCAAAAAGTAGTTTCTTGAGTGTTTCTCGAATATCGCAGCACTTCATGATTCGAGGATCCCTCACAAACAACGCTGAGAAAACCCTGCAAACGTTGCATGTGAATCCCGCGAATCCTGACTCGAAGTCGATTATTCTGACCCTACCTTCAACATCTATTATCACGTGCTCTCTTAACACGTTTAATTCCTTATGCGTTATGTTTTTCATGTCTAGGTAGCGCGCGCTCGCCAATATCTTAAGGTACAACGTGATTAAGTCTCTGCATGAGTTTATTCTAGGTACGAGGTCTCCTAGCTTAACACCTCTGACCAACTCCATAACGATGAATTCATCGTCACAGTAGTAAGTCATGGGAGCTACTGGGAAAGCTTTCCTCATTAAATCACACTCACGCAGCAGTGAAGAACTCTTCGAGTCGGTCCTCAAGACCTTCACCGCCGCACGACCTATCCCAGCGAACTCAGCAGCTAAAACAACCGATGAGTGTCCCTTCCCTAAAACCTTAAACCCCCATAACTCGTAATCACCTAAATCAACGCAACCCCTAAACCCTAAAGAACTCAATTTATTAAGCCTCCTATTAATTAAGTCCTCGTTTAATACTGGGTAACTCAGCAAGCGAGCACACTCCAAACCAAACACCTGATGCTACATGCATACAGGAAATTATTTATCACGTGGCTAGCCCGTGATTCAGGAGGCGTGGCCCCCTCCACAGCGTGAGAGACCTCAGCAACCAGCACCTGAGGCCGTCCTCCACCCGGTGACCCGTGAACGCCGGCGTCAGGAGTTAGGTTGCTCCCTTCCGGGCCTGGCCGATTCCCCCTGCAAAGACGGTTGGCGTCCCCCCTCCAGGGGACGCTCCGTCACCGCCGACCCCACGGGGCGGGCTTCATCGCAAACCTCAGGGTAGTTGCTGAGGCCTCCCACACTGTGGAGGGTTACTGGCCCCGCTTCACGCCTTCGGCTAGAGGAGGTGGCGACCCTCCCAGCCCTACCCACGCCAAGTAGAATAAATTACTCAAAGCTTATATCTGTTTGCTCGCGACTGAAAGCCTTACCCTACAAATGGGGGTCAGGGCGGTTCTTAGCTTCTAGATAATAGCTTAAGTCTTCGATCGTAAGGCTTCTGAAAGTATTTGCTTTAGATCCTCGCTTAGCCAGACGTAATGCCCTGCCTTACACCACAGTGACCCGTCCGATAATATGGTTACCTCCGCGTCCGGGTGTTGGGGACACTTAAGGATTACTGCGCTCTCCCTAAGCGCTTTATCTAGCTCTATGAAGATCTTGCCCAGTCTCTCCTGTGTAGTCTCCCTCAGTTCCTTTCCCTCCAAAGTCTTCAGTTTTTCCTGAATTCCCGCCAAGCTATCCATTATCTTCTTTAAGGTCGCGTCCTCCACACTCCTATGCCTGTAAATCCTCACTGTAGCAATCAATAACGTGATCACGCCAACCCACACCAAGACTAAGAGACCGGCTAGTATAGAGTCTCTGAAAGTGTAGTAGGGATTGTAAGTACCGAAAACAGCTCGCACAACGAAGGGTAATAGGGAAAGAGATATCACAATAATTAAGAACCCGATAATGATGATACGCAACTCCCTACTCATGAGGTCTCACTCAAATAATTATTTGAGAAGGGGAAATAAAAACCTAACATAGGGTTTAAACATTAAAGTTTATGTTATGTTCTACCGACACCGGTTTTTTATTATTTTGACGCATGTTCCGCTCGCAACGCTTATTGCAGCGTTTTCACGCAATCGCGTTGAGAATCGTGCGGGAACGAGAGAATAGCTTATTATCTTTTCAGGGACGATTTAATTAGATGTAAGGTGAGTGAGTCTCTAGGTAGGGGTAGGAGAGTTCATAGAGACGCTGGTAAAGCGTACGTTTTTAAGATACTGAATATTATGAGGCATTACTACAGCTTAAGAGACATAGAGAAAATTCTTGACTTACCCGCTCAGACTATATGGAAGTACGTGAACTTAGTTGCGGTGCCTGAGGAGAGGACTGTAGCTAAGATAATCGGTAAGGTGAGTGAGTTAAGGCTGATTGATAAGCTGATAGAGAACTCCATGAAGGAATTCAAGGAAAACCCGGTCACCGTCCTAAGCAAGCCCGGCTTTCTTAAGCTGTTTTCATATGTTACGGAAGATTTCGTAGGCGGTGCTAAGATAGACTTAGTAGTGCCTATGTCGACCGCCGCTATAGTTTTAGGTAGTTACGTGGCTACCGAGCTACCCAGTCTCATCTGCCCGTTCACGGAAAACCCCCTGCATGATAGGAAAGGGTATGTTATCGCGTACTATAACAACAATAACGAAACACGCTTCGTCGCTCTACCTAAGAGTTGCTTGAGAGAGAAGACTACAGCTCTACTGGTTGACGTAATACTTGAGGAGCAGGATAAGCTGAGGAACGTTGTAGATGTGCTGAGCAAGAATAAAATCCACGTTTATGGGGTTGTAGCGGTTGATTCTCTCGACGAAGTAGTGGGCTTAGCGAGGGGTATGGGACTTAAGGTAATGACCTTAAGACGCTGGCACTATTAAGGTTTCCTCTGTTTTCTGCGATCTATCAGCGTACGCTAACCTGTATTTCCTCGGTTTTAAGTAAGCTATTATGAGTTCTATCCCTCTTAAGGGATCGCTCTGCTCGCCGCACGTGTACACGTCGACGGTAGCGTAACGATACTCAACCCACGTGTGGACAGCTATGTGCGACTCCTCAACCAACGCTATAACCGAGACCCCGCCCTTCCTACCACCAAAACTCCAAGACTTAACCTCCACCAACTTCATCTTAGATTCTTTAGCAGCCCTCACAACAACGTTCCTGAGTTCCTCCTCGTTCGCTGCGGCATTCACGTCTATGTCGTAGAGGTTAGCGTAGTAGTGCTTCCCAATCACGAAGTCTTCGCTACTATCCACTTGAATCACCTCCTCACACCCTCGAATAGCCATGAGAGGTCGCTCTTACGCGACCTCTTAACACCTCCGTCCACCAGAGCGTGTGTTATTATGGGTAATGCTATAGTTGCGTCCACGTACACCACCCTCTTCTTAGCTTTCGGCGAGACCTTACCCCAACTAACAGCCTCCTCAAGGGTGGCACCGCTTAAGCCACCCCATTGAGGCGCGTCCGTAGTGAACTGCACCACATACTCTAAAGGCTTGTAGTAGTCGTGTTGTCCCTCTTCCTCAGCTATTAATGTTTGAGCTACCGTCACCAAGTTAACGTAATCTTTGGGGACGCCTCCCCCAACATATATCGCTGCAAGCTTGCTTGAGCGCCTACCAATCTCCACTATCTGGTAGAAATCCCTCACCATGTCTAAGACTATCTTATGCCCTCTGCGGTACGGCAGCAGGGTCGCCATGCCATAACCACTATCAACTAGTGCTGGGGAAAAGACAGGCACGCCGGACCTGTAAGCCGCCGCCACTATCGAGTCTATACCACGCTTATCGAGGAATTCCCCGAACAGATATAGGAACTCCGCCGTAGAATAGATAGATCCGTTAGGTAGGCTCTCAACGAATTCTCTGATGAGTCCCTCCATCTTCCTGTAGTCAAGCTCGCTAGCTACCGTGTCATAGAACCTGTCAAGCTTATACTTAAGTAGCTCGTTATCATCAACGCAAGGATGTGTCTTCAAGTACTTGAAGCCCATAGCCTCGAAAATATCCTCGCTTATTATAGCGCCCGTGGATACCACTACGTCCACATACCTATTCTCAACCAGCCACTTAATAACCCTCCACATACCTGCAGTACTCATAGAACCTGCTAAACCCAAGAATATCGTGACCTCATCGTCGTTGAACATGTCGATGAGTGCTTGATAAGCCTCTCCTAAAGCCCTACCCTGAAAAGCCGTGTCACCCATCCTTAATAAGAGGTCGTGAAGCCCTCTACGGCTTACATCAAGACTCCTTACTTCTCCCATCGTAAACGGGTATTCCTCCATCTTATTCCTGCCAAGGATAACGAACTCAAGGATCTATTAAGCTTTAGTAAACCCACATAAGACAACAAAACCTTCAGCCACCATCTTAACTGTATTTACTCATGAGCTCACAAAAACTCTTGAGATGACCAAAAATATTAAAACCTAGAAAGTAAAATAATTACCCTCCTCTTGCGAGAGTGACCGAACAAATCGTTCCCGTTGTTCACGTAAGAAGTCTTACCTCATTGTAAGTAATTCAGCGTTCTTAACCAGGAATTCCTCGAAATCATTAACGAACTTATCTATTTCGTTCGGTGTGTGGGCTATAGAGAGGAATAAGTGAGGTTTTGCTGGTGATAGGTAGAGGGTGTTCCTTTCTATCATGTGTTTGAATAAGAGCTCGCACGCTCTCAGATTCTTGGTTTTCTCACTAGTTAACGGGTCTTTAGGCGCTTCCTTAGTGAAGTGTATCCCTATCATTGACCCGAGACCGGTTATGTAGCACTGCGCACCAGCTCTCTCTACAGAGTCTTTCAAGCCCTTAATCAATCTGTTCCCTAACGCGTAGAGTTTCTCGTAAAAAGACTCCCCCTTACTGAGGAGTTCGGAGATTAGTGTGTAACCAGCCCTCATGGTTAAGGGGTTGCCGACAAACGTGCCCCCGTGGAACGCTCTCTCCCAAAACCTAGGTCTCGCCACCTGGTTCATGAGTTCTAGATACTCTGAAGAACCTACTATAGCTCCCGCACCAGCGAAGTATTGACCCCCAACAGCTTTCCCAGCCGTTACTATGTCCGGCCTCACACCATAGTAGTTTCGAGCACCCTTATAGAACCTGAAGCCAGTTATAACCTCATCGAATATTAGGAGGAAGCCTTTCTCGTCAGCTAATTCCCTAAGTCCTTTAAGGAAATCTCTCTGAGCTGGAATACACCCGGCCACACCAACTACTGGTTCAACCACGACAGCCGCTAAATCCTCGTTCTTCACTACCTCCCTCACACCGTCTAGGTCGTTATATGGTAGCAGGACTGTGTGATCAGCTTTCACGTACTGCATGTCGAGCGATGAGGGGTACTCATACGGGTAATTCACGGCTACGTGTAGTTCCGGGTAACCGCCGTGCCACCCACCAATAAACTTACCTATCTTCTTTTTCTTAGTGTACGCTCTCGCCAACCTGATAGCGTACATGTTGGCTTCAGTGCCTGAGTTGGTTGGTTTAGCCATGTCTAGACCGAACCACTGGGTCACTGCCTTAGCCCACTTAACCTCCCACTCATTACACCACCCGAAGTGGGTGCCTAAGACTAGCTGCTCCCTCACTGCTTCGAGCACGGGCTCATACCCGAAGCCCGTGACAACGGCTCCATGACCCATCCAGTAATCAACGTACTCGTTGCCGTCGACATCCCATACTCTAGACCCCTTCGCCCTAGCTATGTATATCGGGTGTGGGGCGAAGTACCTTAAAGAGTAGGAAACCCCTCCAGGAAGGTATTTCCTAGCTTCCTCGTAAATCCTCGCCGATCCCTTCAGGTCCTCCCAACGAACCACCTGTAATCACCTAGAAACGCTGAGGGAGTCATCACGTCCTTCATCGTTATGAGTCCTGGAGGTGCTTGAAGAACTCTCGGTATGATATTGACTACCATCGAAGCGGTAGCTATGTCGCCTGGAACCCCTGTCTCACACCTCCAACGCATCGTGGGGTTCCCCTCTACGAGTACCTCGTCGTAGTCTTCCCTACCCACAGAAGCCAGCAAGTCTAACCTAATGAATTCCGCGCCATTAACGTAGCCAACACCCCACCCGTGGATGCCTGAGACCCTGCCGGGACTAATCTTGAAGTACTGCGTCTCTAAGTGTTCCTCAGCTATTATAGGTTCCTGCCCTTCCTCAACCCTATCTATGCTTACGCCGAGGATGCACCCTAGGAGCATTATGGATTCTGCGTACCCTACGTGAGCGCTTATCTCGCCAGTACGTAACTTAAACTCAAACTCTTCCGGTGTTAAGGATAATCCGTATTTTTTCTGGAAAGAGTACCTCCTCTTGGAGGCGTCTAAAGACCTGACTACGTGTATTCTGCGTACCTCGGCGGAAACTGATGTCAGGAAAGCCGGTAACGCTTCGAACACAAACCCTGGGTTAACTCCCGTACCGATAACCCTAACTTTATTCTTCTTAGCTAACTCATCAATCATTAAAGACAGCTCAGGATACCTATACCAGGGATAAGCCAAGGTCTCCGAGGTTGATACCACGTTAGCGCCTGCAGAAACCGCCCTAACGATTTGAGGGTATATGCGGTCTAGGTAGGTACCGGTAGAAATAATCACTACGTCAGGCTTAACAGACCTCAAGAAGTTCCAGGATGCCGAGTCATGAACTACCTTAACACCTAAGCCCCTACCCAACCCGGCCACAACACCTAAGTCCTCACCAACCTTGGAAGGATCCACGTCCACCCCGCCAACCAACTCAACACCCTTCCTAGAACTGAGAAGCTTAACTATGAGAGATCCTATAGGGCCCACACCATAAATAACTACCCTCAAGTTCTCAGACATTAAACACACCAGAATAATTATGCAGCAACATTTAAAAGAGACCCGCGTCCGAGGTCCCTCATAGTGGAAGCCGTGCTTTCAGGACGAGAATCAATGGAATTATAACAAAGTTTTTCTCAAAATATATAAACTCCCCATATATAATATTTAATATGGTGACTAATACGTCATCCAGAGGCGGGGCCGGTTATAGGCTCTTACTCTTCATAGCACTAGGATTTGTGCTAGGTATAATAATTGGTTGGATAATAAGCTCGGTAGCTCCCCCCGAAGTTAAGGGGCCTGTGAGTGATTGGTTTAAGGCTTTCGGAGATATCTTCGTTAGGTTAATCAGGATAATCATACCGCCACTCATATTCTTCACTATATCGGCTGCCACAGCTTCCATAGCTAACGCTAGGAGGCTCGGCAAGATACTTGCTTTAATGCTCTCCCTATACATTATCACGACAATAATAGCTACTATATGGGGTATCATAGCTGCTACCACTATAGCGCCCGGCGTCGGCCTGAACCTCACTTCACAGCAGCCGCCACCGACTCCCCCATCAGGTGTTGATATCCTGCTCTCGTTCTTCCAGCCAGACTTCAGCAATATGTTAGTGGTTGGCGGCGCTATGACTATGATTATCTTCGCCATAATTTTAGGACTTGCCGTCGTGTTCTTAGGTGATGAGGGGAGGAAGGTAGCTAACATACTTTCCTTAGGTTCTAAGACTATGATAGGCTTTGTTAGAATTATAATGTATTACGCGCCGGTAGCTGTGTTCATGTATGCTGCTTGGTTAATGATTAAGTACGGTCCCCAAATGCTCGGTGCTTACGCTAAATTCTTGGGAGGTCAGTATCTCTTTACCTTGATACATTTCCTCGTAATATACTCCATCATCGTGTGGTTAGGCGGGTTATCCCCAATCAGGTATTTCAAGGCACAAATATACCCGTTCTTAATAGCCTTCACGACCAGGTCTTCAGCCGCTACCTTACCGGCTAACATGGAGGCAGCTAGGAGGATGGGCGTTCCCGAGGAGGTCTTCGGCGTCACACTACCTATAGGCGCTACCGTCAACATGGACGGGACAGCACTATATCAGGTCATGAGCGCCATATTCATTGCTCAATTATTCAACATACCTCTAACACCCTATCATTACGGCTTACTAATATTAGCCGCCCTGGTAGGCTCTATCGCTACGGCAGCGATACCCGGCGGCGGCACCATAATGCTTGCTTACGTTCTAGCAGTATTGGGCCTGCCTCTCGAGGGAGTCGGCATAATGTTGGTGATAGACCCCTTAGCAGACGCTATGAGGACAGCCATCAACGTCTCAGGAGATAACGCGTGCACCGTCTTAATAACTAAGTTCCTGGGACTCAAGTTAAGCTCATGAGTTTTTTGTGAGTAGAAGAATCCGTTTTTATGCTTCAACACAATACTTTAGTTAGGGGATTGACTTGAGTTTATTAGATCTTGAGGAACCAAGAGAACTAAAACAAATGATTAAAAACCTTAACACAGTCCTAGGAACCAGCAAGACTGGGGGGAGGGGTAGGGGTTTACTGGTATATAATAAGTTACCTCAATACTTATGGGGTTCCTGGAGCAGAGAATTAAAGAAGTTAGGTATTGAGTGGAGAGAGTTCTTAAGCATAGTCAGCAAGAACTCAGACCTAATATTTGAGTGGGCGGTGGAGGAGAAGATTAGCTGGAGGGTATTCCTCACTAAGTTAAGGGAAATACTGATAAACTACAGTAAGGTGAAGACGGGGAGGAGAGTAAGTCTCGACACGTTCGCTAAGAAGGGTGCCTAGGATTAGGAAATACTGACCGCTATGCTTACCGAGTGATCTACTATCCTCTCGATGTGTCTCAAAACTAAGGTCTTGGCAACGATCGTGTTAGTGGTTGCCTTCATGGTGCCTACCTCCTTAAGGAAGTCCACGTATAGTTTATCTATCTTATTATCTATTTCCTTGACCACGTCCACACACCCCCTACACCCCTCGAAGAAAGCCTCGTAAGCTTTCTCGTAAGCCCTAACACCGAGTTCCATGAGCTCTCTCAAGTCTCTTAAAGACTCATCATTGAGTCTTGAGACGTACTTGTCGGTTAGGGCTATCTCCCTACAGTACCTACCTATCCGGAACATATCGTAGAGCACGTCTAGGAGCGCGTGAACTCTCCTGAAATCATTGCCTAGAGGTTGATACCTCACCGCGAAAGCTAGTAAAGCCTCGGTAACACTCCTCTTAAGAACGTCGAGTAGAGCGACCCCGTCCTCCACATCCTTAATTAACCTCTCATGCTCCTCGACATCCTCCGAACTAACTAATTTCTGAGTCTTCTTAAGTAGCTCTAAAGTCACTTCATGCACTCTTTTCGCTCTCTTCTCAAGACTCACTAGATTAGATACTCTATCACCCGCCATCACAACGCACCCCTCAGGAACTCGTTAGTTACCTCCTTCTTAGGATTCATGAAGACCTCCACGGCAGGCCCTTCCTCAACTATAACCCCGCTATGGAGGAGCGCTACGTGATCAGCTACCCTGACTGCTTGGTGAGGCATGTGCGTCACCATAATGACCGTGACCTCATCTCTTAAACTCTTAAGTGACTCTTCTATCTTAATAGTGTTAACGGGATCTATGTTGGCTGTCGGCTCATCAAGTAACAGCACTTCAGGCTTAGCTGCTAGAGCTCTAGCTAAGCACAGCCTCTGCCTCTGACCGCCGCTTAACGTGTGCGGGTAATTCCTGAGCCTGTTCTTAACCTCATCCCAGAGCATGACCTTCTCTAAAGCCCACCTAACTAGATCATCTAATTCCTGCTTACTCTTCACGACCTTATTTAGTCTTGCCGGCAGAGCTACGTTATCGTATATAGTCATGTGAGGGAATGGGTTAGGCTCCTGAGATACCAGTACTACCTTCCTCCTAAGATCGTAGGGGTTAACACTATATATATCCTGGCCTAAAACCTTCACAGACCCCCTCACCTCGACACCGTCCATAAAGTCTATCAACCTATTAAGGGTTCTCAGAAACGTGGACTTCCCTGAACCACTCGGACCCATCAAAACGAATATTGTGTTACGCCTTACTCGTAAAGTAACACCACGCAGTATCTCAGCACCCCTAATCCTTAAGTGGAGATCCTCTACTTCTACAATGTACGCGCTCACAACCTAACACCTCTCACGAGAATCCTGGACACGGTAAATAACGTTAGGTATATCAGTAAGAGAACCAGGGTCGCCCCCCAAGCTACTCTATGGAAGTTCTCGTAGGGTGATAGCGCGTATACGAATATCATTAAGGGTATAGCGTTACTCTGCTGTAGCACACCGGCAAAGACAGCGTTCATTAAGAAACCCATCGTGAATAAGAGGGGGGCGGTGTCCCCGAAAGCCCTCACGTAAGACATTAAGAGCCCGGTGACTATGCTTCCCCTCAAAACACCTACGTAGACGTGAATCAATGCCCCCGCCCTATTCATGCCGAGAGACATAGCGGCCTCTCTCAGACTCTCCGGTATTGACCTAAACGCTGAGGTGAAGTAGACGTAAGCGTAGGGTAGGGTCACTATCGAGAGGGACAGAGAGCCCGCGAGGAGGGATTGCCTCCCCATGCTTATGACTACCGTCGAGTACACGAACATAGACACCACTATGGATGGTACTCCAGAGAAGGACCTCACCACCACCTCGCACACCCTACTGAGAGAGTGTCTCGGGAACTCGGTAACGTAGAAAGCCATCAGGAAAGCCACGGGAGTCGATATTAGTATTGCTAGAATTGACGCTAGAAGAGATCCTACGAGTGCGGGCGCTATACCACCGGCGCCAGAACTAAGGGGTGTCGGGGGAAGATCCGTGAGGAAGCTGAGCCCCGCCTCCACCAAGGGTGTGCCCCCCTTCTCTACGGCAGTATAGATTATTGAGATTAGGGGGGTCACGTAGAGAATAGAAACCGCGATTATGATGAGTAGCATGACGCGGTTCTTAAACCTCCTTGAGTCAGGTAATCTATACATGTATCCTCTCCCTCCACCCATACATCAACCTGATTCCAGCATAGCTGGCTACTAAGCTAATGAGCAGTAGTGCGAGTGCTCCAGCGAATAAAGCGGGTAGAGCGTATTCGTAAAGTCTAGCACTCTCGAATTGGTTAGCTATGAGGGAAGGTATTGTGTGGACTGGGTCGAAGAAACATATGCTAAACCTCATTGAATTACCCACAGTTAGCGCTACGATGGTTGTCTCACCTAACGCCCTGCTAAAGCCTAGGAGGGATGCCGCTACTATGTACGGCTTCAGTATCCCGATCATTATCTTGTAAGCTTCGTAGTCCGTAGCTCCCAAGCTGTAAGCGCCTTCCCTATACTTACTTGGTATGAGGTAATAGCCCTCTATGAGTAGGGCGGTCACGTACGGGATTGTAGCGACGGCTAAGGTCATGCTAGCCACCAATATGGAGTGCCCGGTGAAGGGTCTACAGGAGAATAGTGGGATGAAGCCTAGGTAGGTGTGGAGGGGTTCCATGACCTGATCTCTAAGGAAGGGCGCTAACGTGGTGGAACCCCACAACCCGTAAATCACTGTCGGAAGCCCTCCCATAACCTCAGTAACGTATCTTAGCGGGGCTCCCAGATGCTTAGGCAGTATCTCGATCATAGTGAGTGTCAAGCATATTGAGACAGGCACTGACATCAAGACTGATAAGGCTGAGACGTAGAGAGAGCTTATTATGGGTGCGGAGAGACCGTAAAACTCTTTCTGTGGGTCGTCGGAAGGGCTCCAGGCGCTCGTCGTGAATAGTGTGAGACCGAAGCGTTGGAAAGACGGCCAAGACTGAGTTAGAACCATGAGAGATAAGATTAAGAGAATCCCTAGAACTCCCCCGATTAGGGGCAGAGTCGAGTAGAAAAGAAGTTTATCGGATTTAGAGAAAAACATATGTCACCCCCACCGAAGTCTTAACTAGCCGACTTCAAGTAACTCAACAGCTTTCAGACCTATGTTAGCTACCTCCCTAGGTAGTGGTAGATAGCCGGGAACCATGCGTGTCTGACCTTCAGTAAGGATCCATCTTATGAATTCTTTCAACGCTTGAACTAACTGAGCGTCGGGATACTTCCTGTACACGAATATGTACGAGAATGAGACTATTGGGTAGGAATTACTGCCTTTCGTATTTATTATGTGAGGTAACGCGTCACTCCAGTCATCCAGAGGAGATTTAGGGAGCTCTCCGACAACATTGATTAGCGCATTCTTCACGGTCTCCTCCGTAGGCTTGACACACACACCTTCAAGATTCTTAATAGCTGCCGTAGGTAATCCCTGAGTCACTGCGTAGCTCAACTCAACATACCCTATGGAATACGGCGTGGTCTTCACTACCTGAGTCACCCCCTCATTACCCTTGCCACCAACGCCTCTACCGACCTTGTCAACAGGCCAATCTATCGTCAACCCTATTAGGTCACTAGTCCACGTGGTTGGTGCTGCTTTGTTCAGGTAGGTCGTGAATATTGAGGTAGTCCCGCTTGAGTCTGATCTATGAGCTGCCACAATCTCCTTATTCGGTAAGACGTCCCTTAGTCCCGGGTTGGCGGCCAAGATCCTCTCGTCATTCCAGTACTTAATCTCCCCCTTATAAATCAAGGCTATTACCTCACCACTCAAGCATAACGTGGTTCCCTCCGGTAGGTCCGGTATGTTATATATGATCACTACAGAGCCTACGACGACCGGGATCTGCATCACCTCACCCTTATGCTTATTATAGAGTTCCTTGGATAGCGGCGGGTCACTACCCGCGAAGTGAACTACCTTATTAAAGAACATGTCTCTACCGGCGCCACTACCCACGCTCTGATACTCTACCCTAATACCCTTAGTCTCCGTGAGTACTCTAGCCCATTCAAGCATCTGTGGTGCTAGGAAGGAAGCACCAGCTCCAGAGATAAGTACTTGAGTCTGCGGTGTCGTGGTCGTGTTGTGAGACGCACTAATGAAGTTATAAGCTACTACAGCGATCACGGCAACCACTACTAGAGATGTAGCTACTACCATTAAGGTCTTGCTTAAGGCTTTGGTTAGTCTACGCATTTTACCTACCGAGACCTATTCCCAGCTATCTTTATATTCTATAGATATAGAATACACGTAATATATGTGGTATTTGAATTAGTATTTTGATTATATATTTTATATAGGAGTATGAATTGGGTGGTTTAAGTGAGGTATAGGAGGAGGGTTCAGGTAGTTGGTGGGTCTACGTACGTCGTCTCCCTACCTAAGGAGTGGGCTAAGGGTACTGGGTTGAAGCACGGCTCGGAAGTAATTATTGAGGTAATGCCTGACTTAACTCTGAGGGTTTACTCAGGTGATAAGGGTGGTGAGAGACTTGAGTTAGAGACTGAGTTAGAGGTTGGTGATGATTTTGAATTAAGTGTTGCTACTTTGATTGCTTCGTACGTGGTTGGGTATAGGAAGCTCATCGTAACGTGTAGAGAATGCCTACTCGATATGTTAGAAGCACTCATTAAGCGAGTTACTGAGATAACTATAGGCTTAGAAGTTATTGAGAAGGGTGAGAGATACGTGGTTCTTAGGTGTTTAGCTGACGTATCAACACTATCCCTTACTGAGGCCTTAAATACCTTGACCAAGCTCACGATCAAGTCTTTAGAAGATGTAGAAAACGTAGTCAAGACAGGGAATCTCGATCAAGTCAACGAAGTTCTTGATAGGGATAGCCTCATAGATAAGCTCTACCTCTACGGGTTAAGACAGTTAAATGAGGTCTTGCTCGGCATGACTAACTACACGTCCGTAGGCTTGAGTAGCGTCGCTGAGGTGACTTACTGGGCTATGATACTTAGATCTCTTGAGAGAATAGCGGATCACGTAGCCGTCATAGCTAGGAACACCAAGAAGTTAAGACCTGAGGACCTCGTGGTAATACTTAAGTACGTTGCGTTACTACGTCATAAATACGATGAGGTAGTTAAGCACATACTCCTCAAGCCAAGAATTGAGGACTTAAGTAAGTTTGGTGCTTTAATCAGAGAGCTAAGAGGGATTGAAGCAGAGATAAGTAAGGATCCCGCAACCCTGAGTATAAGCGGTGTTGAGAACCTACTAAGAATCTCAGCTTACTTGAGAGACATAATAGAGTTGCTAATAGACATGCACGCGTTGAAGGAACTACTAGCTGAGACCGCTTCCTAGGTGCGATAAGTTGAGGTTATGGTCAATACATCCAAAATACTTAGATGCTCAGGGTCTTCTCGCCTTATGGAGAGAAGGACTACTAGCTCAAAAAGTGTTGCTGGGAGGTACTAGAGGTTACGTGAATCACCCTCAGTTAATCAGGTTTAAGCAGACCGTAAACCCCCCACTATATGTGGGGACGTATCTATACTACGTGTACTTAGAAGGTGTGAGAAGGGGATACGCCTTCAATTTAAGTAAGATAAGAGCCTATGATCTAACACTAGAGAATATACCTGTCACGATAGGTCAGCTAAGATACGAGTACCAGCACTTACTAAATAAGTTGAGAGCGCGTTCCCCGACCAACTACTATAAAATCAAGAATCTTGAAAACATAGAACCACACCCTCTCTTCAAGCCTGTTCCAGGGGACGTGGAAGCCTGGGAGAAGAAGGGTGCGAGGAAGTAAGGTAATTTCTTAAGGGACTAAAGCAAAGCATCAGCACTCAGTAATTACTTTTGAGTATCTTTTCTCTGAGCTCGTAAATTAGCATGCTTTTAAGTTCGTATTTATGAAGTCTCGTCAAATGTAGGTACATGCCTTTCTTAGTGAAGGGTCCTTTACCACAGATGTTGCAGTATAGCGACGCGCCCTCAAGTCTGGAAATCTCCCTAGCCACGGACTCTATGACTTCAAGAGATATCTTAGCTATTGAGGCACCTGTTATTACCCTTAATTTATCGACGTTTACGCTCCTATTTGAGGCTCTCCTGGCTAGGAAGTCTATGAGGCGTTCTGAGAGAGGGTCTAGCTTGGAAGCATTAAGACCCACTTAAGCCACCCACACAAACAGCTAGGGCCGTCGCTATTAATTGAAGGACTTTCGAGGGCTCAGGATCCTCGAGTACGGTCTTAACCACCTTCGTTCCCCGCGGGTCAACACCTATTAAGTTAAGGAATTTATGAAGTAGCTCGCGAGCCTCCCCCACACTAGCAACACCTAAATCGACCTTCCTTCTCAGACTCACCGCCTCACTGAGGATCTCAGCAAGCTCTGAATCACTATACTCTACCTCCCACAACTTCCTCGCACACACCCCCAACTCACTAGCTAAGCCGTTAACGTAGTTGTTAGTGCTTAACCTAATTACGAGCTCGCCGACGCTTAACTTAACCAGGGGTGCTATCTCCTGGGCTAGATCATCGTAACCTAGACGCTTCACTACCAAGTAAGTCGATAACGTAAGTGTGAAGTACTCCACCGCGGAATCCTCCGAGCTACTCTCAAGATCCTCGAAAGACTCAAGGTTCTTGAGCATAGATTCCGACAAGTAAGGCCCCCATAAATTAATCTTCCCACTCTTGCAAGCGATTTAATTACATACACCAATAAAACACTGGAGAATCCCTATTCTTTTAATCAGCGTATTATTGGTGGGGAACGTAATACCTAATGATCGCTCAAGAACCAATTAAGGCATTACCTAAGGTTTGTTACTCCTCGTATATGTCGTAATATTCTTTCGTGAAGTATTTATCGTATTGATGCACGGGTATCATGAGGTCTGAGCAGAAATCTTCTGCTACCGCGACCTTCCTCAACTCATTAACGTCTACTTCCAGATCTTTAGGGGGGTTGATAACTTCCCTCTCAACACTCACGTAACCCCCCGGATCCTCCCTAAGCCCTACAAGCACTACAGGCTTCTCCAAAACCCAAGCGAATACCTCAGCTTGCTTCCTAGCGTACTCGTTTATGGGGTAAAGTTTAAACTCGTAGTAAGTGTCTGTAGCCTCGTCGTAGAGGTCTGGCTGAGCAGCTATGAATAAGGAGTTAGTGAGTTCCTTAAATCTAGTCCTCGGCTTCCCACCGACCACACCGGCTTTAAGGAGTGCGGCGTAGGCCCTGTAAGCTTTAAGGATTAAGTCCCGCCTATAGATACCCTCAGCTCTTAACCTGGCCGCGACCTTCCTAATAAACCATTTAGGTATCTGCGCGTACCAAACCCACCGATATATGTGGTTAGCGAGAGCGTACTCCTCCTCGAAGATCTTGCCAAACCTTAACGAAACTTCATCTCCTTCAGGAGGCTTACTCAACAACTTAGCAATATCCGAAGCTTTAACAACTAAAACCTCGATGATCTTACCGCACTCCCCTAACTCCTCCTCATCAAGCAAGTAGCCACGACCTCTCAGGTAAAGCTTACTGAGAGGAAAATTAAATCCGTGTCCTCAGCACGGTAAAAACTTACCCCCTCCTACTCACGACTAGCTTTAGGGTTACGGAGACTTCACCGGCTAGCCACATGCTAATAGTGTTCATTATTTCCTTCCACTTCCTCAGGACCTCAAGTATTTTCGTGTGCGGTGTTACTAGGTAGTAGACCAGCATTACTAGGGTTATGTAGAATAGGGGGACTACCTGCACTGCGTAAAAGCTGTACTGTGTCTTACCGCCCAGGAACCACAGGAACACGTAGGCTAGGTAGGTGAGCCAGGTGAAGGAGTAGCTAACGCCTTTGTCTGGCAACTCTCTTATCACCGGGATGACCAGGATTGAGAGGGCTGCCGTGAGGAGGTATAGGATGGGGTTGCCTGAAGCTATTAAGTCAGCCACGAATTCCCCCCTACTCGGATCCCACACGTAATGTAGTGGGAAGGGGTTCCTACCTATCAGCCAGTCCCACGGCATCGCTTGCGGGGGTCCCTCGGTAGTCTTAACGCTTAAGTGCCACCTGAACGCCCCCTCAACCGAGGAAGACCACCACTGGAGGAAACCGTCTTTAAGGATGTATGGGATGCCTAAAACTATCAGTAACGCTATAGGTAAGTAAATGAATAGTAAGAAGACTTTAGCTGGCTTCTCCCTCCTCACCCAGTGTAGGAGTGCCGGTATCGCGGGGAAGGCACCGCTAAACTTGCTCGCGAAGCCTAACCCTATAGAAGTAGCCGTGAGTCCTAGGCTGCCCCTCAACGTGAAGTATAGGGTTAAGACAGTGAATAAAGACACGAAAATATCCAGCATAGCCACCATACTTAAAGACCTGAAAGTCTTGTCGAGAGCCGTTATTAAGGCCGCCGTGAAGCCCAGAAACGGCCAGACATCTTCCTTGATCACCTCCCTGAATATGAGGAATATGACCAGCAAAACTAAAGAGCCAGCAATCACTGAGGGTATTCTCCATAGGGAGGGGTAGTCCCCGACGAAGAGCATTGTGAAGGCTATGAGGTGCTTGACCAGGGGTGGGTGTTCTAAGTTCATGTAGTCTAGAATGCCCTCAGCGTTCGGGTAGCAATAGCCTACGACAACCCTCCTCACGCCTGGGTATGAGCTTAGGTTGCTGAGTGTTGCTGGGTCGATCTCCGCGCAGATGGCTGGGAGAAACTTCCCGTCAGACTTAAACTTATAGTATGACTCGTCCTTCACTAAACTCCCGCTAAGATTCGACACCACATATTCCTTAACGCTAGCAACCGTCTTCAAGTACTCACCCTCTATAGAAGACCTAGCCAACTCTACAGTCACGACGATTCTGTCAGCTGTTGTGGGGGTAGGTCTTAAACCTAAGTATTTTATGAGGGTATTCCTCGCAGAACTCACGTACCAACACTCGTCAGAGATGTAGTCATTTATCCCAGCAACGTAACTATACGTCAAGTAAGCGTAAGTCGCTGGTAACGCGGCAACCAGCACTACGGCCAGCAAGTAAATCCAGCGCTTCCTTAAATTTAGACGCACCATCCCAACCACTAATAGAGTTGTGTAGAACGTCTAAATAAAAGTCTGAGGGGAACTCAGCTTCGCAGGGCCTCCTCACCGGCGTCCGTGTCGGAGGTTCTCATCACTATCTTATCACTTTTATGAACTCTTATTAACTTATCTCGCAGCCATCACCTCACTCAACGGGAGGCCTTGTTCAGCTCTCATAGTGTTTTCGAACACGAGAATTTCATACCGGGTCAACTGACCTCCTCCCCGTCCTGAAGGGGCGAGGGTTCCCTCGCCTCCTGGAGCGGGGTGGTTTGGGATTACATGTCCCCTGAATGGGGATTTGATCCCGGGGCCGGGTCTCCGGCCCGTTACCCCTATCCCTTCTTCGAGGGGCTCGGGGTTATGGGTGCTCCAACAATCATAGTCTCGGGAGCATGTGACTCCCGAGACTCACGAACATCAACATCATCATCAAGAACATCACAGAACACGAGACACATAAACTTACCCAATTACCCCCACCCTAAAGAACGAGGCTTTCAGTTGTAAACTTATAAGTCTTCTTCAAGTCTTTAATAGCGAGGCCTCCGGGTTATGGTAGAGTTCAAGGTTGCTGATTTAAGGTTAAGTGAAGCTGGGTTTAGAGAGATTGAGTGGGCTGAAAAGCACATGCCTGTCTTAACGAGGCTTAAGAGTGAGTTTATGAGGGAGAAACCATTAAGTGGTGTTAGGGTTGCTGCCGTTCTCCACGTGACTAAGGAAACCGCGGTCTTAGTTAGGACTCTGATTAGCGGCGGCGCTGAGGTTTGGTTAGCTGGGAGTAACCCCCTCTCCACTCAGGATTCCGTAGCCGCCGCTCTAGCGTCTGAGGGTGTGCACGTGTTTGCCTGGAGGGGTCAGACGCCTACGGAATACTATGAGTGTATATCTAGGGTGGCTTCCTCAGAACCTAATGTAGTCATAGATGATGGTGCGGACCTGCACGCGTACTTACATGGCGAGCGCAGAGACGTAGGTTCCAGGGTTTGGGGAGGGACTGAAGAGACTACTACAGGCGTTAATAGGTTGAGATCTCTTGAGAGAAGTGGGAAACTCCTATATCCCGTGATAGCTGTCAACGACTCGTTAACTAAGTTCATGTTCGATAACAGGTACGGTACGGGGCAGTCAACGATTGACGGGATACTTAGGGCCACGAACATCCTCCTAGCAGGCAAGATCTTCGTGGTTGCCGGGTACGGATGGGTGGGTAGAGGGATAGCTATGAGAGCGCGTGGTATGGGCGCTAGGGTGGTGGTTACCGAGGTGGATCCTGTGAGAGCTTTAGAAGCTGTTATGGACGGGTTTGAGGTAATGCCTATGAGTAAGGCTAGCTTAATAGGAGATATCTTCGTCACAGCTACCGGGAATAAGGGAGTGATTAGGGAGGAGCACTTCAAGGTAATGAAGGACGGGGCGATACTGTGTAACGCGGGGCACTTCAACGTTGAGGTAAGTGTTGAGGACTTGGAAAGGATTTCAGTAGGTAAGAGGGTTGTGAGACCTAACCTAGAAGAGTACCTACTCCCTGACGGCAGGAAGCTCTACCTAATAGGTGAGGGTAGGCTAGTTAATCTAGTAGCTGCTGAAGGACACCCCAGCGAGGTAATGGACATGAGCTTCGCTAATCAAGCACTAGCAACCAAATACATAGTCCTAAACAAGGAGAAGCTTGAGAAACGCGTTCACGTGTTGCCGAGAAGCATAGATGAGAGGATAGCTGAGATTAAGCTAGACTCAATGAATATAGTGATAGATATGCTGACAGAAGAGCAGATAAGGTACTTAACGTCGTGGGAGTACGGGACATAACCTAAGAATAAATACCTCGAAAACCCAATAACTTCGGTGAAGAACCCTGCACGACGGAGCAAACCCGGGAAAGAGTTTTACGCTACTGCTGGCGATCCTCCTGCTATGCGGTATCGTGGTTAACACGTTAATAGTTGTGGGGGGTGACTTAACAAACTATAATTTCGTCACGTTCGGTTCTAAGACATGCCCTCACTGCAGGAACCTGCATGACTTCTTCAGCAAAAACTATCAGGGCAGGTGCTACTTTCTCTGGGTTGAGGATTCTGATGGCTCAAGACTTTTTTATGAGCTATATAAGGCAGAGGTTAAACACGGCTTAAGCCAAGACTACGCATACGCGGTTCCGCAAACGCTAGTACTGAGGGATGGGGTCCCCATCGCGGTAGTTATAGGGGAGGTAACGGATGTTAAGTTCTGGAATCAGCTAATATCAGGTGAAGCCACGGGCGAGATCCCGGTCTATCTCGGAAGTAGCAAGTACAGTGTCGTGTTATCTAATGAATCGCTCGCAGACCTCCTCTCAGAGCTAGGGAAGATTATTCAGACGCAGACCCCCCAGCCAAGCGATAACGCCTCGCTTAATTTAATCGGGTTGAGCTTAATAGTTGTTAGTGTTGCCGCTCTCCTACTGTATATCGTGAAGCGCGTGTTTTTGTGATCAATTAATTCATTGTCTTGGATTTCATCAGCTTGGGGATTACGTAACCCGTTAATGTCGTAATCGACGTTATGATGAGTATTAGTGCGGAGACCGGTAGCCCGTAATATGAGGTTAGGAAGGTTTTCCTAGGACCTAAACTCAGCGCGAAGCCGAAAGCCGTGAAAGCCCCTATCAGCAACGACAGTAAGGCAGCCCCCCTCTGAACCCTCCCCCTACTCTCATGAGGTGCTAACCAAGCAGCTATGGTTACTGGCGCTAATGGGAGTAGCAGGACGGAGGTGAGTACGGAGAGGTCTACGACGAACCCTAGCCTCAGATACGCTAGGTAGGCTGAAGCTATGGTTAACAACGCTACTATAGTGTTAGATAGTTTGAAGACGCTTACACCGCTCACGCCGCGCTTCTCTATAAAGTCTCTGAAGAAGGAGGAAGCCACCGTAAGTATTATTGAGTTAGCCGTGCTGACAGCCGCGGCCAGTATCGATATGTATATGAAGGAAGCCAGCACCGGGTGAAGCCTGGATATTAGCGTTGGGGTCACTGAGTCTTGCTTACTGACGAACTCAAAAAGACCTAATTCTGTGAGACCCCTTACTAAGAGTCCCACGTAAACGACGATGATTGTGTATAAGAAGCCGTACGCAGAGAATAGTATGACAGACTTCTTGTATGATTCCATGTCTTTATGGACGTACAGCCTCACAACTACTTGAGGGTTTGTGGCCGCGAAGAATATCCACGGTATCGTGTATGCTAGGAAAGTCGGTAGTGTCCAGAAACTAGTTATGCCTAGGAAGCCCTTCTCGCTTAACACGCTCATGACTTGACTCGCTGTAGTGCCTGATGAAGGCATTACGCCGTATAGCAACGATAGTATCAGGGCTGCCGCGGCGGAAAGCATCCAGATACCTTGGTAAGCGTCCGTGGTGGCGACGCTCCACATGCCCGCCAGAACGGTCCACACCAGCGTGAGAACACTCATCACTATGATGCCTACTTCATACCCCGCTCCAAGACTCTCGAAGATCGTGGCAACACCAACCATCTGCGCGGTGACGTAGGGTATCATAGCGACTAGGTAGATACACACCACAACATACCCCACAGCTCTTGACCCGTAAAGGTCTGAGAGCATTTCGGACGGGCTAACCCACCCCCTCTCCCTAGCCATGGCCCACACAGTAGGTCCTAGAAGAGCCAGCATTACCACGGTTGCCAGCAAGTAAGCTAGCTCAAAGCCTAGAGCACCGACCCCGCTAAAGTACGTGAGTCCAACAAGACCCACCATCATGAACGCGCTGTAGGTCGTTGCAGCGTAAGTCATGGAAGCCAGGAACCAGCCCAGCCTATAACCGGAGACGAAGTAGTCCTTACTAGACTTAATACCGTAGCGTCTCGATAAGTAAGCTATTATAGAACCTAGCGAGACGTACGTTACCAACATTAGAGAGAATACGAGCAGTGGGTCACTCATATGAGACCCCTCACTAAAAGCAGGTTAGTTATCGTTAACCAGGCTAATGTGGTGAGGGACCAAAAGAGGGCTAATTCAAGCCCTCGAGATTCGTTAAGCATAACGTACGGCACCGCGTAGAAGAGCGCTATCACAACAATACTTAATATAGTGTAGGGGGTTCTCAACCTACGAGGTCTCATTTGTTTCCCCGAACAATTGTTCGATAACAAAATATAAGCTTTAACTTCCAGTGTTTATCGGGGAAGATGCCTCCCAGATCCATAGTTCGGGAAAAGTTGTTAGAAGCCCTGAGGATGAGTGCTGGTGAGTTAGTGCCTCAAAGCTACCTACACAAGTCTCTAAAGATTTCTAGAAGTAGGGTATCGGAAATCCTCGACGAGCTTGAGCGTGAGGGTTTAATATCCAGGGTTAAGGTAGGTAATCAATACCTGGTTAAGTTACTTGATTTTAGGGGGGAACCCACCGGTAGGTTGAGGGTTTTTCACGTGGGTCTTGTGTGGTCTAGTGAATACCCCTTCCTAACGATTTTCGCTAAGAAGGTTAAAGAGAAGCTTAACGCTATTATTAAGACGGTGGTTTTCACTAGCTCCATACAAGCTACTAGGGCGTTAGTGTTAGGGGATCTTGAGTTAGCTCTGACGCCCGCGATAACGCAGATACATTTTTACTCCGCGTTCAAGAATTTCAGGATTATTGGAGGAGGTGCCTACGGAGGTTCTAAGGTTTTAGTGAAGGATTCGGTGAGTGCTCACACAACATACTCAAGCGAGTTATCTACCATGGATTTAGTGAGGTCCCTGTCCGTGAGGGAGGGGATAATACCTGCAGAGACCTCAACAAGGTATTTCAGGAACCCTGAGGAAATTCTTAAAGCGATCTCCGCCGGCGCCGTCAAGTACGCTGTTGTCTGGCACCCAATATATAGGAGGTTGGAGGGAGCTGGGTACAGGGAGGTCTTGAAGGGCGAAGATCTTGAAGTAATGTATTGCTGTACGTTAGCTGCCTCCACCATAGTGTCTGAGGAAACGCGTCGCGCGCTAAGCAATATCTACAGAGAGTCTTTAGAGGAGTACAGGAAAGCGCCTGAGAGATGGGTTGATTGGTACTCTCTCCAGGTAGGCATACCGAGAGACGTGGTATTGGATGGTGTGAGGGAATATAAGATAAACCCGGTCTTGAGTAAGACGGATCTCCGAAGATATGCTAGCAAGATACCTGTGGAGATACCGAACGCTGACACGGTATTAAGTGAGGTCTTGGAAGCAGAGGAGTGAGTGCTTGAACATCAGTTCTTAATAGAGAAAAAGACGTGCTTAACTCAATTCAACGATTAAGTTATCTTCTTAACAATCCTATGATCGCTCCTACTATGAAGCCTGTGGCGATAGGGCCCACTATCACCACTCCCAATATTTGAAGAGCCGTGATTATGTAGGGCATGGCGTTAACTATTTCAGGGAAAAGCTTACTCAGTAACGTATTAAGTGAGTCTCCGAGACTCCACACGGAGAGGAATGACCCCACAACTAACGTGATGAGTAAAGCTATCACGTACTTTATTATCTTGAAGGAGAAGTAACCTACCAGGAACCCCATCAAGAACTGAATGAGTGTTGAGGTATAGAATTTCGGGTTTGACAGGAGTTCTGAGATTATCTCGGAGAAAGTGTTTTGATCACCGCTCGCGTCACTAGCAACACTAACTCTAGCCGAGACAGCTATTAGTACGAGACTTACCACGACTAAGCAAGCAAGCGAGAAACCCCTCAACTTTATCACACCGAATATATCCTTAACAAGATTCTTTATTAAGTACTAGCCCTCAATACTAAATAATGGGTTACGTCTGAAAGTCTCGCTCTTCAGGACGGGGAGGAGGTCAGGTTCTAGCAAAGCCGAATAAACTGAGTTCAGAAAGGAATGAAGAGAGCAGACTTAATCAGGGTGTTGCTCAGTAATTCTTTAATTACTCAAAATGAAGTACTTAATAGTATTCGAAAATAAAGTGTTCTTTCCTGTATGCTGAGTCCCAGAACATGTACTCGTAGATTGAGCTTATTTTGAAAGCTCTTGACGCTCTGAACCAGAGATCCGTGCTCGCATTACTTAAGACCTCATCCAGTATTTCTAGAACTCTCTCAACGTACTTAGCGTACTCCTTAGAAGAATAGAGTGAGATCCACTTACTGTAGAGCTTATGCGGTGACCCCACCCTCTCTAGGTAGCGCCCGACCTCAAGATATATCCAGTAACAGGGGGTTACCGCGGCCACACCGACAGGAAACTCATGTAGTAAGATCGTTCTCCATAAGTGGTTTACGTACCCCATGTTAGTAGGGGTTAAGAGCGTCTTCTTAAGGTCTTCGGGCGTGATGCCCCAGATACTGAAGTACTCGTTGTGGAGCGCTTTCTCGAACTCTAGTATCGCTACCGAGTCTTCAGCGAATATCTTAACCCACTCCTCCCTGGGTGCTTTCCCAGCGAGCGTTGCTAGCACGCGTGAGTACTCGTCTAGGTATAGCGCGTCTTGAACCACGTAATACTTGAATACCCCCTCGTCTAGCGTGCCCTTACTCAGTTCCTCTATGAAGGGGTGTTTGATTATCGCGTTGAAAACCTTACTTACCTCTCCCCACAAGATTTTTGAGGGTTTATCCATAGCTGAGGTCCCTACCTAACCTCCCTAATTATCTCCTCAGCTACCTTCTTGCCTGAGAGTAGCATGCTACTGAATATGGGTCCCATCCTGTGGATGTGTTTTAACGCGGCTACGGCCATCCCAGTAACGTAAAGTCCCTCAACCACTTTACCGGTCATCTCAACAACTCTTGCCTCACCTAATTCCGAGTAGGCTGATCTCTCACCCAGTAATTTAACGCCTGCGGACGGGTTCTTCCTCTCAAGTATCCTCAGAACCTCCGCGTCATGCCCTGTAGCGTCTACTACTGCTTTAGAGTAGATGAATAGGGGGTCTACGTGGAGTCCTGCTAGGGGTACGGCACTCCACTGCACGACCACCCCGACAACCCTGAAAGGGTCTTCACGAACTATCAGATCCTCAACAGTTATGCCGTGAATTATCTTAGCTCCAGCGTCTATCGCCCCACTCGCTAGCTTAGCCATTAACTCGGAGGAGTCCAGCACGTATAGGTCGTACTCACTCAAGTACTCGTAATTAACCCTGAATTCCTCAAGTATCGGGAGAGCTCTTGAGTCAACAACTATCTTATGTAGTAGCATGCCGCCACCCCCTATACCCCCGCCGAAGCTCAGTCTCCTCTCTAAAACTACTGTCTTAAGACCTGAGCTAGCTAAGTACTTTGCTGCCGTAAGACCTGAAGGACCTGCACCAACCACCACGACGTCTGCGTTAATTAGTTTTAGCCAGTCTTCAGCCGTGGACCTCCATATAGCTTTAGAAATCCTCGATTCTAGAGACTCCATTTAGCTCACCAATAAAACCTAGTTATTAAGGTTTTTATTCTTTAGTGATAACCTAAAATTTGGTGGGAGAATGGGTACTCGTTTGTGGAGAGTGGCTATCACGATAGCTGGTAGTGATTCAGGTGGTGGTGCGGGGATTCAAGCAGACTTAAAGACCTTCGCTGCCTTAGGTGTTCACGGGACCGTAGCTATCACGAGCGTGACAGCTCAGAACACTCGTGAAGTCACCGCAATACATGACATACCCCCTGACGTAGTCTACGAGCAGGTCAGGGTAGTGGCTGAGGACATAGGTATTGACGCGGGCAAGACCGGCATGTTAAGTAGTAGCGAGATAATACGTTCCGTGGTCAGGGCGGTTAAGGAGTTTTCTTTCCCTCTAGTAGTGGATCCAGTCATGATAGCTAAGAGCGGTGCTAGGTTGCTCAAAGAAGAAGCTGTTGAAGTCCTGAAGAAGGAATTACTACCTCAAGCTAAGGTAGTGACCCCTAATAAGGCTGAGGCAGAGGTCCTCTCAGGAATCAGGATAGGGAGCTTAGAAGACTCTAAGCTCGCGGCGAAGAAGATAGCTGAGGAATACTCTTGTGAGGCCGTAGTAGTTAAGGGAGGACACTTAGAAGGTAGTGAGGCCACGGACGTTCTTTACTGGAGGGGTGAGTACCACGTCTTAAGTAGTCCGAAGATAAGTAACGCGTGCACTCACGGGACGGGCTGCGTCTTCTCAGCAGCTATAGCCGCTCACCTAGCTAAGGGCTTGAGTGTGCTTGACGCAGTAACCAAAGCTAAGGAATTCGTGACTAAAGCCATAGAATTCGGGATCACGGTAGGCAGGGGTCACTGCCCAGTCAACCCGACGGCTTGGGTTGAGGTGCCGGCACACAAATACTTAACTCTAGCGAGTGTTGAGGGAGCCTTAGAAGAATTACTCAGGTATTCTGAGAAGGTTCGTGAGGTGGTGCCTGAGGTAGGCATGAACCTAGTAGAGAGTATACCAGCGCATTACGTGAGGGGGGTTAATGACGTCGCAGGGGTTATGGGTAGGGTTGTGAGGTACGGGGATGGCATTAAGGTAGTGGGTCCCGTCAAGTTCGGCGCGTCATCACACCTAGCTAGGTTAGTCATCGAGTTGTTGAGGAGTAACCCTGAGATCAGGTCGGCGATGAACGTCAGGTATGACGAGAAATACGTGAAGAAAGCGACTGAATTAGGTTACTTAGTTGTTGGTGTTGATAGGACGAAGGAGCCTGAGGAATCTAAGAGGGTTGAGGGTAGTAGTCTTAAGTGGATTGCAGGTGAAGCACTTAGGGAGTGTGGTGGGAGAATCCCGGACATCATATACGACACGGGAGACGTGGGTAAGGAAGCCATGATAAGGATAGTAGGTAGGAACGCTCGTGAGGTAGTAGAAAAACTTTTGAGAATTCTAGGATAGCTCAACGAGAACTGAAATTCAGTGTGTCGATTGGTGTGATGGGTTCTCGCTACCTAAGAATTAAGGGCCGCTAGCGTATCCGCCAGTAGTTTCCCTCATCCTTAGGTAGGGATTATGATCTAGTGTTTGCGTTGCTTCGTTCAACCAGCTCAAGACCCAGTATGAGGTGATCTTTAGAGCTTCAGATGGGCCGGCACCACGTCCTAGCGTGAATTTAATGTGGTGCTTTACCGCAGCAACCGCGGCCGCGAGTTCTCGAGTATTCGGGGTTTTCTCTTCCTTTAATTCTTCCTTAGCGATGGGCTCCCCCTCTTCTCTCGCTTGAGCGGGTGCTGGAGCTTTAAATCTCCTCTCTATTACTAACCGCCTATAAAGGTAGAGTATGAGGACTATTATAAAGAGGACTAGGAAAGCGTTTAACAAGCCTAGAGCTGACGGGAGTATTCCCTCACTTAAGGAAGTCAATTATCTTATCACCCACAAGTCTAAATATAGTCAAACAATAAAAACTTAATCAGGTTAACAATCCTCTTAGAGGAATTTACTGAAGCACTAGCGTTGATGGAGTTTGTTTCAAGAACCTACTACTCTGTACTTAATCTCTCTGTAGAGAGAATGCCTACCTAGCTTAAGTTCCTCTATCAACGCCATATGTAGGTATGTGACTACGGCTAATATTACGTAAGTCAGGGTCGTCGAGAAAATTACTGGAGGAGATATTAGGTATCCTGTGGGATACGCTGGGGAGACCCTAGAAGAACCTAGGTAGAGAGTCCCGGCCGACGTTACGTGATCTAGGCTTAGGTTAAGTGACGTGGCAGTAATCATGATTACCTTGTTGATGACGGCGTAGATAAGCCCTGAGGAAGTCAGTATGGAGAGAGCTCCCCCAAACAACCACTTAATGCCTATGTTCACGTCTTTGCCTCTAAAGAATAAATACAGTGTCGCTATCCCGGTGAGTATTAAGTAAGTACTTAATATGAGTACCGGTATGAAAAAGAGGCTAGCGCTGGAGAGTGTGTCAAGCCTTACGGGGGTCCCATAGAAGAATATCTCGCTGTGTGTTAGGGCGACATACCCCTTAATCACCCCGTCAACTACGTAAGCGGGGGTTACGGCTAAGTAAATCATGAAAATCCCTAGGAAGACTGAGTAGGCAGACACTAGCTTGACTAGTTTACGTAACCTCTTAACTAAAGTTAATTCTTCTCTGCTCAACAATCTCGTCACCCATAAACAAATACTTGATCATCACGTAAGCGTACTCACCCCTACTCTCCACGAGTAGTGTGTAGTTGTTTCTAGGACCTACCGTGAACCCTGGTAGTTCCTTTACCTCAGCTACCTTATGAGTTCTTGTTTTCTCGTCGTACCTCATGTACGTTACCCTGACTTGAGTGACGTTGATTGGTGCGTAGTTAGGGTTACTTAAGATTAGGGAGGTTCCGTTAACTGAGAGGCTAAGCTTACTCCAAGATATGTGGAGTGGGTAGCTACCTACGAGGAAGCCTTTATCCAGTGTTAAGTTAACTAATAATTTAAAACTCGTCAACCCATTCTCGTAAGCTCTCACGTAGGTTTCCGGAGGTACTATCACTGCAACACTATCTGAAGCCGGTGTGTAAGCACTACACTTAATTAATTGATCACCTACCTCAATCAAGCACCCGGTAACACTACCTAAGCTCAGGCCCCGCATACTATACCTTACTAGTATTAATGAGCCTGGATCAAGTATCTCAACACTTCTTAAGTTCATTGAGGGCTTGGTAATCATCGATTGCGTTGTGAGTGGGTGTACAGGGATTAAAGCTATTATCGCGAAGCTAATCAGCGTGAAGACTACGAAGATCGTCGTCTCTAAGTCTCCGAGACTCCTCAAGAACCTTAACACGTTCTCTTTCTCTCTAACTAGGTATAAGCCCGCGGGAACTAAGCAAGCAGGTATCCAGATCGTTAAGGGTATTACTAAGACGACCCGATACTTAATGAAGGACTCAGGTATTGGGGGGTCTTCAGAAGGATTATTATCTCCTCTAGTAACCACGTACGCACCCCTCAACTCAACCACTCTGTGTGCCGTGCAGTACGTGATACTACTACACCAGATCACCACATCCCCCACACCATAACCTACTATGTCTTTGTGGAGACTCACGAGCAGGTCGCCGGGTCTTAGCGAGGGATACATAGAGTACCCGCTAACTAACGAGAGGTTTGCCGGGAAATACGTAAACCTACTAAGCAGTAATAAAGTGAGGAAAGACACGACGACCATCAAGGTTATTAAGTGCGTGGATTTGTAACTCATGCTCACACCCTAACCGTTATCGGGTAGTGAACGCAGACACCTCTTGATATCGGGTCGCTACAGTAAATCAGTTCTAAGGATAGATCTGACTGAGTATTAACGTCTTTACTCATCGTTACGTTAATACTTGCTTCCGTGATGATGGGTAGGAAATCCGTGTATACGGGTTGTGATGGTGGTGTGCTCCCGTCAATCACTAAGGTAGTGCTTGAGGTACCGTTCGATAACTTAATAAGTAGTTTCAAGCCCTCACCTACTACGGAGGAGTTCGGGTAGAACACTAACCTAACGTGGTAGGGCATTAAGTCCTGGTTCAACACGCTGAGAGCCTGGGTTTCAGGTAGTGTGAGTGAGTAAGGTGAGAAAGACACTAGTATCTCAGCTCTAGTTAAGTGATCTGATAAGTTAACGAGCACGGAATGAATTAAAACCCTGTAGTAATCCCCTCCGACAACCGCCTCCTCGATTAGGACCGAGCAAGGGTTAAGGCCCTCACCGTATATCTTAAACGTAGCTCCTAAACCCCTACCAACAACCACGTCTCTCAAGACATCTAACCTCACGACCCCGCCGTCCGACACCGCTTCAGCCACTAAGCGATCCTCATCATCGTAGAGCTCGACACGATAACCTTGAGGAACCCCCTCAACCAACACATACATGTGACTCCCGATAGATGTGACGAAGTCGTCGAACATTGCTTGAGCACCCGCCACACTCCCCGAGCCATCAACACTCACCCCAACATAGGACGGCGTAAAGAATCGAGCCCCCCTTATCTGAATACTGCCTGAGGCGAGGACATTGCCGTTCACGTCATACACTGTAGCTGATATGGTGTTGGTTGTCGCGACCCTGCTATAGTTGATTAAGAGGATAAACCACCTAGTTCCGTCAACGTAGAAGCTCTGAGTACTCCTATAGAGTCGGGTCCACCGGTTCCCGCTCCAATACCATATATCGAGATATCCGGTCGTTCCGGAGACGTAGACGGAGATCTCGTAGCTTCGGGAACTTACTGAGTTACTCTGAAGTAGCGTGACCCCCATATATACAGCGCCGCCCGCCTGAGCCACTTGACGAACCTTAACGGAGACACTGAAGCTCGTGTAAGAAGATACGCTGAACCCCCAGTAATATATGGAGGAACCGCCAGGACCACCATTATTATCCGTCCCCCACAAGGAATTACCCCTAAACCCCGCGCCAACACTAATAACCCACGAACCACCAAGCGAACCCCAACCATCAGGCAACCCCTCAAAATCACTGAAAGTCAGAGAAGCCCTACCAACACGGTAAGACCCCTCGCAAACACAGAAGCTAGAACCATTAAACACTAAAGGTGGGGGCTGAGGAACGAAACCAATACTAACAGAGTAAAAAACATAATGAGAAGAATAACAAACCGTAAGAAAACCAAACAAGAAGAGAAACATTAAAACAAAAAGAACACGTAAGCTTAGCAAACCATTCATCACAACACCCTACGATCACGTTGACGGAAGCTCAGGCGGGGTCTCAGTATCTGTCGTGGAATATATCAAATCCACCCTAACGCTAATGCTACTACCATCATAACCACTAAGCACTATGTACAGATCAACCCTAAGCTCACCTGACGTACCTAAGGAGATCCACTCGTCTGGCTGTAGATTTCCACCCCTTAAATCAATTTTGTATTGAGTGCCGGAATCACTAATTATTAGGTATGCTTCATTAACTCTATTATCAGTTATAGCTTGCGTGACCCTGAATTTTATGTAGTAAGTATTTGAAATATCGTTATTTTTGATTCTCGCTATGTCGTAGTAGTAGTTTCTCTGTAGTGTTGGGTGAACTTCTATGGCGAGGCTCGTGCCGCTGTCGCCAATATTAACTGTTATTGTGTTACCCCACAGGTCTCTTTGATTAGCGTTGTCTCCCCCTACAAATACTATTGGTGGTTCTTTGGGTGTTATGGTTATGTTTATTGGGTAGTATACGAAGACGCTGGCGTTTACTATGCTTACTAGTGTTGCTATAGCTAGTAGTGCTATTAGTTTTTTCTTTGTATTCATTTATTTATTCCCTCAGTTATTTTCTTAACGTTATGAGTTGTTTTTTAAGGTTTCAGCCTCAACGTGTCTTT
>CAZWSU010000057.1:0-5348 GCA_964636755.1 uncultured Desulfurococcaceae archaeon
TCATCATGGCCTCGGAGACACGGGTTTAACCTGGTGTACCCAGCGTATCCACGTCTTATTTTGAGAATAGCCTAGAAGATACATGGCTTATAAACTTATCGCTACCCCCACCTCAAAGAAGTGAGGCTTTCAGTTGTAATACCGACTATTCTTTAACGGCGTTAATATTATTTAGAGTTTGATTTATATGTAACGAGTCATTATTTTTATATTGGGGGTGAGATAATGGGAGAGGTTAACACATTTAAAGACTTTAAGAAGAAACCGAAGGTTATTTACGAAGATGAGGAAGTAATGGTTATGAGAGCTCCTAGCGATGAAGAGCTTGAAGAGATGGTGCTCGCGATCATCGAGAGTAGAGGTAGGCCACTAACCTGGAGAGAATTAAGGAAGGAGTTAAGCGGTCTCGTAGGAGAGGATAGGCTAAGGAAAGCCCTGCTAAAACTAATAGATAAAGACCTAGTCGTTGAGATGATAGACGGCACTTTCGGTCTCAAAGACATGGAGGCAACATACATACCTAGAAGAATGAAGAAGAGAGTGAGACCTTTATCGCCTAAGAAGTTCAGAGTGAAGTGGGGGCCTTTAATAGAGGCTAGAGGAAGTATCTCCGCAGCAATACAGTACTTGAAGGAAGCGAGGAGCAAAAAACTCTCGAGCACCACAGTAAATTAGGCCTTCCTTAACTAAAAGCTAACTTAGTTCTCGTCCGTCAAAAATAATTACCTAATTATATTTTTTATCTTTAAAACATAGAATTCAAAGCTGACACTAGATTACTTTAACGTTGTGGTAGGAAGTCTCGCCCATCAATAGTGGGAAATCGAAAGTGAATCATCACTTATCAAGAAACGGTTAGAGGCCACCTACCTCCTCCATCTCATCTAGGAGCTCCTCACGCTTCTTCTCAGGTAGTTGTTCCTTCAGTAACTTAATGAACTTAGCTCTATCCATGAGTCCTAACGCATAGATAAATATTGTCGGAACTAGCAAAATAATCAGTAACATGAAATCAGCTATCATATCAGTTAACGGCAATCCAGTTATCTTAGCTAGGTCTATGATCTTCGGAAAATCAGGAGATATTAATGGTAGGTTCCTGTTTATGTTCCACACAATTATGGAAATCATAGCCCAGTTTGTGGCGAAGTTCATCGCTGCAGGGATTCTAGGACCTATCATGAGGCCCGGAACTCTCCTCTTAGTTATAGGCGGGAATAGCACTGAACCCATCAAACCCATCTGGTCTTCTATGACGTGCATCCAGTGTCCGAGCATAGCTGCTAGAGCTAGATACAGGTAGTTCTCGTAACCTATGAGGAACAGTATCGGGATTAAGAAGAGCGAGAATAGGAAGCCTGCAGTGAAGCTGTGAGTGAACCCCCTATGCCAGGGTATGAATTCTTCCTCTACCACCCCTTCCTCCGGGTTCTTAATGAAGCCTATTTCAGGACCGCTAAACGCGTCGATCACGGTCGGTCTAGGATACACTTTCTTAAACGGGTGTTTCGTTTTCGCTTCACCGATCATCCTGTAGGGTGGAACCCCGGTACCATCAATGGGTAAACCCCCCGTAGATACTAGAGGACCCATTAAAACGAGTATTCTCTTATTCGGGGAATCATAATGTACTAGGAATCTCCTGTAGAGATCTCCTGACATCCTTATGTTAAGGATTTTCACGGTTACTCTCTTACCTGTCTCGTAAGCTGAGTCAATAGCTTTAGCTATTAACTTAGCAACGTAGTTGGGGTGTGGGGCGTCAGAAACGTTCCAGTACGGCTTACCTTCAGCGTCAAAATCCATATAACCCGGCACCCTCACCCTCACACCAACACTCAATTCACCGCCAACAACCCTCTCCAGTCTCCGCAAGTCTTCATATCTAGCGACAACTCTTATTTCCCCGGACCCATCCTCCAACACGAACTCTGTGAGCTCCTCACCACGTGACGTAATCGCTTTTACAACGCCCTCTAAGTAATAGAATTGCCACCTATTCTCAGGTCTTAACTCACCGATGAAGACCCTCCGCGGTGAAACCTTTAATTTCCTGTCTTGCGGGGCTGGATCTACTACTATGTCACGTCTCCACAAAAATCTCCTAAACTTGAAGTCCACAAAGTCTGGCAGGTAAGCGTAGAATCCCGCTATTAACGGCCATAAAATTCCCTTAGATAAATCCTCAAGAAGTTGAGTGAAGAAAGTGGTCATGGCGAGACCGGAGAGGTAGTGTGTCCAACCCCTCATGACGCCTCACCCAATACCTAGCAAACCAAGCAGCAGTCCTGAAGTCCCTGTCATGCTGAGCAACACCGGCAGGATGAGGGCTCCTAAACAGTAGCTAATCCTAGTGTTGAAGACCTGGGCGGTGAAACCTATCACCGTAGCCACGGCGAGCAATAAAATACCTGTAGGCCCTGTTATGATGTACGTTAACAGGACGAGAAATACCGCTACAACTAGCGACACGTGAACATAGCTAACCACTGAAAGGAGCTTAGAAACGGCTTTAGATATGTAGAGAGTGGCTATAAACGAGACCGCGGCTACTAAGATTATGGCGAACCCAGCATAATAGAATTCTAGCCAGGTTTTAGGAGTGTAAATGCCTCCGATTAACCAAGCTACCGCTCCCCTAGTAATCCTGGCGGTAGGCATGAAGAGGAGGAGTAGAGCTCCAACATAGTAAACGACGCGTGCGGCTCCCTGACTAACCATGAAGGTATCGTCGCCTCTCCCGCTAGCCATATGACCCCCTATTAAAGCACCCATACCACCTGTTATCACGGGGAAAAACGCTGCTATGCCGCCCCCGATAACTCCTGAAGCGATGCCGTTTATCACAGCTGTAGGATGTGTTTCAACGAAATCCTTGGTGTTTTGTCTTGGTAGAGTCCTTCTTGATAGGAGATTCCTAATAACCCATGACATCCCGAAGAAACCTATGAAGAGCGGGGTTAACCTAGCGTAAGCGGCCTCAGTTGGTAGCAATCCAGTGTAAGTCGCTATGAAGCCTAAAATACCTGACGCGAAGAACACGAAAACGCCACCAAGTATTTGCCTCCACGCAACGAGAAGCCTCTTAATACCTGATTCCTCCCTATCACCTTCTTTAGGCCACTCACTCAGAAAAAGAAACAAAACCACAGCGGCAAGTATCCACGTGTAGTATGGACTGAACAAATTGTATATTACCGGCATAACGTATATACCGATCGTTAAACTAAATAAGCTAAGGAATAACGCTCCTCCGAAAGCGCCGATAAGATAAAGTAAAACCACGCTGTGTCCCCTACCTAACATTAAATACCTCTGGCTAGGAAATAACATGAGCATTAAGGACTCGTCGGCGACGCTAAGGTATGTGGATGCTATAGAGCTAGCGAACGAGAAGGCTACTACAGCTCCTAAAGCAAAGTACGGTAATGCGTAGGGGTTGAGAGTGATGAAACTGGGCGCTAGCAAAACAACCAGAGCTAGTAGGTTATATATGTGGAAGCCGGGCATCCAAGAAAAAACAAGCCCTAACGCTGCACCGATGAGGCTCCATGAGATCACATCAAGCGGGGATATGAAAGTTTCCATGAACCAACCCTCCATCTAACGTACCTTAATCCCGTTCGAACTGTACACTATTACTTCCTCAGTTGACGCATACACGTCTCTGTAGCCAGCAACTATCAAGATGGTTCCTTTAGAAGGTATCTCGAACCCGAGCTCGCCAACAACTGAACGCGGAACAAACACTAGTATGATCTTACCAGTCGAGTCGGTCACATTAATCTGCCAATCTCCCGACCTAGTAGTTCTCGAGCCTGCTACGGTGACGTTAACTAGCATTACCGGAATTCCTCTCCCAATACTCAGCGCTTCCTCAACACTAACGACTAAAGGATTCTCACGCCATACTAAGGTAGCGTCAATTAACCTAACCGTCGTAGGGTCTTGAACGGTGCCGTTTATCCTGAAAACAGATCTCCACCCAACGAGCGTGGGGTCTATGTAGCTTGCCAGCTGCGATCTACTCATAGTCACATTAACACGGTAAACACCGTCTGACGAAGTGAATTCAACGTAGTAGGTGCCGCTAACGTATATTATCTTGGAAAATACTGCGACGAAAGACACGTTTTTATTAACGTACTGAGCTACTTGATTTATCTCTATCGGGGTGAATGCTGGGGCGGGCGGCGTCGTGACATTCTCGACCTTGATGCCGTTCTTAGTGAAGATCACTATCTCTTCCATAGATCCATAAACATCTCTATAACCGGCAATGCTGATTACTGTGCCCACCCCCGGAACCGGGATATTCATTTCTTTAGCGACGCTTGAAGGCACGAAGATTCTTATCGTCCCGGTGCCATCCCCTACGTCTATTTGCCAGCTCCCGCCTGAGGTCACGTAAGAGTTCACTACTGCAACAGACTTCAAGACAACTATTGTCCCGTAAGCTCTCTGCAGAGCCTCACCAATCGTGAGACTTGGGGGTGGTTGTATTTCGATGACTGTTGCGTTAACGAGTTCTACGATTAAGTCGTTCCTTACTAAGCCGTAAACTCTCAGCTTTGATCCAACACCGACGCTCCACGGATCTATGAATGAGACGAGGGTTGATCTATCGCATTGGCTAATTGCTTGAGCACCGCTTATCTCGCTAGAGAAGTGGAGGAGATACTTATATGTTGTCGAGTCATACCCAAGCTTAGTTAACGTACCTGTGAATGTTACGTACTTACCTATATATGCAGGGAGTTCACTTATGTCTATCTCTTTAGCTTCTTCAACAAAGCTTTCAACACTTATCTCCTCAAAATTCCTTGGAACTATTTCGGGAGATGTCCCCCTATAGTAGTAGACGACGCCGCATATAGTTGCGTTACTCCTCGCGATTTGCAGCTTATTCCATTTATCGTTAAATGCTGTATCGTTTTCATATATGTATTTCAGGACATTGGGCACGAGGACTGTAACGCTACCGCTCATAGTGTCTAAGTCTAATAACAGGCCAGAACTAACTATCCTAGGATTAGAGACTAAGCCATTAGCACAGACGTACTGGAACTGACTGATATTACTTAAGTTATTTACGAAGATAGGCTCTCCCCCAGGTCTCTCAAGTATGTAAACTGAGCGTGCGTCTTGCAAGTAAGCGTAAGTGAAGTCTTCCCTAACTCTTACCTGAACGAGGATTCTTACACGATCACCGATCATCGGAACTTTATTCGCTTTTAAAAGCTCTGTCGAGGTCGGGTCGTAAACGAATATGGAGAACGGCTCGGCCGTTGATCCGCCACCTACATAAAGGGTTAACCTAATCCTACCCCCTGCATTGACGCCCCGCC
>CAZWSU010000058.1:0-12449 GCA_964636755.1 uncultured Desulfurococcaceae archaeon
GGGTTGCGGGAGGTACCTCCTTTAAGCCAGGATGGTTAACGGACATGGACGCGTTCGTTGGCGAGTGGTGTGCCGCGGCTGAGATTCCGGCGCCTATCGCCGCACGTACTAGAATAGGTATCTTGAACTGACCCCCACTCATATACCTCAACTTCGCAGCGTGATTGAATATAGCGTTCATCGCTAAGTAGAGAAAGTCAGCGAAACGATGCTCTACAACCACCCTAAGCCCAGCCATCGCAGCACCCACAGCGATTAAGGTGAAGCCATCTTCTGAGATGGGTGTATCTATGACGCGGACGTCAGCACCGTACTTAGCCGCCAGACCCTTGGTAACCCCCCACACACCAGCAGCTACCACGTCCTCACCTAAGACTATCACGTCGTCGTAACGTGACATCTCATAATCTAGTGCCTCCCTAACAGCCTCCACGTACGTTATTGCTCTACTCCCTGGCGGAGGCTCTTTATATGTTAGCTTACTCTCACTATAGGTATATTCCAGCGCTGTATCAGGTTTGGGGTAGGGACTGTTTCGAGCAAACTCTACAGCTTCGAGGACTTCCTTCTCTACCTTAGACCTTATCTCATTATCCCTTGCTTCGTTCAAGAACCCATTACTAATCAAGTAATTACGGAATTTCACTATCGGGTCTTTCTCCCTTAAGAATTCATCAACCTCATCCTTAGGTCTATAGTGTTGTGGATCGCCCTCAAAATGTCCCCTCACTCTTAGGGTGAGGGCTTCAAGTAATGCAGGTCCCTTACCATTCCTTATCTCTTTAACGAGTTTCTCAGCAGTCTCGTATACTTCGAGAACGTTCGTCCCGTCTACCGTGACGCCCTCGATATTGTAAGCTGAGGCTCTCTTAGAAACTCTATCCACGGATAACGACTTCTTGACAGGCACGGTCGCTGCGTACATGTTATTCTCACACACGAATAATACCGGGAGCTTCCATATCGAGGCCATATTAAGTGTTTCGTGGAAGACCCCCGTATTAGACGCGCCGTCACCGAAGAAAGTAGCTACCACGTTGTCTTTACCCCTATACTTCACAGCTAGAGCAACCCCGGCAGCCAGTCCTATCCCACTACCGACTATCCCGTTAGCTCCCATAACCCCTATACCCACGTCCACAGCGTGCATAGAACCCCCTCTACCCTTATTAAGTCCTGTCTCCTTACCGTACAGTTCAGCCATCAATTTCTTTAAGTCAACCCCCTTAGCTATCAGGTGCCCGTGACCTCTGTGAGTGCTAGTTATGTAGTCGTCTTTCCTTAAAGCATGGATAACTCCCGTAGCGATGGCTTCCTCACCTATGTATAAGTGGACGAAGCCAGGTATCTCACCGCCGTAAAACAGCTTAGCTACTGTCTCCTCAAACCTTCTGATTCTTAGCATGGTCTCGTAGAGACTTAATAACTTATCCTGATCTAAACCCCCCATGTAACACACCGAAGAAGTATGCAATACCACACGTAAAAGATTTAAAGTCTTAAAAGACATATATTACGGTTAATCACTATGAGGAAGATTTATGATTTAACAGCACCTATCTGTTTAGAAAACGACGAGGTCAGGATACCTAAACCTAAATCAGCCGAAATAAGCTTAGAACTAATAGGACACGACCTACTCTTAAGTGGTACGAAACTCTTCAAATACTTAAGTAATAGTATTAAATTCGAGGTACATTTAGGCACACACATGGACTTACCGACAACGTTTGCTTATCAGTCAATAGATCCTTTCAAAATACCTGTGGATTTCTTTATTAGAGAAGTGCATATAGTTCACGTAGAAAGAGATTACTCAAAGAAATCCCTAACACTTGATGGGGTTAGGGAGAAGATAGATCTTAAGGAATTCACGGAATTACCTAGAGAGAGGAGACCCGCCTTATTATTTAAGACCGGTATGTCAAGATATTGGTGTCATAACAACCAGAAATACATGAATTTTCCCGGTTTATCGAAGAGCTTAGTAGAATTCATAGCATACGAGCTTGAACCGCCGTTCATAGGTATTGACGCGATATCCATAGATAGAACTATAGAGCATCGCTCACTCAGTTTATACACTAACATAGACGAGGAATTCATAAACATCCTGAGAATGCAGGAGTACAACGCCCTATTAGGTCATGACATACTGTTGAGAAAGAACATCTACATACTAGAGAACCTAGACATGAGGGAGGTACCCTCAGACGTGAGCAGAGGACTCTTGATAGCGCTCCCATTATTTAGGTTCACGTCACTCACGGAGAAATCAGTACTGATTACAGCACTCCCCTGTAGAGTGATTTTCGTGCCTGAACCTGAGGGTAGCGTCGGCGAAGTTGTGAGGAAGTTGAGGACTTTAGAGAAGGAACTCTCAGGAATTGTTGTGTAGGTGTTAATGATGACTAACCCGATCAGTAAGCGAAGTAAGCGCTTATTCACTCACTTCAAGGCTTTAGGTAGTCCAATAAGGTTCTTAATAATCTATAAGATGCTGGATGGTAGACCCTATACGAAAAACGAAATAGTTGATTACGTGAGTGTCTTAACGGGGGTTCCTAAAACTACTGTAGACAGGCATTTCAGGACGTTATTAAAGTATGGTGTAATAAAAATTGCCGGTAAGTCTATTAGAGATGGCGAGAAAGGTAGGAAGCCATTACTATACGTGCTCGCAGTAGATTCATTAACGTTTTACGTGAATCTCTTCACATACTTACTTGAGGGAGTCACCGACAAACGCATGAAGCTGATTGAGAAAAACTTAAACGATATTAAGACACTCTTGAACATGATTGGTTACATTAAGCTAAAGCTCTATCTAGTTGGTCACGAGGTAAGTAATGAAGTAATCTCTAACCTATCTAAAACCCTTGATTCATGCGTTCCCGTATTCTCCCTGGTTAGGGAAGCCGTAAGACCGAGAACGTTCGTAGCGGACTGCGAGAACGCGCTGGAATTACTTAGTAAGATCTCTACAAATCAAATAATACTGAAGAAAATCTCTTCAGATAAGATGAGAGAGTTACTATATGTTGCCTTCATAGAGTCAAACATCCCGATCGAAAAACTAGGTTCCTTGCTGGGGATTAAGGACGTGAGTAGACTAGTAGGATATGATGATTTATGGGATGTTATAGAAGTTACACATTACAATGACCCAACTACCATCTTAACGTTATTGACAGATAACGCTAAGTGCACGGACGCGGAGGCATCGTACGTGATTAACTTAGCCAATAACATAATCAAATATTTTTCAAGTAGTATCACTCATCACGACTTAATCCGCTTGATCCTGACCCTTTAGCACCAGCAACGATTCGGGGATGAACTGTTCACGGAATAACGAAAAATTCTTGAGAGGTCTTACTGCAGGATCTTATTCAAGACCTCCAGAATATCCTCGGTTGTCACGCCGCTGAACTCTAGTTCCTTCTTCTTTAATAGCTCAGCAACTACTGTTACTACCTCATCTTTCCTTATTCTCATGCAGGAGAGTTCTTGAAGGAGCTCCTCAAATTTTTCTGCTGGGTCTACGAAGAAGTCTCCTGAGATCATGACCCTCTCAACTAAGTCATCACGAAGCTTAACACATACCTTAACTATCTTCCCCCCAACACGTTTTTTCTCGTCACATATGATTAACGCCTCACTCAAGACCTAACACCTCAATAAATCTCTCTTGATAATTTGAGGGTCTCGCAATCACTCTTAACGCCTCATATTCCTCATCGCTAATGAGGTCTCTCACCTCATCAACGTATTTAAGATTCCACTCAAGCGTAGCGTACTTCCCCCTATACATATTGAGTGCTTTCCTTAACTCAGTATTGTCAGGCACCCCCCACTCGACCTCAAGACCTAACTTCCTGCTCAAGGCTTCTGAGATAGCCTTATAAAGCTCTTCAGGACTCACAGTCCTCCCAAGCACCTCATTAACTGTAGTAACTCTCTTAACCCTGCTTTGAGTAAACTTCTTGTCGGAAAGCTTCTCTCTAGAGATTTTAAGAACTCTCCACAGGATGGATATATCGCTTGAGACTAACATAGCTCCATGAACGAATACTCTGTCATGCGTCCTGCACGCAGCCATACCAGAAATCTTCAGCCCGTCAACCTCTATGTCGTTTAATGGACGATAATAAGCATTACTAACCCCTAAGCTACCTAAAGCCTCCACAACAGCCGTAGCAACAACACTAAACGATTCCTCAATACTGAGTTTATGATTCGGTAGTGTTAACGCGTAATTCACGTTACCTAAGTCGTGGTAAACAGCACCACCACCAGTGAATCTCCTCACTAGCTTGATGTTGAGGTCCCTAGCCTCAAGAGCGTTAATTTCTAGAGGAGGTGACTGAAACCTCCCTATAACCACCACCTTATCATTACGCCAGAAACGAAGTGTGGGTAGTTTAGACTCAAGATAAAGAACCTCCTCAAAAGCTAAGTTAAAGAACTGGTTCTCAGGCCACTCAGCGACAAGCACTCTTAAAATACCTGAACCGTTCATTAAACCCCCACCTAAATCTGAGGATTTCACTTTTAAGGATTTCGGTACGTGATAGTCTTAAAAATAATATTTTGATTACTGGATCCTGACAAGGAACACATATTTAAGTTATTATCTTTAAAACATCTAATATTATGGAGTGGGTATGAGGATAAGATTCTACCTTATTGACGTGAGTTATGAGGTCGAGAATAACATACCTGTGATAATGCTTTGGGGTCTTAACGAAAATTCCGAGCCTATACTCATTAAAGACCCTTCTTTCAGACCGTACTTCTACGCGGTCTTGAGAGAGAACGCTGACGTAGAGAGTGTTATGAGGAGGGTTAAGGCGTTAAGCAAGCCTAGATCCCCTATAATAGACGTGAGCGAGGTTACCAAGAAGTATTACGGCAAGCCCGTTAAGGCTCTCAAGATAACTACAGTGATTCCTGAAGCGGTGCGTGAGTACAGAGAAGAAGTTGCTAGGATAGACGGGATCACGGAGTTTCTCGAGGCTGATATCAGGTTTTCCATGCGCTACATACTAGATAAGGATGTCCCCCCATGTAGTTGGTATGAAGCCGAGGTTGAGGAAATACCGTCGGGTAATTACAGAGTGAGGAACGCCTACGTCTTGAGGGGGGAGTTGCGGAGACTAGATGTGTCTAAGCCTCCAAGACTTAAGGTACTCGCGTTCGACATAGAGGTTTACAGCCCCCTAGGCTCTCTAATGCCGGAGAAGAACCCGGTGATAATCATAGCTGTAGCTAACGACGAAGGCGAGGTTAAGGTAATGACTAAGGAAGACGGGGGTAGTGACGCATCGTTGATTGAAGAATTCGTTAAGTACGTTAACGAGTACGACCCGGACGTGATAGTAGGATATAACTCCAACATGTTTGACTGGCAGTACCTCCTCCAGAGGTCTCAGATACTTAAGGTAAGGCTCGACGTCGGGAGGGTTAAGGGAGGGACCCCGCGTCAATCGGCTTACGGCCATATATCGGTTCCGGGAAGACTACACGTAGACCTATATAACTTCGCTGAGGAAATACCTGAAGTCAAGATAAAGTCTCTTGACGAGGTTGCCGACTATCTAGGGGTGATGAAGAAGTCCGAGAGGGTTTTAATACCGTGGTATGAGATACCTAGGTACTGGGAGAGTAAAGAATTAAGAGATGTCTTGATTAAGTATGCGAGAGACGACGTCATCTCAACACTACTACTAGCTAAGGAATTCCTACCGTTCGCAATCCAGTTATCTAACTTGACCGGTCTCCCCCTAGATCAGGTCGGGGCTGCTTCCGTAGGTTACAGGCTTGAGTGGTACTTGATGCGTGAGGCGGTCAAGTACGGGGAACTCATACCTAATAGAGTTGAGAGACCTTACGAGCCTTATAAGGGCGCGATAGTGCTTGAGCCTGTTAAGGGAGTTCATGAAGGGGTGGTGGTGCTGGACTTCACGTCCATGTACCCAAACCTGATGATCAAGTATAACGTGAGCCCGGACACCTTCGTTACAGGGGAATGCGACGAGACTCAGTGCTACCTCATTGAGGAGTTAGGTTATAAGTTTCTTAAGGAACCGCCAGGCTTCTACAAGAACGTCCTCACAACATTACTTAAGCTAAGGAGTGAGATAAGGTCCTTGATGAAGAAGTTAGATCCTGAAAGCCCTGAGTATAGGGTCCTGGACGAGAGGCAGAGAGCTCTTAAGATTCTTGCTAACGCTTCCTACGGCTATATGGGTTGGGTTGGGGCTAGATGGTATTTTAAGGAGGGTGCTGAAAGCATAACTGCTCTAGGGAGGAAAACAATATCTAGAGCTATCGACTTAGCTAGGAAGATGGGCTTAAGGGTCGTGTACGGCGATACGGACTCCCTATTCGTTAGTTACGTGAAAAACTTGGTGGACGAATTCATTGATAGAGTATATGACGAACTAGGTCTTGAGATTAAGGTGGATAAGATATATAAGAGAGTGTTCTTCACAGAAGCTAAGAAGAGGTATGTGGGGTTAACGGAGGACGGCAAGATAGACATAGTAGGTTTTGAAGCCGTGAGGGGTGACTGGACCGACATAGCTAAAGACGTTCAAGAAGAGGTAGCTAAGATCGTCTTAACCACCAAGAACGTTAACGAAGCAGTAAACTATGTCAAGAAGATAATAGAGGAACTAAGAGCTAACAAGATAAGCCTAGAGAAACTGATTATATGGAAGACCCTTACCAAGAAAGCCGAGGAGTATGAGGTGGAGGCGCCGCACGTCGCCGCAGCTAAGAGGCTGGAGAAGCTGGGGGTAAGAGTGGATGTAGGTAACAAGATAGGTTACGTGATAGTTAAGGGGTCGGGTAGCGTGTCTTCCAGAGCGAGGCCCTACATAGAAGCCAAACCACAAGATATTGACGTCGAGTACTACGTGTCACACCAGATAATACCTGCAGCACTCAGAATATTGTCATATTTTGGCGTCACGGAGAAGCAATTAACTGCTCCTAGAGGGAGAACGCTCGCGGATTTCCTCGGTAAGAGATAGCGTCCTTACTGGAGAAGCTCGTCGAAAGTTAAGATGACTAGGTCTGCAGGTTTCTTCGTTATAGTTGCTACCCTGAAACATAGTATGAACTTTATGTTTTTGACTGCGGCCGCGTCAATAAGTCTAGGCGTGGCTATGCCGTCCATAACCACCGCGTAAACAGGCTTCTCGGTATTTAATATGTAGTCAACCAAGTCCTTCACCGGTATTCTGTCTAGCTCGTTCCAGTTTTCGTCGTATATGATGGCTTCTAGCGTCCCCTTCAAGCTATTTATCGCTTCAAGAACTTTATTAGGTATCATGTAGGTCTCCAAGACCTCAACAGTCTTAGGAATGACCTCGGTTTCAGGGACTTGAATACTGGTCGCCTCAACCGCTTCCGCCTCAGTGGTAGTCGCTGTTTTGGCCGACACCGCCTCAGCCGTTAACGACTGCAGGAATGTCTGTAACGGTACCATGTTCTTTAAGGCTTTCTGGATTTCCTTACCCGTGAGTTCCTCAACCTCACGCCCGCTAGGGGCTCTAGCCACTGAGTCTACCCTAATCACGTTAGCTAAGTTCTTAGCTATCATAGCGCCTACACGATCACCGTCAACAAACACTATAACCTTCTTTTTGTTTTTAGCTAAGTCTACGAGACTCTTCGGTATCTCGCCCTTAGCTCCCTCAATAGCTATCACGTTTTTATAACCGTATTTGAGAAGGTTTATTACGTCCGCTCTACCCTCAACTATTATGAGGGTGTCTGAAGTCTCTACTTCAGGCCCTGCCGGCAGTTTCTCAGGCCCATACTCGATGATCTCACCTATTTTTACGGCTTCACTAACCTCTGCTAGAACCTCCTTGATGTCTACAGCCCTTTCATGCATTATGTCTCTCAGTATTTCCTTAGCTCTCTCCACTATCTTCTTAAGCTTCTCCTGCCTTAAGTCAACTATCTCAATCACCTTAATCTTAGTCGCGTAAGGACCTACCCTATCAACAGTCTCTATTAAGGCAGCTATCAAAGCTGTCTCAACCTTATCTAGATTTGAAGGTATTATCACCTCCCCGACAGTCTTACCGTTAGATTGCCTGACCTCAACAGTTATCCTACCTATCCTACCCTTATCTTGGAGCTCCCTCAAATCATACTCAGGACTGAACAAACCCTCCGTCTGACCGAAGATAGCGCCAATAATATCGGGCTTCTCCACAACCCCCGCAACCTCTATCCTCGCCCTAATTACGTACTTCACTACAGCATCACCTAACTTAAGCATCACTAATATAAACTAGTTTAAACCGATAATAAGCGTGTTCAGCGAGCCTGAGTTCCATGTGAATTACTGCCTGAAAAGCTTTATATGTACAGTACTTAATAATTGAGAAAGAATCTCTTAAGGAAGTAAGTAAGCAGGGTGCTTTAAAATGGGTGAGGATGTCTTAGACGAGAGGACGAGAACCCACGTAGTGAGTTTCTGCAGGGATAGATGCTCGGAATATTCTTTTAAGACTAGCGAGGAATTCAGGGAGTGTGTTGACTCATGCGTTAAAGAAATCCTTAGTAAGAGAAAACCGTATGAAACCAATAAGAGGTAGTTATGCCGCTGCATTCTACTCAAAGAAGATCCCTACGTAAATTTCGAAGAGGTATCAGAACTCGGGAACGCCTCTCCCAGCTTTCACGGTGTTAATATTTAATAAGGTCCATACACACAACAATTAGTGAGTAGTTTGAGCCCGCTACAATGTGAGAAGTTCACGAGGGAATTGATGCCCGCGCTCAGGGCAGCTCTAGCCATAACCATGGTGAGAGAATACGGGTTAAGCGTTTATAGAACGGCAAAATTACTTGACATAGCTCCGGCCGCAGTCTCAAACTACTTAGCTGAAAGGAGATCTAACAAGAAGTTAGTTAGGAAGCTCCTGGAAGATAAGAAGTACGCTATATACGTGAAGGAGTATTCAATGAAGATAATCAGGAATGAGATTAGAGTAGACGAAGTAATGTGTTTTTTCTGCAAACTCTTTTACGAGTAGGGGATTAAGATCTTAAGCAAGGCTTCATCGATCGTTAAACATAGCTTTATTTTACGTCACATAGCTATATCTTAAGGGGTATTAAGTGAAGGCGGCGATCATAGCTGGTGGATTAGCTAAGAGGTTAAGACCCCTAACAGAGGAGATTCCTAAATCCCTTGTTGAGATTGCCGGAAAACCCATTATTGAGTGGCAGCTTGAGTGGCTTAAAGCTAACAACATAAACACGGTGATTATTTTAGCTGGTTACAGGTATGAAAAACTCATTGAGTTCCTCGGATCCGGCAGGAAATTCGGTGTTAGCGTGACGTACGTCGTGGAAGATACACCTCTAGGTACTGGGGGTGCGATCAAGAACGCTGAACCTTATCTAAGCAATGAGGTCTTCGTTGCTTTAAACGGGGATGTGTTAACGGATATCCCGATAAGCAAGTTAATTAAGGTTTTAGAAGAACGTCATGAGGCAGTAGCCTCAATAGCGCTGGTTCCTCTGAGATCGCCTTACGGTGTGGTAAGGGTATCCGGTGATGGGAGGATTGAGAGCTTTGTGGAGAAACCTAGTATAGAGGATTACTTGATAAACGCGGGAGTGTATGTTATGAGAAATGAGATTTTCAGGTACTTGCCCGACATAGGTGATATAGAGAAAACAGCGTTTCCCCAGCTAGCTAGGGAAGGCAAGCTTTACGGAATCAAGTTCGCGAATAATTACTGGAGGTCAATCGATACCGTGAAGGACGTGGAGGAAGTAACTAACGACATAAAATCCGGGAGACTCAAGTTTAAAGGAGCGTGATGGGGGGAAGACTTTGGGTGAGGAACCACGCCTACTCTTAGAAGTGCTTGAGCTAGGCGACGTTGACTTACTCCTTCAAGTTATTGAGAGACATAAAGACTTAAACGGAGTTTACTTAGGCGGACATGTTGAGGAAATTAACGAGAATTTCATGAAACTGATTTCAGGTCTTTCCACCTTGAAGACTCAAGCAAGCGTGGTTTTCAAAGTCAAGACTAAAAACGTTTTAGAGGCGTTAGAGCAGTTGGCTGAGAGAGTGAGCAACATCGAGTTCGTGGCCGTTTTAAGCGACCTCAGCATCTTAGAGTCTGTTAAGCTTGGGAAGCTAAGCGTGGGGTTCGAAGTCCTTAACCCATACCCTAACATAAGTAAGCTTCGAGAACTAGGCGTGAAGTACCTGGTGATCCCCATGGCTTTACTAAGGAGTAGAATAGCTAAAGAGGCTGAAGCAAAGAATGTCAGAATAATAACAACTAACGTTAACTCACCTGAAAACTACATAAGATCAAGGAGCTTTAAAGTCTACGCAGTAGTCTCGGAGAAGCCTTCTATAAAGAGAGAAGCTGGAAGTCTAGGGATTTAAAGAGTTGAACCACAGCACTCGTAAAGAGATGTTGTGGTTCAGATACCCACGAAGATCTTCATCTCCTCGGCGGGCATGACTTTCATCATTCAATTATATCTTCTCAATAAGTGATTATAAGTCGTTATCACGGACTTATCGAAGATCATTGTGCTTGATTAACCTCTGACCAGCGGTGCCACCAATAGCAAGCTAATGAAAACCTCTACTAGGGCTGCTAATGTGAGCATTAAAATTATTATGGGTATCTTACGTATTACGTCCTTAAACGTTTCCCTAACCTTGGCCGGGTTTCTTCGTGAGTTAGTTAATATCGTTATGCCTAGGTGAGTTCCTAGAACGGCTGAGTAAATTAATGCTGGAATTTCTAAGACCCCGTGCGGGAGTATGGTGAGGACCCCTCCTATCACGTCTTCCTGTGTTGAGAGGACTAAGCCTACTATAAACCCGTTGACTAACATAACGCCTGCAGGACCTATTAAAGAAACACCCAAAACTATGTTTAGTAATGCTACCCTCATATTGTTAGCGAATATGGCTAAACTTAGTAGGAACAGAGACCTCATATCTGAGGTGTTGTAGTACTCTATTAACGGGCTGAACTGCTCCTTAAGAATCTCCCTGACTACAGGACCTAGCTGTTGCGACGCGTAAAACCCTGCCACAACCGAGGCGAGGAAAAGTATGGAGATTATTAACCATATAACCAGCTTAATCATCCCTCACACCTAGATTAAGATTCTCTTAAGAAGGTTTAAATTCCTCACGCTTTAAGCTAATATAAGAAAACCAAAGATTTGTATTGGGGAAGGAACTGACTGAGGTAGTTAACGAGGGCATTGCCGAATTCGACGCGAGGCAATACTTAAGAGAGTACGTGATAGAGTGGTTTAAGAGCAGATTCGAGGAATTCACACCACCTCAGTTAATGGCCATACCGAGAATAAAGGAGGGCAAGAACGTACTCATATCTTCCCCTACCGGGACAGGCAAGACTCTAGCGGTTTTCCTGCCGATAATAGATGAGTTACTGAGATACGCTGAATCAGGCTCACTAGAAGATCACGTGTACGTTGTCTACGTATCACCTCTTAGAGCCTTGAATAACGACATGAAGAAGAACCTAATTCAGCCTGTCGTAGAGATACGTGAGTACGCACTCGATACTCGAGGCTTAAATCTCCCTGAGATTAGGGTTGGTGTCAGGACCAGCGATACCTCACCGGCAGAGAAAGCTAGGATGCTTGTTAAGCCCCCGCACATACTTATAACAACCCCTGAATCTCTGGCTATCTCAATAACAGCACCTAGGTTTAGGGAGAAATTAAGGAACGTTAGGTGGATTGTAGTAGATGAGATTCACGAGCTAGCGTCGAGTAAGAGAGGTGCTTTACTAACCTTAACCATGGAGAGATTAGAGGAGTTAGTGGGTAGGAGGATTCAGAGGATAGGTTTAAGTGCCACTATCTCTCCATTAGAGGAGGTCGCGAAGTTCCTCGCAGGCTACGACGGCACAGGCAATCCTAGAGATTGCGTAATAATTGACGCTAGGTTCGTTAAGCCGGTGGAATTACACGTCATCACACCTAAAGCCAACATAGTTACTGCAGGAGCTGAAGAACTTAATGAGTCCATATACGAGGAGTTGAAAAAGATAATTGATTCTCATAGAACGACCCTAGTATTCACCAACACCAGGAGTTCTACGGAGAGAGTGGTTCATAAGCTGAAGAAGGTTCTGGCAGGCAATAGTGTTGAGGACTTAGATGAGATAGAAGCGCATCACAGCTCCTTAAGCCGTGATGTTAGGCTGGAGGTAGAGAATAAATTGAAGGAAGGTAAGTTGAGGGTAGTCGTTAGTTCCACGTCGCTTGAGTTAGGGATTGATATAGGCTATATTGACGCTGTTGTGCTACTAAGTAGTCCTAAAAGCGTTACAAGACTCTTACAGAGGGTTGGTCGTTCAGGACATAACGTGCGTGACGTGAGTAAGGGCTACTTAATAGCT
>CAZWSU010000059.1:0-21634 GCA_964636755.1 uncultured Desulfurococcaceae archaeon
GGCGGGCGCGTGGGCGCGAGGGCGGTCGTGGCGAGGGGGGCGGGGGGTTGGGGTGGTTGCCTACGGCGTGGTTTGGGTGGCCCCTGTCAGGCGTGAATGTGCTGGGGTTAGTGTCCCCAGCTTATTCACGCCCCCATTTCATGAGTGTGATTGTCGCCGCGGTTGGAGGGCGGTTCTTCATTCTCGGGGTTTTACCCCGTGTCTGACCTTGCCGCCGTCTTAACCGCGGCGTATCGCCGTATTTATTCTGGGTGTTAAGAGCTTATAAAGTTTAGCGGTTTTCTCGACCCGTGGTTTGGTTATTTATATTCGTTTTTTGTATAATTTTGTTCAATATTTTTTGTATAATTGGTTATCGAATTTAAGCCCTGGCAAGAACTACTTACTCGGTGTCAGACTTGAGAGTGGGTCTTACGAGGGAATCCGCTCTCGTAGTGGTTGATATGCAGGAAGACTTCTGTGAGGGTGGCTCACTACCTGTGAGGGGCTGTAGGGCTTTAGTGGATAAGATAAACAAGTACATAGATTACTTCAGGAACGCCGGGCTAGCGGTGATAGCTACTAGAGATTGGCACCCCTCAAACCACACCTCCTTCAAAGAACGTGGAGGGCCCTGGCCAGCACACTGCGTTGCGGGGAGTAAGGGAGCGCAGTTCGTCGAAGGACTTAAACTACCTGAGGACGTGATAGTGGTATCTAAAGCCACTGAACCAGACATAGAGGCATACTCCGCGTTCAAGCTAACCCCCCTCCACTACATACTAGCCTCTAGAGGGGTTAAGAGACTCTTCATAACGGGGGTGGCGACAGACTACTGCGTGAAGGAAACGGCTGTAGAAGCACTTAAGCTAGGCTACGAGGTAATCATTCTAGTAGACGCTGTGGCAGGAGTTAGTGAGGAAACGAGCAGGAAAGCACTTGAAGAACTGGTGAGTGAGGGAGCGATACTAGCCACCGAGGAAGACATAGCAAGGTGAAGAAACTGAAAGCGCTGAAACTACCTGAAGAACTCAGGAAAACACTATCGAAAGGAACTGAGGAGGTAGTTGAGGGGAGAGACCCCGTACAAACAATGAGGAAAACACTTGAGAAACTGAGAGAGTGCTCTAAGCTAATAGCGGTCGGAGACCTAGTCTGCCACACCATGATAGAGAACAACGCCGTACCGGACATATGCGTGATCGACGGGAAAACAAAGAGAACAAGCAAAACACCGGAGATAAGGGTGGATGTGTTCAGCAAGGTCGTGAAGACGTGGAACCCGCCAGGACACATAACCCAGGACGCACTAAACACTATCAAAGAAGCTGTGAAGGCGCTGAAAGAAAACCTGAAAACCCTGATAATAGTCTCAGGGGAGGAAGACTTACTAGCCCTCCCGCTAATAACTCAGCTACCTGATGAGAGCTGCGTGGTCCTAGGAATACCTGATGTCGGGGTCGGTTACGTAAAGGTATGTGAGGAGGCGAGGAAGAAAACGAGGGAAATACTGAGCAAGTTCCATGAAGTGGAGATCAGCCCTTCCCAGACCTCCTAGAACTAGAGAGATACCCAATCAATGCGCCGGAGACGGCGGAGACAGCTACGACTGCTAGGACGTAGTACCAGGTAGTCCAGGAACTGCCGACGTTCCCAGGCGGTGTAGTGGTGCCGGTAGGTACTTCAGTCAGGTTAAGCGGTACTCTAGACTTCGATAAGATGAGATACCATAGGGAGTTAAGGATGGCTTGATCTAGGAAGTAGGCAGCGTTCTTGACGTCCGCACTCACCAATGAAATGCCTCTCTCCAAGTACACTAGGGACACGACCGGCTCAATCCCGGAGTTCTTAGCTAGGCTCACGTACCTGCGAGCCGCGTCAACCAACCTATTCACGAGCAATGAAGTATTACTCTCGAAGCTTAGGTGTGTCTCGATAGAGGCTAGGGAGGAAGCCCTTAAAGCTAAGTTGAGTGATACTAAGGTGTTGTTTAACCCACCCCTAGATAAGTAGCTCTCAGCAACGCTGAGGTAATTAATTAACTCACTAACGTCGACAGAAGAACCAAGCAAGGACTGAAGATATGCCACTGAAGCCTGAGAAAAACTCAGCAATACCTGAGTACCGCTCTTCAAGGAATTAACGTCCACACTCAAACCAGGGCTCTCGAGAACCTCGTAGATAGTGCCCCACCCACGGACAGACCTAGCTCTCATATACGTGTAAGCGGCCTTATATATGTCGTTAACCGTGGGGACGTTGACGGAACTCAGCCCCCTTAAATAAGCTTGAGACTCGTAAACCCTGCCAGCCAACTCAACCAACACACTAAGACTAGAAACCCCTAGATTTGCTGAGCCAGCTCTAGACACCAACGAGTTGAAGTACTCAGACGCGTTAGAAACCTCCCTGTTAACTAAGCCTAAGACATCCGACCAACTACGACCCCTCACAACCATATCAACTACGAGCTTAGCGGCCCAAACGTAGATTAAAGCACCAAAATAATCTGAGGACGCGGCGTAGTAATTCATGGAGTTATAGGATTCCTCACCCCTCAAAGCGCTCTCCCTAGAATACTCTAGGAATCTGGCGACATCATTATCAACCCCTGCACGCCTCAATGAGCCGCGATAATTACTGTAGTCCCTGCTCACGTTAGAGTAAAGCTCGGCGTACTCAAGCCTGTAATCATTCGCGATAGATTTGAAAGCACCCATTATATTCTCGCTTAAACTCACGTTAAGGTCTTCAGGCAAGGATATAGAGATCCCGAAATACTTAAGAGCGTCGTAAATGGTTGACGCCTCAACCACCGTGACGCCCAAACCCCTCCCAGCCTCAACCACGTCAACCAGGGAACCTGTCTTAAGACTCACCGAGAACCTCTGCCCAGCAGGTATTATCATGAGCTTAGCACCAACAGAGGCGGCTGCCTCAAGCTTCTCCGGAATGCCCCCCACAGGACCCACCAACGTGTCCGGCATTATCATGCCGGTAATTACGACGGATTCGTTGATGGTGGCGTTACTAAATAAAGCCAGTAACGCGGTCGTGAGCGCTGCCCCAGCCGAAGGACCCCCAACTATCGGGGTGCCGGAATGAATCCTCACTAAAACAGAGTAATTAGTGAAATCAAACCCTGAAATAAAACCAGCTATTAAGGAGGCTATCTTAAGAGAAGATTGCGTGTCGAGTTCGGAGAGAGGGTCTATAGACAGGTAGACAGACCCGTCACCAGGGATTAAACTAGCCTTAAGTTGCGTGGCAACGCCGTGGTAGGAGCCTTCGGAACCCCCCACAGCGAGCAAGTACATACTCACCTCCCTAACAACACACTCGCTCAAGGATTGAAGCAGGAAACTAGAAGGAAGTGCCGTGAAGATCAAAAACGTCAAGATTAGTGAAAACAGTCTTACCTCAACCACCCTCAACCACCGACAATTAAGAGAGTACACATTATTTAAACGTTGCAGGACGTGCAAAAATAATCTTAAGTTAAGATAGATAATTATGATTGAGGTGGTGGGGGGCGTTACTCATCGTAGATAACTGGGAGGAGCATCTGTCACCGTGGCTTCTCAGTGAGTACCGCTTCGTCGCCGACCTATTCAAGGGTAGCGTAGTATTCACGAACGTGGCGTGTGAAGGGATGCTTCAAGCACTAAGGTCATTAGCTGAGGCAACGCCGAAGAATGTTAGAGAGTTTCTTGCAGCTAACGATATCCCATTAAGTAAGGTCTTAGTACTTGATCCAGCGGCGGAGGAGGAGCTAAGCCCTGAAGATCTCGGCAAGGTAAGGGTAGTCGTGATAGGTGGTATAATGGGTGATCACCCCCCAAAGAGGAGAACACGTGAACTCATAACTGGTAAGTTGCCGGGGGCCTTAGCCAGGAACCTAGGCAGAGAACAGTTAACGATAGCTGGCGCGGCCTACGTGCTTAAGAAGGTTTCCGAGGGTTACGCTCTGAAAGACCTAGACTTAAGGTTCGGATTAACGATAAGACTTAACATACTAAACGCCGACGTAGAGATTTTCCTACCCTACGCGTTCCCTTACGAGGGGGGTAAGCCAGTGCTCCCCAAAGAATACCTCAAGATCGTGGCTATGAGGTCCCTATACTACGAGGGTGTCGAGCTAGCCTAACAACATTAAGCATTCCTCCTCAAGTCAGCCCTGAACACGTACTTCCTCGGAGCATAATCAAGAACCCTCTTAACGCTGACCACAGAGAAAGCCGAGGGGTTCACCGCGTTACTAACCAGGTGCTTTACCTCCTCAACAGAGTAACTAACTAGGTATACGTGGATAACCCCGCCCACACGTAGCTTATTACTCACTGCGGGGACGTACTCAAGAGCCTCGAGAGGTAAGTTCATGACGACCCGGTCGAAAACGTCGTCGCTAACTATCCTTAGAAAATCCCTCACGTCACATAAGACAGGTACCACCCTACCCTTAAGTTTCCTCCTATTCATCCCGATAGATTCTATGAGGCACTTTATAGCGTCAGGATTGAAGTCAACGGCGTAGGAGGTCGCGTTCCTTAAGGAAGCTATGTGGAGTGAGAAAGGACCCACACCACAGAATAGGTCAGCAACTAACTCGCCGTCATTAACTAACTCAGCGATTCTCCTGTGTTCTTCCGCTAGTGAGGGGTTATAATACGTCCTTAACACGTCAACGGAAATCCTTAAACCGTATTCCTTATGCACGGTCTTACTCACAGGATCCCCGAACACGTGTTTTAACTCCCTAACTCTGTACTCGCCGCTCACGTAACTACCCGCGTAGACCGCTCTCACGTTGCGTGACACTCTAGAGATGGCCTCGCCGATTAGCCTACCGTACTCTAGCAAGTCCTCAGGTATGTTAATGACGGCTATGTCGCCAATCACGTCGTAAGACGACGGGATCCTCCTGAGAACACCTTCAGGAATCAACCCGGTAAGCAAGTCCTTGAAAGAGAGCCCGAGAGTTCCGCAAACGAAGTCTTCGTAGCATGACTCGCTAACTAGAACTGCTGGCAGTTCCTTAATCAAGCTCATGTCTAGGTCTTCCTTGACGGGTATGGCAACACTCCCATCACTTAATTTCTTAACCTTACAATTCCTCACGTAAGCACCTCTAGACTTAAGGAACTCAAGCACCTCCTCAACATCCTTAGCTGAAACCCTCACGCAGGGCAGCCTCAACTACCCACACCCACGCACGTGATGAAGGACTCAATCATAATAAACCTTTTAAGCGTTTTTATTTTGGTGTGGTGAGTGAGGTTAGGCGTAGTTCCTAAGCTTAATAGTCCTGAGGCATTACAGCTAGCTAAGCTAGTGTTGAAGAACGCTGAGAGCAAGGGTCTGACAGCACTCCTAGACGCTAGAGCTAAGGACCTCATAACGTGGGATAGGTTCTTCCACTTAGGTAAGGACAGCGTGGATATGATAGTGGTTATCGGGGGTGACGGAACTGTCTTGAACACGCTCCACTTGCTGAGGGACGCTGACGTACCCGTGGCAACGATAAGGTATGGTAGGAGAGGGTTCTTATGTGACGTCCCTCCGTACGAGTACTCTGAGATGATCTCAAGGATAGCGTCGGGGGATTACAAGCTAGTCGAGTATATGAGGCTTAAGGGAGAGGTTAAGGGGGTGGATATCACACCTCCAGCACTAAACGAAATAGCTGTCGTGAGTTCAGGGAGTGGCAGAGCTAAGGTAATAAGATTGTACGTCCATAAGGACGACGAGGAAATTTACAGGAGGTTAGTGGGCGATGGCGTGATAGTAGCCACCCCCGTAGGCTCAACAGCCTATAGTCTGGCTGCCGGAGGACCCGTAATAGATCCGTTGATGAGAGCGTTAGTAGTGACGCCGCTTGCGTCGATAACTCTGTGCACGAGGCCCGTGGTCCTACCACCGGACTCCGAGATAAGGGTTACTGTAGCTAGAGACTCTCCTGAAGCTCTCTTAATAATTGACGGGTCTTACAGCTTGGCTCTGAAGCCGAAGGACTCAGTTATTATAAGAGAGTATCATAAGCCGGCTAAATTCGCTAGATTCTACCTAGGTGACTACTACGTCAGGATCTTCGAGCGATGTCTGTGATGAGGCTTACGTACTTGACGCTGCAGCATTCTTCGCCAGCTACCAACTATACCTAACTAAAAACGTCTACACAGTCAAGGAAGTAATTCAGGAAGTGAAGGATTCGGAAAGCCTTAAGAACCTTCAGCTAGCTCTCTCGGCTGGGAGGGTTGAGATCCTTGAGCCAGGGGGAGCACACAGGGAGAGAATCAATCGGTTAGCCGAGGAACTCAACATACTCAGCAAACTCTCTAAGGCAGACTTAGAACTCTTAGCTTTAGCAAGTGATCTAACGGAGAGGTGTGGTAGGGTGGTAGTCATAAGTGATGACTCGGCGGTGAGGAGGGTAGCTACGCGGATAGGTGCGGCAACGCTAACAATAAAATATTGGAGAACACGGACTAGACAGAAATAACCATGTTTAATAAGAAGTCTTAGATAATAATTTAAAAGACTCTAATTATTAGGATATTATTGGCGGGGGTGCCCGAGCCAGGTCAAAGGGGTCAGGCTGAGGCCCTGATGGCGTAGGCCTGCGTGGGTTCAAATCCCACCCCCCGCACCAAGCTGGCAATCGAGGATTCTAAACTTAAATTATTTAACGGGTTACGAATTCGGTGAGTTGCTTGAGTGTCTTGCTAGACCTGTTTTTAGAGTTCCTGAAGATAGGGTTTTTCATGTTTGGCGGTGGTTACGCGGGCATAGCACTCCTGCATAAGGAGTTGGTCGAGCTTAGGGGGTGGCTCACGGACGAGGAATTCGTTGACGTGATAGGTATAGCTGAGAGTACTCCAGGCCCCGTAGCTATAAACTCAGCTACCTTCATAGGTTACAAGATATGCGGTGTTTTAGGGTCGGTAGTAGCTACCTTAGGGGTGATGCTCCCAGCGTATTTAATAATATTAGGCATCGCGATAGGTCTATCGCCATACTTAACGACGCCCGTGGCTAGAACCATATTAAGGGGAATCAACGCTGCCGTCATAGCGCTAATACTAGTAGCTCTACTAAGAGTAGGTAACACCGTATTAATTCATGACAATACAGTAAGGATTGTCGAGGCAGTGATATTCGTCATCGCACTCACACTAATCCTGTTACTGAGGCAACACCCGATAACAGTTATAGGAGCCTCGGTAGCGTTAAGTCTCTTAGCTAAGTACCTGCTAGGAATTTAACGAAGGATTCTTGAATGCGTTAATGCGTGGTGGACCGGCCGGGATTTGAACCCGGGACCTCCGCCGTGCGAGGGCGGCGCTCTTCCAGCTGAGCTACCGGCCCCACCTAATTCTTACTACTCAAGCTCTTAAATTGTTTTCGGAGCTAACCGACTACATCCCTATGTCTGGGGTTATTATTCTGCAAGAACCTTACCCGTCTTTGAGTACGTCTTATAGCCTACGTACCTACTCAGTACCTCCCTTATTTTCTCGCTGTTGAGTAGGTCCAGCATCTTACGTATGGGTTCCTTACCTAAGCTGTCTTTAAGTATTACGAGGTCATATACTTCCTCACCTACTTTAATGAATTCTAGTCCGTATGTTTCGGCCGCGTGCCTGATCCCAACCCCCACGTCTGCTCTCCCCTGAAGTACTGCTACAGCCACCCCACTATGTGTTTTAGCCTCGTTTAAGTACCCCTTAATGACTCTCGGTATCTCGCCCGGGTTTATTCCCAACTCCCTCGCAACTATCTTTAAGTTGATGTCTATGAGCGTTCTAGTACCGGAACCCTTATTCCTGTTTATAAAGACCACGTCCTCCCTGAATAAGTCTTTAAACGACTTTATGTTTTTAGGGTTGTTCCTAGGTAGTATAAACCCTATCTCCCTAACCCAACCACCCACTAAGACAGCCTTACCAGACAGGTTCAGCTTCTTGAAGTACGGTAGGTTATACTCACCACTCTCTTCGTCGAGGAGATGCACACCACTTAAATCAGCCTCACCCCTACTAACAGCTAGGAGACCTCCCAGAGACCCAACATTAATTAACTTGTAATTAGGTCCGTCAACAACTAGCCTAATTAGCTCATCAACCACGTAGTCGTGACTACCTATGAATACTAGGTCCGGAGCCCTCCAAAACCTCCTAAAAAGCTTCACAACCACCTCACTACCCTCATCAATCACCAACGTGTCTTCAGGCACTTCAATAAACCCGTCAGTATACGTTAAAACCTTGATAGACCCTGACGGACTTAAGACGGGGTAGGCCGCCAACACATCCCCCCTCCTAACCAAAGCGACAGGGACTAACGCAGTCCTCCCTCTAACACCTAAGACTTTCTGAAGCACGACGGCCTTAACTTCCGACCAACTCCAGTAGCTTGCCGGGATCCCGGCAAGTCTAGAGATTACCGGAGCTACCACAGACCTGAAAATCATTGCGGCTGAGAGAGGAAATCCCGGGAGACCGAAAACTAGCTTCCCGTTAATCACTGCCACGATGGTAGGCTTCCCCGGCTTAACCTTCAGTCCGTGAACCACTATCCCCGGCTCCCCCAGGCTCTCGATAACCCTGTAAGTAAGGTCCCCGAGCCCGGCCGACGTCCCTCCAGCAGTGATAACCACGTCGTTCTCCTCTAGAGCTCTCCTTAGGATCTCCCTCAAGGAACCCTCATCATCCGGCACTATACCGTAGAATTGAGGCATAGCACCTAACTCAGCTAAAGATGAGGAAACGTAGTATGATGAGATCTCGAATATTTCGTAGTCTCGGAGAAGGCCTTCCTCAACACTAACTAGTTCCGAACCCACCGAGACGACGCCGACCCTTGGCTTAACGAAGACTTTAACTCTGCTCACGCCGGCAGCGGCTAGGGTAGCTAGCTCAGCAGGTCCTAACAAAGTACCCCTACGGAGAACTAGCTCCCCCCTCATGATGTCGGAACCTGTCCTAGCCACGTTATCTCCCGGAGCTACCGAAGCGTAGACGTAGACGTGTTCGCCAACCCTCCTACTATACTCAACCATGACCACTGAGTCAGCACCCCTAGGTATGGCCGCTCCAGTATCTACCTCAACAGCCTCCCCAACACCTACCTCAGTATCCGGGGGGCACCCTACCCTGACAGAGCCCTTAAGCCTCAGCTTAGCAGGCGCGTCCTCCTCAACACCGATCAACGAGATAGAGTTAACGGCATAACCGTCTACCTCAGACCTGTCAAAAGGTGGGTAATCATAAACCGCGTAAACATCCTCTGCTAAAACCCTACCCAACCCCTCACGCAGACCAACCCACTCAAAACCCAGGGGCTCTAATCTAACGTAAGAAGAGATAATACTCAATACCTCGTCAAGCCTGCGGAGCTCGTGGAAAATCTTCCTCAAACGCGTCACCAACATTACATACAGTAAACACTTAAATAACTCTCTAATGAATAAGATCTTGGCTGGGCCCGTAGCTCAGCCAGGATAGAGCGCCGGCCTCCTAAGCCGGAAGTCGGGGGTTCAAACCCCCCCGGGCCCGCCACAACCCTAATCAAACCACTAACACCAACAGCGTAAAGATTTTTACTAGCTTTAAAACACCTTCCAGTCCTGAAAGATATGGTTTTGATTAATACAGCTTTAACCCTCTTAGAGCTGGAACTAAAGGCATTATGTTCGGTATTCCGGTCTAAAAAGTATTTTATTTTTAAATATTTAGTTTACCTCCCTAGTCTCGGGTGCTTTAAGTATGAAGCCCCTGCACCTAGCTGTTATTGCTTTAGTAGTTATAGTGGCAGTCGCCGCAGTTGCCTTCTTAATCCCTCAATTAACGTCCCCGACGAGTCCGGGGACCTCAACACCTACTACATCACCAACCCCTACTAAGGAGTATAAGTTAAGTGTTGTTGTGGGCCCCCAATCGCCTTGGGGTCAGGCAGCTCAGATGTGGGCTGATGAAGTCTATAATAGGACTGGCGGCAGGGTATATATTAGGGTCTACTACTCTGGTCAGCTCTTCGCTGGACAGCAAACCAACGAATTTCAGTTACTCTCTCAAGGCGTGGCAGACTTTGCTGTAGGATCAGTCATTAATTGGGCTCCGGTAGTGAAGGAATTGAACCTGTTTATACTGCCGTTCTTCTTCCCTGAAGGTGTGAATAAAGGAGATATATACAAAGCTGTTGACGCGATAGAAGAGGGTGAAGCCGGGAAACAAATACTTCAGATACTGGAGAGTTACGGCGTGATAGGGCTCGCGTGGGGTGAGAACGGCTTCAGACAACTAACTAACTGGAAAGTGCCGGTAGTGAGTCCCGATGATATGGCGGGTCTTAAAATAAGGGTTGTTGGATCACCTATATTCATAGACACTTTCAAGGCTCTGGGCGCGGACCCAACACAAATGAACTGGGCTGACGCGTTAACGGCCTTCCAGCAGAGAGTCGTTGACGGTCAGGAGAATCCTATCAACATCGTGATAATACCTTACAAGCTATGGGAATACCACAAATACATAACCATATGGGACTACGCTATAGACCCCCTCATCTTCGCCGTGAATAAGAATACTTGGGATTCCTTTGACGAGAACACCAAGCAAATAATTCTTGAGGCAGCCAAGAAAGCTGCTAGATGGCAGAAAGCCATGGCTAGAGTAGGGCTTGATGACGGCACATCTCTGAGGATACTGCAGGAAGAATTCAAGTACACACCCGAAATTACTGACCCAATAAAACACCTTCAGAATCAGGGAATGGAGATAGTTTTCCTCAATGAAACTCAGAGAAACCTGTTCAAACAGAAAATGAGCGACGTCTACAGTAAGTGGGTTCCGATAATAGGTGAGGACTTGGTTCAGAAAGCCATCAATGACGTGAAGAATAAGCTTGGGATAGTTATTCAACTACCTTAAAAACGTGTATATATCCTCTTTTTGTGTAAAAATCTTTAATGACGAGTAAGGTGACTCAACATGAGCAGGAAAAACTTAATTAGAAATTCAATAAGTTTAATAAGCAATCTAGAGGAATACGTAGCTGCGATCCTGCTCCTCATAATGTTCTTAGTAGCTTTCGTTAATGTTCTCTCCAGGTACTTACTGAAGATGTCGCTCGCCTTCATAGAGGAGATAGAGGTTAATTTCTTCGTTTGGATGAGTGTTCTAGGTATTGCAATAGCTTTTAAGAAAAACTCACACTTAAGCATGGAGTTCTTGAAAAACATGTTGCCCACGAATGTTCAGAAATACCTATGGGTTCTAGGGATGGTGCTGAGTCTAGCCGTATTCATAGTTCTGATTTACTTATCCTCGATCCTAATCTATAACGAGATAACGTTGTACAGAACCTCGAGTATGGCGCTAGACATACCTATGTGGATCTACTATGTCGGCATGACGCTTTGCTCTCTAGTAGTCGTGGTGAGGATATTGCAGAGCTTAAGGCGTTGGTTGGTGTAGTGGGATGAACCCGGCATTATTAACGTTACTCATATTCGTCGTAATACTACTGACGGGAACCCCGATAGGGACTGCCTTAGGCGTCGCGTCAATATTCTCTATATGGTACTACAACTACGGCGTAGGAGTGATAGCACCTAATTTCTACGCGAACATAGCTAAGTTCCCCCTCCTGGCCATACCGTTCTTCATCTTCGCTGGTCTCGCAATGGAGAGAGCCGGTGTTGCTGAAAGGTTTGTTAGGTTGATTAAGGCGTTGGTTGGGTGGATGCCCGGCGGTCTAGCCATAGCGACAGTACTTATAGGTACTTTCTGGGGTGCTGTTTCAGGGTCTGGACCGGCTACGGCTGCCGCAATAGGAGTTATCTTAATACCGATGCTCATCAATGCAGGCTATAGTAGGGCTTTCTCAGCAGCTCTAGTAGCTACAGTGGCTGGACTCTCAATAATAATACCTCCCAGCGTTGCTTTCATAATATACGGGACGATACTTAACGTGTCTATAGGGACTTTATTCATAGCAGGCATCATACCCGGGTTGTTCCTAGGTCTTGCTCTAGCGCTGGTTAGCTTCTTAATATCTTTAAGGAGGGGTTATAGGGGTTTGGAGAAGGCTTCCTTAAGAGAGGTCATGAAGACATTTAAGGATGCTGCCTTGGGACTCATGGCACCCGTAATAATATTAGGTGGGATCTACATGGGTGTTTTCACACCTACTGAAGCTGCTGTAGTAGCAGTAGCTTATAGTTTATTCCTAGGCTTAGTAGTGTATAGATCCATATCTCTTAAAGACATGCTTAAAATCTTGGTAGATTCCGTCGAGATGTCTTCTATAGTCATGTTCGTCGTCGCCTTCGCAGGAATCTTCTCATGGGCTGAGCAGACAGCCGGATTAGTGGAAGCGTCTGTTAGATGGATTTTATCGGTATCGCAGAACCCGTTGTCCGTCATGCTATTATTCATGATGATCTTGTTGTTTGCCGGTATGTTCCTAGACGCTATCTCAATATACTATATCTTCTTACCACTCATGATTCCCATAATGATATACTTTAATTGGGACCCCATATGGTTCGGCGTCATAATGACTATAAACCTAGCTATAGGCCAGGTAACTCCCCCGGTAGCCGTCAACGCTTACGTAACAGCCAAGATAAGTAAGGCAACACTAGAAGATATAGGGAAGGAGGCACTACCACTAATAATCACGGTCTTCATAGTGCTCTGCATACTCATACTCTTCCCACAGATAGTTTTATGGTTACCGAACCTCATGCGAAGAACGCCCTAAAAACACTTAGGAACTCTAATTAAAAGATCAATTCCTTAGTTTTCGTGAGCTTACCCTACTCCAGTATTGATCTTTTTTGAAGTATTTGTGTGAATACAGTTTTATTATATTGAGCTACCTAATTTTGCTTTAGGTGTTTCCTTAAATGTTTCGTTTTGAAACTATAGTGCCGAAGGACGTTGATGATGCTCTTGAGATTCTTGATAAAGACGTTGAGGTCGTACCAATAGCCGGGGGAACAAATCTTTTAGTGTGGGTTAGGGACGGCAAGATCAGGTTTAAGAAAGTCCTGGATTTATGGAATCTACGTAAACAGCTCTCGTACGTAGTGGTTGAGGGTGACGTAATAAGGGTGGGTTCTATGACTACCGTGGCCGAGTTGTGTGAGACCAGCGAGCTTAGAAAACCTCCCCTATTAGGGCTAGCAGATGTTTGCACGTCCTTCGCCAGCCCTTACATAAGGTCCGTGGCTACAGTTGGCGGTAATATTGAGTCAGCTAATCCCTTGTCTGATATAGCGATATTTTTCTTAACTCTCGACGCTAAAGTCAGGCTCGCAAGCATTAACGGGTTGAGGGAAGTACCCTTAACGAATTACTATAGGGGGATGCGTTCCACGCTCAGGGAAAGAAACGAGTTGATTAAGGAGATAGTGATCAGAAACCCACCACCTAATTCGTCAACAGCTTTCATGAAAATAGATAAGAGGAGAGGCCACATAATGGGGCTAGCTATAGGGGCTGTCTACGCGGAGTATGACGGCGACTTAATTAAGGACGTGAGAATAGCCTTCGACAGCGTCTCCAAGCCATTCCCGGAGAGAGCGTTTATCACAGAATCCTTCCTCAAAGGAAAGGAGTTTAGTGAGGAACTTTTGAGGGAGGCTTCAGATACTGTACTACCTAAGGAGATGAAGCGCTACACTGGGAGGAGGGCTTCAGCAGAATACAGACTCCACCTATCTAAGGTAATACTACGCAGGACACTCATGAAAACATATGAGAGACTTAAGCTTTCTTCAGGATAAAAAAATCTTTACTTAAGGTTTGGTTGTGTTGAAGACTACCGTGACCTGCCCCGTAGCCACCATGCTCTGCAACTTCATAGCCCACTCATTAACTTCGCTGGGAACAAACTTCAGCGGGAACTTTATGTATGAGGCTTTACCGAACTCAATCTCGTAATAACCTGTCCTAACGCCCCTAAATATCTGACCAACGATATACTCTAACGCTACGCCGTAGTCGTATATGTAAGACGTTATTAGGTTATTCGGTAGCATGGAAGATTTATCAGTGTATTTAGTTGTTGCTAAGACGTAGAGACCTTTAGTAGCGTTAGCTTCTTTAATGGCCTCAAAGAGCCCGTAGTTAGCTAGGTTTAGGGATGACAAGACTACGTCACAACCCTGATCGATGAGATTAGCCGTGACGGTCTTAGCCTTGACCGGGTCGTTAAAGTCTCCGGTCCACACAGGGATGAAAGTGACGTTCTTGCCTAAGTCACGCAACGCCTGAATAACAGCGTTAACCTCTGAGACTGTGAAGGGTAGTTGAACACCGCTGACATAACATATGACGCCTGTTTTAGTCACGTTAGCGGCTATAGCTCCTAACACGTAGAAGCCTTTGTGGAAAGCTGGATCAAGTTGCCACACGTTAGGCGGGAGATTCTCTATCCTCCCGTAACCAGTTATTATGACCACTACGTCAGGGTGTTCGTTAGCCACCTTCTGACCCACTGACACGAACTGCCCTCCATGGAAGAATATTATGTTATAGCCTAGAGAGATGTACTCGCTAGCGACCCTCTCAGCATCCGCAACACTAACACCCTCGGAATACGCGACCTCAATACCGTACTTTTCCTTAATATGTAAGGTCCCCAAATACCCTAACGTGTTGAAATCGGCGTCCTGTATGCTGCCAGGTAATATAGTGGCTAGCTTGAATTGAGGGGGTGGCGTGCTCGTAGGTGTTGTCGTGGGCGTCGTAGTAGGCGTTGTAGGAGTAGCTGTCGGGCTCGTGGTAGTTCCGGGAACCCCTGGTTGCTGTAGTATTATAAATCCTGCAGCCACAGCAACAATTAATACAATTACTGCTACCACTGCCACAGTCTTAGATAAGGCTTTCCTCAATTTCCTTGAGGTCACCATAATATCACACTTAGTCTTAAAAGATCATGCTTATTAAGTATTGATTCACGTAATGGCATTAAATCGTATCCCGTAAACCTATGATGTGTGACAACAGACTTCTGATAAAAATTGTTTAAGTGGATATGTATGAGTTAATTTAGTTAGCTTAATTGTTATTTTTAATGGTTTCATTAACCTATTCTCAGGGTCTGCTTTGAGTTTAAGCGGGGAGAGTATGGTAGCTGTTAGACCTTATGTTCGCCTCGAGAATATTTATAAGCGTTTCGGTGACGTAGAGGCTCTTAAAGGAGTGACGCTAGATATTTTCACGGGTCAGGTTCTGGGCCTCCTAGGAGAGAACGGTGCCGGGAAAACCACGTTAATGAACGTGTTGTTCGGTCTCTATAGGCCGGACGCAGGACTCATCTATGTTGACGGGAAGGTAGTGAAGATTAAGTCACCTGCACACGCCATAAGACTAGGTATTTTCATGGTTCACCAACACTTCAAGTTGGTAAGTAACTACACTGCTTTAGAGAATATCGCTATAGGGATGTCTTCAGGAATTAAGTCTCTTAAACCGATAGATCTGGCGGAGTTGGAGGAGAGGACTAATAAGGTAATGGAAGCTTCAGGGCTTTACGTGAACTTAAGGGAGAAGATCAGGAACTTGCCTTTAGGCGTTAGGCAGAGGGTCGAGATTCTTAAGGCTTTGGTTAGAGGGGTCAAGATATTGGTTCTCGACGAGCCGACAACCAACTTAACACCTCAGGAGGTGGACGCGCTCTTCAACGCTTTAAGAAGCTTGGTTAGGACTGGGTTGGGGGTTGTCTTCATAACGCATAAACTACACGAGGTAATGGCTGTCGCGGACGAGATAGCTGTCTTAAGAAACGGCGTTCTTCTAGGGAGATTCAAGCGCCAGGAAGTTGATCAAGCAACTGTAATAAAGTTAATGGTTGGTGAGAGGATAGACTTAGAGAAATCAATAATTTTCAGGGGCTTCAGACAGGTTAGCACGCCAGTGCATACGGAAAACATGCCCGGATCTGAGCTCCTGAGGGTAGAGAATCTTAGTTTAAGAGACAAGTTAGGGACCACGATCCTAGACTCTATTAGTTTCACCTTATCTAGGGGTGAGATACTTGGTATCGCGGGAGTTTCCGGAAACGGGCAGAGAGAGTTTGTTGAGGTGATTTTCGGTATTAGGAAGCCTACCTCAGGTAAGATACTGCTGGAGGGGGCTGACATAACGAATTCCAGCATAAGAGACAGGATCTTGATGGGGATGTTCTACGTGCCTGAAGATAGGCTCTCTGAAGGAATTTCCCCCACCCTTTCAGTGATGGAGAATTTAGTCTTAGGAATACACTTCACTTACTCTACTAAGAAGCTTTTAATGGACTTTAAGAGGATAAGGAATGACGCTCTACAACTAATCAGGAAGTACGAGATTAAAACACCCGATACGGCAACACTTGCTTCGAAACTTTCTGGAGGAAACATACAGAAGTTGATGGTTGCGAGAGCTTTCCACACAAAACCTAAGGTTCTGATAGCCCATAACCCTACAAGAGGCTTGGATATAGCGACTACTGAGAGAGTATTGTGTGAGGTATTGGACTTGAAGAGTGCTGGTTCAGGGATTATCTACGTTTCCGAGGATTTAGATGAGCTCATGCTAATAAGCGATAGGATAGCTGTGATGTATAAGGGTAGGTTAGTGGGTTCCCTCACTAGGGACAGGTTTGACAAATACGAGATAGGCAAGTTAATGGCCGGCGTTGTTGGTGGTTGAGTATGAGGGATCTGCAGTTAGTCAGATTAGTTAAGATCTCTGCACCCTACGTATTCAGCATTTCCCTAGCGTTCGGGATCGCAGGGCTAATACTATATTTAGGAGGCTATGACGTGATTTCCAGCTATAGAACGATACTAACAGCTTCCTTCTGGAGTCTCAACAGCTTCTTCCTAACCCTAACTAAATTCAGCACGCTACTTACGATGAGCTTAGCTTTCTCCATACCCTACATAAGCAGGAAATTCAACATAGGTGTTGAAGGACAGTACTTGATGGGCGCTTTAGGAGCCGCGTTAGTAGGTCTAGCTATAAGCGCGCCCGCAGGAGTGCATGTCATTGTTTCATTAATAGTCGGCGTGGTTTTCGGCTCTCTATGGGCCTCAGTGCCTGCTTTCTTAATGGCTCGCTACAACGTTAATGAAGTCATATCAACGATAATGATGAACTTCATAGCAAGATATTCGGTCATGGTCTTCGCCATGAGTCTCTGGAGGGATGTAGCGTCAGGACATCCAATGACTATCCCGATAAGTGACACGGCCACATTACCTCTACTCAACCCATCACCACCGCTTAGCACCGGAATAATCTTCTCTCTCGCAACCGTGGCACTGCTCTACTTCATGGTGGCTTTAACGGTGGTAGGGTATGAGTTAAGAGCTACGGGAACTAATCCTAGAGCAGCTGAGGTATTCGGTGTCAACACGAGGTTGCTGATGCCTCTATCACTAATAATTGGGGGTGGCATAGCGGGATTCGGGGGCGCGCTGGACGTGACAGGCTATTACCACAGACTAATTGACGGGATGCAGAGCAATTACCCCAGTCTAGGAATACTGATAGCCCTACTATCTAAAGGGAAAATAGCTTTCATAGTGCCTGTGGCTTTCTTCATCTCCGTTATCGATGTAGGAACTAACGCTTTACAAAGGATACAGAGGGTCCCGATAGAGCTAGTCTTAATCCTAGAGGGACTACTCCTAGTCTTCATACTTGTTTCCGAGTCTTTGAGGTGGTGGAGGAAATGACTGCCCCACTCGACCCAGCCACCCTCGTGGTGGGCTACGTGCGTTCTGCCCTGATATACATAGTTCCATACCTACTCACTAGCTTAGGGATAGTGATTAGTGGTAGGTCAGGAATATACAACATATCTGCTGAGGGAGTCATGTTACTTGGTGCTTCAGTTACCTTCTTGACAACGTACTTCTCGAGTGGGAACGTACTGGTAGGGATCTCCTACGCAATACTTGTCGGAATTTTAGTTGGTCTAGCTTTCGGCTTCCTAACGATATCACTTAAACTAAATCAGTTCGTTGTCGGGACTACGTTCTTCATACTGTGCAGTGGGTTCGCTAATCTACTCTATAAGCTCTTCATAGGAGTGACTCTAACCCCGCCAAGCATCGAGACCTTACGCCCGCTCACTGTACCAATCATGTCTGACATACCTTACGTTGGTGATGCTCTATTTAAGCATAACCTACTCGTATACTTATCCTTCGTTTTCGTTGCAGTATCTTACTACGTTCTCTACAAGACTCACATAGGACTTAATTTTAGGGCTGTTGGAGAGAATCCTAAGGCTGCTGATACTTTAGGCATCAACGTGACCCTATACAGGTACGTGGGCACTATAGTAGGCACTGTCTTGATGTCTATCTCAGGGGGTTACCTGGTCTTATCCACGACAGGTCTCTACACGGAGACCATAGTTTTAGGTAGGGGTTGGATTTCAATAGGCATAGCTATTTTCGGTAGGTGGCACCCGCTCTGGTCTTTAGCAGGTTCAGCCTTATTCGCGGGCGTTGAAGCTCTAGTATACTTGATTCAGACCCTCCAAAGTGTTTTAGGTATTAGAATTCCACCAGAATCTCTCTTAACGCTGCCGTTCATAGCTACGCTGATAGTCTTAGCTCTAGTATATAAGAGAGCTGAGTTACCTCAAGCTATTGGGAGACCCTACGATAGGGAGGCGCCTGAGGAATACACTTAACGCGACTAAGGGTGTTTTATGTATTATTAATACATATTTTTCATACGATAGTTTTATTATATTATATTCCCTAATTAGGCCGGTGTATAAGTTGGTTTACGCTTACGTGAAGTATCTCATACCGATCCTTCTCTTAGTGATACTTATCCCGACCACCGCTTTATGGAGCGGGCCTCTCAGAGTTAACGTAGTGGTGACGGTGACGGGTGCGGATCTGGACATAGGTTCTTGGAGGGTTTTCTTAAACTATACATGCGACGAGTGTAGAGGGATTAGAGACGATTACGTAAACTTAAGCGAGGATTATGACGTAATCTACGTATACCTAGATAACGAAAATACAAATAACGCCTGGGTCGGTCTAGTCATCGAGAATAATTATGGGGTGCCGGCAACCCTCAAAGGCTTTAATATTAGTTTCATGAACGCGTCAGGAGCCTACGAGTTGAGTGAGGACGATTATTCTATATATCCTTACGAACCTACTAAGTATGGTGTTGGGGACAAGCCGTACTGGGGTCTGCTGCATTGCGAGTACCTACCAGTGATTGACTACTTAACAGAACTACCTATCACTATCGAAAGCGGGTGGAAAGCAGTAGTCTGGATTAACGTGAGCACGTATGGGATGGCTGAGGGAGACTTAATAATAAAACTAGTATACGATTCTGGAAATAGTTAAGCATATTTTTAGTTTAAGTCTTAATTCATAGGTCTCAAGCTTTAGCTGAGAAACCTAATATTTGACGAGCCCCTCCCTTATTTAGGGGTTTAAGGTGGAGATTGCTTTAAGACCTGTGGGCGTGATCAAGACACGCTTTACTGATGAGGAAGTGAGGAAAGCCTTGAACGGGGTTCCAGGTATTGTAGAAGTTTATGAAGAATATAAGGAAGGTCTTGAAGGAATTGACGGGTTCTCACACATAATATTGATAACTTACCTCCACAAAGTTACTGAGGAGCAAAGGAAGGTTCTTAAAGTAAGGCATAAGCGTTTAGTGAGGCATGGGTTTAAGCTAGAAGAACTTCCTGAAGTTGGTGTATTCTGCACGGACTCGCCCCATAGACCAACACCAATAGGATTAACTATTGTGAAACTCATTAAACGCGAGGATAGATTCCTACACGTGGAAAACCTTGACTTATTTAACGGCACTCCAGTACTAGACATCAAACCCTACACACCCGATAGGGTAATCAGCGATGAGGAACTAAGATTCCCGGAATGGTTTATAAAACTCTACAACGAAGTGAAATCAAGAACTAAGGAAGGTAAACCAGCTATCTAGCGTCAGCAAACAGCACCTCAAACACGTTAAGTTATGTGATTTTTCGTTCGCAAAATTGTGATATGGTTTGATTACTTGGTGCGGCGGCCGGGATTCGAACCCGGGATCTCCGGCGTTCTGTGAGGACCTTCTTGGCAGGCCGGCGTCCTGATCCAGGCTAGACGACCGCCGCCAATAAGATTAAGTAGGTAGAGGATTATTAAGTTTTTCCTCGTCTTACTTCTTTCTTTTCAGCAAGTACCACGTCAGTGATGTTAGGAAGAGTATCGCCGTAATTAGTAAAGCTATTACTTCAGTTGTTTTAAGTTCTACTAACCCAACATACAGTAATAGTGAGCCTAGCGAGGAGGTTATTAAGCCTACCAGTAGCTTGAAGGCAGTATACGTTATTATTAGCATCCCCAGGAATATTAAAAGTCTTAGCAAGATTGACTGTACTTCATTGGGTGAGCTACCTGCGAGAAACTCTGTAACGGTTTCTAGGGGTACGTAGTAAGCTATCACAGCGCTTAAGAGAAAAGATGCTACGAACCTATGCTTAATGAGACCTAACACAAAAAACAGAGAGAAAACCACTAAGCCAGCAAGAAATGTCGTGAAGGTATGACCTCCGAGGAGATGAGTAGTAAGAATAGAAGCAAGCCACCCAAGCCACAAACCAGAAATGAGACCCACTGCTAACCTAATGAAGAAGTGACCCCAGAAAGCAATGAAAACACCGGCTAAAACTAGTAAAACCCCCTCAACACTCAAATCACGTCACCAATAATAAAACAACGCAACTCTTAAAAACTAGCAAAAACTTTTAAATCTACAAGTAAAGACTTCTGTGGGGCCCGTAGCTCAGCATGGTGGAGCGCCCGGCTGATAACCGGGAGGTCCGGGGTTCAAATCCCCGCGGGCCCACACAAAAATATTTAACTCTCATAACAACGAATATTATTGGCGCGGGGGTGCCCGAGCTCGGTCAAAGGGGGCGGGCTTAAGACCCGCTGGCGTAGGCCTGCGTGGGTTCGAATCCCACCCCCCGCACCAAGCAATTAAAAATTAAAACTGCGCATAACAACCTACAACAGGAATCATACCGAAGTCTACTCGTCCAGCGTTGTTTACCTTGGATGTCCGTCTCATTATTTTTTGTTTTATTTCTGTCTTGTTACGTCTAGGGTCTCCCACCTTATTCACGCTTCACAAGGTTTCGGTACCCTCTGCGAGGTCGTGAGTAGTTGTCGAGTACAACGATACTGGGTCCCCATTCATGGCTTAACTCGCTCTAGGCTTAAAGCAGTGCCTCATCGCTCTGACAGACACTGACAAAACAGAACTTACAAGGTCTCATCTCTTTAAATTAACTACGAAATAGTCCTAAACACGTGACATCCTTATAAGCTCTTGTTTTATTTTGTTTTTGGTGCCGCGGTAGTATAGCCCGGTCAAGTATGCGGGCCTTTCGAGCCCGTGACCCGGGTTCAAATCCCGGCCGCGGCACTAGTCCTTCCTAGAACTAAAGATTTAACGAACTGCTACAGGCGAAGCATGTATTTGCATTGGGTTGTTTAAGTTTTTCTTAATCGTTTATTTTGTTTGTATGTCTTTGGTGTGAGTCCTCGTAGTGCTGGGTTTTAAGGCTTTGGTGCAGGAACATTAACTGGCGAGAGCCGTGGGGT
>CAZWSU010000060.1:0-1546 GCA_964636755.1 uncultured Desulfurococcaceae archaeon
TTCCGGGCGCTATGTGAATCGTTCCCAGAACTTTCTCATCTTCCAGCACAACACCACTTACCCTAGCACCGGGGTTTGTCCCAACACCGAATTCACCCAAGTTGCGTGCCTCAACACCATACTTCGAGAGTAGTTCGTTGAGCTTCGCAGCCTCCGAACCCCCCTCAATTTGAGTAGCAACACCATCCTTAAACAATATTTTTATAGGCTGTGTCAATACTCCAACACCAGCCATCGACCCGTCCACGATTACTACCCCGTTCGCGGTACCCTCTACGGGAGCTATGTATGCTTCACCACTAGGTAAGTTCCCCCAATCACCTAGATTAACCAACACTCCAGTACTTCTCCTAGCCTTCCTATTCTCTATGGAGAAGGCAAGGTCTGTCCCAAGACTCGTTACGACCCTGACCTCACGACCCTCGTCTAGAACCTTAGCTACCGCCTCCGTCAACTTCTGGACTAGTTCGTAGTCTACGCTCATGGTCCTCAAGAATATATCCTCGGTTATGCCTGGCATCGTAGCTACTCTAGCACCCTTCTCAGCAGCTTCCTTCCTAGCCACAGTGTGCGTCAGCGATTTCGACGTGGGGGCTATAACTACGTCAGCAGCTTTCATAGCTTCTGCGACAGGCTTAGGCGGCTCCTCACCGTGAACCTTCCTCGCAATCATCTCAACGTAAATAGCCTCAGCACCTAACTCTCTCGCCTTAACCCATAAATGAACACCTATGTTCCTAAGGGGTTCGTCAGTAATTATTAGTACAGACTCACCCGGCTTAACGCGTAGGCACCGTGTCAGCGCTACTTCAGCCGCTCTCAGCAACTCATCCCTAACCTCAACACCTAAGATGATTTGCCGGGTCACTTCCTAGACCTCCAGTAGCTCCCTGAGTACTCGAGCCATTAATGTTCTAGGTATTAGAACGGGCTTGCCGGACGCGGCAGCTACTACCCTCTTAGCTTCCGTGCTGAATCCTATACAGTCTAATACTATGAGGTCGCGATCACTTAATCCCTCTGAGGCTTTCCTTAAATCTTCCAGGGTTCCCGTGTAGGGTGACACGCTAATAATCTTTAAGTCTGGCGCCACATGACCCCACTTCCTCCTAGTTAGGTCTACTTGTTTGGGATCCGGTATCACGACACCCAACCTACTTACCCTGAGCGACTCAACCACCTTAAGTAGCAGATCCGACGGCTCCACCAATAACTTCCTCGACTTAAGTTCTGGGAACTCGCCCGTGCAGAGCAACCCCACCATATCAACCAACGGCTCAAGAGAGTCTATGCATCTCTGCATCAACGGGAGTATCTTCTCACGCGCAACTCTGACCTCGGTACCGTCTCTTAACCTGGTGACCAGCACGTATTCACCCTCTCCCGGGGCAAGCGCTCTGATCTCGTCCTTACTCAGCTTATCTAGAGCACCACACTCAACTACCTCTACCTTAACATCCCCTAATACTTCCTTAATCTCAGGCACTACGTCAACCCTAGGTGACTGACCTATGGTAATTAAACCTATCTTCCTCAAGACTGTCTT
>CAZWSU010000061.1:0-3427 GCA_964636755.1 uncultured Desulfurococcaceae archaeon
ACCCAGCTTCCTCCTCTCCTCCTCCTGCCTGAAATACATTTCTTGAAGCACCGGGTCGTTTAACTCTGTGAAGGCGTTAGCCAACTCCATGCCAGCAATATATAGCTCGAACCTCTCAGCATACTCTGGGTTCTGCCTATGAGGCTTGGCTAGAGGCGATGAAGACGCTGGAAAATCAATCACGAAAGTAGGCTGTATTAAGTGTTGAGCTCCTACCAACCTATCAAAAAGTTTTGCTATAGCCCTACCCCTATCGTAGCCGCCAGGTAGCGTGAGGTTGTGTGTCCTCAGAAGATCTTTTAAGTCGTCATCACTCAATACGTCAACGTCGACCCCAGCGAACTCCCTCAACCCCTCAACCATCCTAACCCTCTTGTAAGGAGGTCTCAAATCTATCTCAACTCTCGATTCACCGACAGGGTAACTTACTTTAGTAGTTCCAAGAACCTTCTCGGCTACCGTACTTATCAATTCTTCCGTGAGCCTCATCACGTCATCGTAATCAGCGTAAGCTTGGTAAGCCTCCATCATAGTGAATTCCGGGTTGTGTTGAACGTCTATGTCCTCATTCCTGAAGTTCTTACCAATCTCAAAAATCTTGTTGAAGCCCCCTACCAAAAACCTCTTCAAGTATAGCTCGAGAGATATTCTTAAATACCAGTCCTCACCTAGTGCTTGAATCCTGGTTATGAAGGGTTTCGCGGCAGCGCCGCCGTAAACCGGCTGAAGTACGGGGGTCTCAACCTCTATGAAGCCCTTACCCCACATGAACTTCCTTATCTCAGCTATGGTATTGAAGCGTATCTCGAAAACCTTCCTTACTTGCGGGGTCATCATCAAGTCTAGGTAGCGTTTCCTGTACCTGACCTCAGGATCCAGTATTTTATGACCCCACTTAACGGGAGGGGATCTCAGAGCCTTCACTATGAGCTGGTATTCTCTGACGTTGATGGTGAGTTCCCCTTTCTGGGTGTAGAAGAGCTCCCCCCTCACATTTATGAAATCACCTAAGTTAACGTACCTCAAGAACTGCTCGAATCTCTCACCACCCAAGTTGCCGGCGTTCACTGAGAGCTGTATTCTGTAGCCGTCATCTATTAAGTCAACGAACACTAGCTTACCATGCCTTCTGAGACTAGCTACCCTACCAGCAGTAGCGACTAACTCACCAACCCTAGGATTGCTGACTATGTCCTTGACGGGCACGTAACCTAAACTAAGTACGTGCGGGTAAGGGTTGATTCCGTTCCTCATCAACTCCTCTCTCAAACTCTTCCTGAAATCCCTCTCAACGCTCATCAAGCCTTACCAAACCTAACAGTATATGCTGGATTAAAAATATTGAGTGTCACGGGAGACAACTTAAAAATCTCCCTTAATGTAGTATTCGGTGAGTAGTGTGCCCGTCGAAGTATACGACAAGAACAAGTTTATAGAGTTATCGGCTAGAGCAGAGGTATGCAGGGTCGTGAGGAAAGAGAAGGAGGGGATAGCTAAGGTCAAGGCTAGAACGAAGAGGTATCTCTACACGATAAAGATACCTTTAAACGAGTTAGAGGAATTCGTTAAGCAACTGAAGTGCAAGGAAGTTGTTGAGGTAGGTAAGAAGACATCATAAACTTTTTATGTTGAAGAACCGGGAAACACGCAACTAAAGAATTTATTAGGATAAGAGTTTCAGAGCGGATTACTCACATCACGCATCAGAGATCGAGGACTTCATCACGACGTTTTAAGTCTCTTCACTCCATATTAATTCTTGAGTTGAAGCTAATATGTTCGGGGTGATGGTTTGGAGGAAGCTCAGGTAGCTCGTTTAGCCGCAGTTACTGAAGCACTCAAGTTCTTGGAGGGGAGGGAATTAATAGGTTTAGGAACCGGCAACACAACCGAACTCTTCATTAGAAAAGCTCATGAGAGGGGGTTGCTGAGGGGTAAGTCCCTAGTAACCACTTCATCGAAGACTGCAATGGTTCTAGCGGAGCTAGGTTATAGGGACGCTAACGTCTTATCAGTTGAGGAACTCGACCTCTACGTGGACTCGGCTGACGAGGTAGATTTAGAGGGCAGGATGCTGAAGGGTGGTGGGGCGGCCCTAACCATGGAGAAGTTGCTGGCTAAACACTCCCGCTTAAGGGTTTTCGTCGTTGACGAATCGAAGCTAGTTAGTAAGCTCTGCGTGAAGCACCCTGTACCGGTTGAGGTTTTACCTAACGCGTTAAGGATGGTCTTAAGAGACTTGAGGAAGCTCGGCGCGCAAGCCTCGCCCAGGGAATGCAACGGCAAGAAAGGACCTGTAGTAAGCGACGTAGGAGGCTTCATAATCGACGTAATACCTCCGGAGGACATGGATTTAAGCGAGTTCGCTAAGAAACTGAAGAACCTTACCGGAGTCATAGAGGTAGGTCTCTTCCTTGATGAGGCTGACTTAGTCATTGTAGGTTTCAGAGACGGGGGTGTGAGGTATATAAAAAGAACCCGGGAGTAGCTAACTCAGTACCCTACCTCCCCCTTCTCAACCCCTCTTCTAATTAAGTATTCGTAGGCCGATAGCGCTGCGAGAGCGCCTTCAGCCACCGCGGTAACTACTTGATCAAACTTCTTCTTATGGGGTCCGCCCGTGCAGTCACCTGCGGCAAATAAGCCTTCCACGTTCGTTCTCTGCCCTGGCTCCACCACCACGTAGCCATACTCATCTAGCTTAAGCCCTATCTTAGCGAAGAATTCCTTAGGCGGTTCCGACCCTATCTCTACCAACACCCCCTCCACCTCGATCTTCCTGACCTCATGCGTGACTAGATTCTCTACCTCAACCCACTCAACGGACTTACTTCCCCCGATACTCTTAATCACTGAATTCAATACTAGCTCTATTTTCGGGTGGTTAGTCACGGACTTAACGTACACATCGTAAGCTCTGAAAGAATCTCTCCTATGTATTAAGTAGACCTTAGTAGCGTATGAGGTCATCAGCAGAGCTGATTGAAGAGCTGAGTTACCGCCACCCACTACAGCAACTACCTTGTCCCTGAATAAGGGGGCGTCGCACGCGGCACAGTACGTAACACCCCTACCAGCGAATTCCGCCTCGCCCGGAACACCTAGTCTTCGCCTCCTACTACCTACCGCTAAGATCACCGTCCTGGCCTTGAAGACAGTTCCTGACTTAGTCGAGACCCTGAATAAGTCGCCCTCCTTCACAACCTCTGTCACGGAATCCATGTAGATCGGCACGTCATACCTCCTAACATGCTCTATAAACTTCTTAGCTAATTCCGGACCGAAAATTTCTTGAATCCCTATGTAGTCATCAACTATGCCCGCCTCGTTCAGGGTACCCCCTAAGTTCTCGCCAACGCAGGCTGTCTTAAGCCCCAACCTCTTAGAGTATAGAGCTGCTGAAAGCCCTGCCGGGCCAGCCCCAATA
>CAZWSU010000062.1:0-3119 GCA_964636755.1 uncultured Desulfurococcaceae archaeon
TACATGTCCCCTGAATGGGGATTTAATCCCGGGCCGGGTCTCCGGCCCGTTACCCCTATCCCTTCTTCGAGGGACTCGGGGTTATGGGTGCTCCAGCAATCATAGTCTTGGGAGCATAGTTCTAACCTAGTGTGTTTAGCGCGCGTATTGAGTGTTCCTAGGAAGTGACTCCCGAAACTCACGAACATCAACATCATCATCATCAAGAACATTACAGAACACGAGACTCATAAACTTCCCCAATCACCCCCACCCTAAAGAACGAGGCTTTCAGTTGTAACGTGTACGTGACGTTCAAGCTTCTTAGAGATGAACGCGAGTCTCCGGCAGGAGTCGTGAGGGAGGAGGTATTCGACTTAACTGGTTTCGAGACTTAATTCCTTGTATAGCTTGAGTGTTTCTTCCAGCTCTTCCTCGCTTATTTTCGAGATAATGATTCCTGCGTGGACTATCACGTAATCCCCTACACTCACTTCCTCGTCGGTAGCTACTATGACTTCCTTAGTGACTCCCCCGAGATCTACCTCAGCGTAGGTTAGGGCTCCATCACTCCACTTCCTAAGGATCTTGGCGGGCACTCCTAAACACATCAGCAATCCCTCAACATATCCTCGGTAAGTTAATTGATTTAGGCTCTATTAAGACTTTACCGCCGACCTCCGTGATGCCCACGACCCTACCCTTAAGGAAGTTGTTTGCTGGTTCTATGACCTCACCTATTATCTCTGAATTCACCTCACCAACCTCCCTCAACCTCTCAAGGACTTCATGTGCTCTACCGCTATCCACGGCTAGCAGTGCTATCCCCTCGGAAGCCATTGAGAGGTAGTCAACGCCCATGGCTTCGAGGAAATCCCTCACCTCATCCCTCACAGGTATCTTGTCTTTATGTATCCTTATCGTTAGGTTGTTTGTTCGCGCCCACTCGTTAAGTACTGAGGCTATGCCGCCCCTCGTAGGGTCTCTCGCGGCGTGTACGTAGTCCCTGAATTCCTCGATTACCTTAAGAACTGTCTTGGTTAGGGATCTCGTATCACTCTTAAGTCCCTTAACCTTATCTAGCAGGCCTAGCTGTGCGGCGAGTATCGTAGCACCGTGCTCCGCTACGTGACCGGTGACTATTATCTTATCGCCGACACGTAGCTCGTTATCAGGTATTGGCTTCTTACTAATCCCTAACCCAACCCCCGTTATCAAGATCTTGTCGAGGGATCCTCTAGGCATTACCTTGAAGTCCCCGCCGATCAAGGAAACGTTATCTTCTATGAGTGCTTTGATTAGGGAGTTGATTATGTCGCTTAACTCAGGCTCTGGGAAGCCTTCCTCAACGACTATGGTGTCCATGAAGGCTATGGGTCTAGCCCCCGAAACAACTAAGTCGTTGATGACTCCGTGAGCTACTAAAGACCCTATATCACCCCCCGGGAACTTGTACGGGCTCACAGTGTATGAGTCCGTTGTGACGACTAGGTGTAGGTCATCACTAATCCTTAGTGTTGCGGCGTCATCTAAGACGTCTAGTCCGTAACCGCCGGCAACCCTCCTCAATTCTTGAGGTACTCTGTCAACGACTAACTCCTTAACGATTCTCCAAGTCTCCGCTGCCCCGGCTCCGTGCGCTAGCGTGATTAAGCGTTGAGTCGTTCCACCTCACCCAACCAATACTTCTGTTATTGAGCTTATTTGCTTTATATAAGGGCGTCCCCTAATTTGTTTAGGGGGTGTGTTGAGGGTGGTGAGGCTCGCTATAGTCGTTGCTGAGTTTAATTATGACGTAACGTACTTGATGCTTCAGAAAGCTCTTGAGCACGCTGAGTTCCTGGGTGCTCAGGTAGGTTACGTGGTTAAGGTCCCTGGGTCTTTCGAGATACCTCTGGCTGTGAGGGAGTTGCTTAAGAGGAGTGACGTGGACGCCGTGGTCACCCTAGGCGCTATAATTCAGGGTGAGACAAAGCATGACGAGGTTGTTGCTCAGCAGTCCTCCAGGAAGATCATGGACTTAAGTATTGAGTTCGGGAAGCCCGTCACGCTGGGCATCATAGGTCCCGGAGCTACTAGGATGCAAGCGCTTGAGAGGGTTGAGGACTACGCTAGGAGAGCTGTTGAGGCTGCTGTCAAGATGTGTGTGAGGTTAGGGAAGCTTAGGGTTAGTGAGGGGTCTAGCCAGACGTTATTCATAGACTGAGTTAATGTGTGGGCGTGATGGTTTTAGCTGTTTTCGTTGAGTTCGTCGGGTATAGGGAGTGGACTGAGTCTCTGGGTAAGGATAGGGAGTGGTTCATACAGTTAACGCAATCTAAGGTCTACCAGGTTATTCAGTCCTATACCTCAGGCTACGGGGGTATGGCTCTCCCCCTAAGATACGACTACCAGGTAATCCTCCTACCATACGATACTGACGTCAAGGAATTTAACGATGGGTTGAGGAAGGTCATGCAGAGTTACTCGCCGACACCCGTGAATACCTTGGTGGCGTGCGGGAAGGTTAGGGAATTACTTAAGATGGTTCTGGACGGGAGGACGTACGGTGAGGAAGTTAATTGCTTACCTGAGTCGCTAGCCGTAGCTCACGCAGACTTAAACGACTTCACCGCGAGAACTAGATCCCTAGGGATTTACAGGACGTACTCGGAGGTACTGAACGTCGTAGCGCATTACGCGAACGAGTTGAGGGATGTAGCGATTGTTCAGTACTTAGGGGGTGATAATATTGTCTCAGTATGTGATGAGGAGGACGTTAGTAAGGTCTTGGAGGTGCTGGGTAGCGTTAACTCTATTAAGATCGGGGTAGGGGTCTCGAAAATACCTAGGAGAGCCTTCATGCTAGCTGCTGAAGCGCTAGATACTATAAGGGAGAAGGGTAGGGTGAGTAAGTACCTAATACTACGTGATGAGCCGTGAGGGAGGCGTGGGTAGAGCGCGTGACGAACACTCTATCTTATCCCCCAGGTAGTGCTCGTGCCCACAACCTACTTATTCAAGGGGGTTCTATTTTGTTGTGTTAGGTGTTACCTTAATTAATGCTTTTAAGGGCAGCCTACATAATTTCTTTCTTAGGGCTTGATGATTTGATGATTTCGGAAACCCCCCGTCAAGAAGATCGGAAGAGCGGTTCAGCA
>CAZWSU010000063.1:0-4258 GCA_964636755.1 uncultured Desulfurococcaceae archaeon
TCATCATGGCCTCGGAGACACGGGTTTAACCTGGTGTACCCAGCGTATCCACGTCTTATTTTGAGAATAGCCTAGAAGATACATGGCTTATAAACTTATCGCTACCCCCACCTCAAAGAAGTGAGGCTTTCAGTTGTAATAATTCTGAAGTTACCTGTTTTAGTTAAGAAAAACGAGATCAGTTTATGATTCAAACCTGGTTTTTCTTTTATCTCTTTCTTATGAAAGGCAACGCGATACTTACTATCAAGTTGATTATCGATATAGCTAGGACTGCCGTCACGTAAGTTGAGAGCGAGCCTATAGCAGCACTCAAGTCTTCCTGACCACTACTTAAGTCGTCTACCTTGGTGTTGACCGTGGATATCCTGCCTAACGCGTCATCCACCTTAGATGATAGGGTGTTGAACTGACTGTTCATGTTAGAGAGGAGCGTGGACGAGGTGACGTTGAATAGGTAAGCCATCCTGTTATTAATGTCAGTCAGTGTTGAGATTAGCTCCTCGCCTATGGCTCCTAGGGCTTGTGAGAACAACTCTCTTAAAGCCTCTAGTTGTTCTTGCGTCTGTCTTGAGACATCACCTATAGCCTCTCTTAGAGATTTCTCTAACTCTGCTAGGGAGGGTACAGACTCGAACGTGACTGTCGTGGTATCGATTACTGCAACAGCCTCGCTAGTGGCTATCAGTAATAGCTCGTAGTAGTAGTAGGGTCTAAACTGTGAGGTCACGTCACTTCCTATGAATATCTCGAACGTGCCAGGTTCTACCTCGTTAGCTTGACCTACAGCCATTATCTTGTTAGTTCCTTTCTCTCTCAGTATGTATTTGACGCTGAAGGGTCCTACACCGAGTACGGAGAGCGAGACCGTTTGATTACTGCCTATCTCTATAGACGCAGGAGCTACAATGTCAGATATTCTCGGAGGTATTATACCACCTAAGTTCCAGAAGTCGGGAGTGAATGGATATGTCGGATCTCTGAAGGCTTTAATGGTGGCTTGCTGAGCACTTCTATCAAAGGTGTCTAAGTAGTAGGGTCCTTGCGAGATCCACGCGTGGTTGTGAGCCTCTATCCAAGATGATAACGCGCTTAACCTATCACCCCACTCACTCTCAGCCATTAATTCGGTGCCGTCAGGTAGCGTGAAGTAGTTGCTCGGGAAGTAACCGCCTGTAGCCCATTCTTCAGCCACGGTCTTTATTGACGCGGCATGTTCTGGGAACGGAACAGGGTTCAGTACATCTAATCCTGTCTCTCTACTCAGAGTAGTTGAGAACGTGTAGTTCTTGGAGTCGAAGACCAGGTAATTCTCGACCACCAATAACTCGACTGGGTTTACAGGAGTTAACGTTGCGTAAGCTGCTATGTAAGCAGGCTCGAAGTGCCAGTAATCCACGTAGACCTCCAATATATTGTCTACTATCCTTAAGGCCTTGACGGTGTCAAAGAATACTTTGTTAGGTCCTGAGATCGAGGTCTCGTAGTTTGCTTTAGTCTCGTTATAGCATATGTCTAGCCACAGAGCCCAATTAGCTAGTATGTCAGCCCAAGTGATTGTCTGGCCATGGTGCCATTTAGTGCCTAAGTACTTAGACATATCGAACTTAACGACACTCGTTGCCTCAGTTCTGTCTAGCGTGTTCGCGTAAACCCACTTACCTTGGGAAGCGTCCCACCAAATAGCGTCAGAAGGTATCGGTAGTTTCCCGTCAGGACCTGCGGTAACGACTTCGTAATCTGACCTGATAGGTATCGGGAGACCGTTATGCGGGTGTGACCACATCATGGCGTCATAGGTAGCTCTCTCGATGTCAACGCTGTAAACGTCCGTGAAACCGCCGTATATGTTCCATATAGTCCTCGCAGTGTAAACCCATAGAACACCGAAGGTTAGGTCGGGCATATCAGGAACTGAAACTCCCTTAGTGTTGAAGGGAGATCTCATCCCAGCACCTAGATCCGTAGTTATACCCTTCATGGTCTTCACTACTGGGTGGATGTCCATTCTAGTAGCTAGCCATATTCTTATTGAGTCTTCTATACATGCTTGAGTCACGGTTCTGTAGAGCCAGTCTCTCTCTTCACGACTCGTGAAGAGTCCCTGATATATTTTCATGCCGTACTCGTCTATGAGGTCGTTCCTGTACCACCACCATCCCTCAGTTTGCCATCCAGGCATGTAGCCGACCCAGGGAGCACACATCTGGTTGATAGTGCCTGAGTCGTACTTATCAGGCGCTGACTTACCCCAGCCCTCCGTGTAGAGATGCCACTGGAGCTCGGCTGGGTCAGTATCATATACTATGCCTAAAGCCACATCAAACGTGGTTATGAGTTTATCGACTGTGAAGCCTAAGAATTCTAGGTCTTTAGAAAATTCCTCTCCTATGTCTAGTCTCTCATCTTCCTGCCTTATTATGAACTTCAGTACTACCGGGCTACCGCCATAGTACCACTTACCACCAACTAAGTAAGCTCCAGCCTTACTCATCTCCTCACTTACTATCTTCCTCGCGTAGTAGGGGTCATACCTAAAGTTGTATGATAATATTATGTCAGCTACTAACGCGTAGTCTGGATCGAAAGCTGATAGGAAGGTGTACATAGGTGATGCAAAGCCTCTGTAGAGAGTGTTTACAATGTAGTCTCTGTTAGCTATGAAGTTTAACGCGAACCTGATCGCCTTAATTCCTAAAGGATTAATCCTCTCCCCGTCAGCGGCTAAATCAACGAAGGTTAAGTCTTTTTCCTCGTCGTAGTAGTATTGAACAATGATATTCTTAGGTACTCCAAGCAAGTCAGCTATTTCATCGGCAGTCTTACTGGTTTGGTTTCCTGTTAGGTTAACTGTCTTGACGGGTGCTGGGTTAAGGATTATGTCTACAAGGCCTCCCGGAGCGGTAACGTAAGATATATTGGCTTCTATGGGTTTGAAAGCGTCTAGTTGTGCTGGTCTAAGACCGAATATGTATGCCTGTATCTCACCAGATTGGAAAGCAGAAGCTATTAAATCGGGGGTAAGCGGGTATCTCTTGAAGGTTATAGATTCAGACGCAGGACCTACTTGTTGTTGCGCGCTCACCACTGAGAACGCTGCTACTACGGTTAGTAAGATTAGGGAGAGTATTACTAAGGATACGTATTTCCTCATATAGGCACCTCACTATAAATCTATGATGCAACCTTTATAAACTTTATGTGCTATGCTATTCATGATGGCTGTCTTGAGATGGGAGTGAGGGTATTAGTTGCTGGCGTGTCACTCCTGATTGTCTCCTTAATCTTAAGTTTCATGATGGCAATACCTGAAGTAAGTGTTTTTAGAGATTGCCGAGAACATTCCGTGAGAGCGTTTAATATCTTGTTCATCTATTGGGGTAACTATACGGTTTTCGGAGGCATGAGTAACCTCTCTCTAAGTATTGTGAGCTCTGAAGAAACCTTACTTAACATAACTTACGGCGTCAGTTTCGGAGAATCTAATAACGTTGTAGTGTTATCGGAGTTTACTTACTTCATATATAACGCCACGTATTTCTACGTATACGTGATCCCGTACAGAGACACTAAATTACTGATTTGCTTAAATGCTTTAATAACTCATCAGAGATCCTACCTACTACTACCAACTCTCATCTCCTGGGTCTCAGGAATTACCATAACAGCGTACGCGGCATACACTCATGTAGAGCAAGTCTTCAGGAAAAGTCTTAAAAAAGGGAAAAGGTAGTAACCGACTGTGTTTATTAACTGGTGTACAACCAGTAACTGGTGATGAGACCCGGTGATGAGACATGCTCTTCGATTTAGCCCCGAAGACCTCTAGGAAAGACTTGTACGATTTTAATGAGGAACTTGAAAAGCTATACAGAGATTACATGAGTGCAAGACTAGTCGCTGTTGTAGGTCCTCGTAGGGCAGGGAAGACTAGCTTGATCCTCACCTTCCTAAACGAGTATAGAATCCCGTACATATTCCTTGATTGCAGAACTATCTCGCTTTCAGATTATGGGGTTTCCTTTAGAAGCTTTGCTGAGGTTTTCTCCAGCGCTATTAATTCTTTTCTAGATAGGCGTTAAGTGCAGAGTTAAGAAGAAGGTGCTTAAGAGGCTCAAAGAGAGGGTGCGTAAAAGCGATCTGAGGTGGAAGCTCGCAAACATTGACGCTAGGGTTGCTTGTGAGAAGCAGTACGACATTGTCTTGGAGAAGCGCGGCAGGAAATACGCTCAAGGGACGATAAGGCGGCTAAGGCACA
>CAZWSU010000064.1:0-18099 GCA_964636755.1 uncultured Desulfurococcaceae archaeon
ATGCGAGAATATTTTTAAGGTAGGTTATTATAGTAGTTATTGGTGCCGCCGTAGCTTAGCGGGCAGAGCGCCGGACTCATACGGCCCTTCCTGGGATATCCGGAGGTCCGGGGTTCGAATCCCCGCGGCGGCACCTAAGTAGCCGGGTCGTCTAGCGGCCAAGGATGCGGGGCTCTGGTCCTCTGGGGAGTGCCCCCGTGACCGGGGTTCGAATCCCCGCCCGGCTACCAATTCTTTACTTAGGTGAGTAGATAGTTAGGAGACTTAATAATATGGCTTCAGTAAGCGGTGATAGGATCGGCGAGTAATCTATGTTTTTACTACTTAACTCTATGTCTAGACTTAAAACTTTCTTAAAGCTTTCTCTATCCTCAAGCTTGTGCGGGAATTTAACGACAGCGCCTAGAGCACTTAATAGTGTTGAGTAGGAAACTATCGCTGAAGTGTTGAAGTCGTTTTCCTTCTCATATTCTTTGATGAAGGCCTTCGAGGCTTCCAGAACGTAGTTATACTTCGTTGTCGCGAAACTCAGATATTTGTAGTTGCTGGATAGGAGATTCAAGAATTCCTCAAGAGTTAAAGACTCAGAGATTATTTTGCTGGACGTTAAGCTCGACTCATAAAGCGCTCTACTTACGTCACCGCCGGCATTCTTTAAAGCCTCATAAATCTTCAGAACTTCTTGAGGACCCGTGTAACTCAGGAGTGACTTCCTAGCATTTATGTATGTCTGAACCACGAACTTATCTCTCATCCTTAAAGTATAGGACGCCGCAACACAAGCGGGTATCATGAAGATATGGAATTCAGGCAGGTGAACTCTCTTGAGGTAGGAGATGTTGTCTTGAATAGAGTCTCTTATGAGGGTCCCTAAACCAATATCGACGAGACCTAGAGAACCTGCAGCGACGCTAGCGCCTAGCTCAATAGATTTTAAGTAGCTTCTCAGAGAAGAGGTTAATAAAGCCACATAAGATCTCAAGTCCTTAAATCTTAGAGAATATCTGTGAGGCGCTCCGGGCTTGACGTAAGAGTAAACAGCTATGTCCACAGAGTCTATCAGCCCACGTAAAACCACCGACAAAACCGAAACCCCTCAGATATAACTATCCCGAAGTAATAAACGAAACACTCCTCGAGCGAGGGTTACTTCTTAAAATAAATCAAGACCGTCACATAATATTAGGTGAGATGTATTAAGGAAGTTACCTACCCTATAGCGACTTTCCTACTTTTCCACGAGCTATGCCCCTTACTAGGCTTAAGTAGTGAGTATTCGATTTACTTACCTATAATATTCACGATACTACTGTGCTACGGTGATAGAATCAAGATATTCTTGCTGAGTAAAACAGTCAGCGGTGACTTACTAAAAGTGATTGATTTGAGCTACGGTAGGTTAAGGGCCCTACAGAAAATTAGGCTGAGGACTGCTCAGAAGCTAAGAATCTACGTTAACTTAACTGGCCTGCTATTCCCGGTCGTCCTAGCTCTATCATTAAGTGCTTACCTAATCCGTCAAACACCTAACTATCTCGTAACATACCTCTTACTACTCTCGTTTCTGACGGTCACGTACAATAGGTTCTCAGTAACTGTTTACGAGAAGGGAATACTTGTCTCATTAGCCTCCAGCATCGTCGTCACGGTTATGTCAACGCTTGCGGTAAGCATACACTACAAGCTGGACGCGGACCTAACTTTCATGACAGCATACTCCCTCAGCGCTCTAGCAGCTCTGATAGGTATAGACTTACTGAACCTGAGGTACGCGACATTCTTCAACACTAAGTCAATAATTATGGGTGGGTATGGAGTTAAAGACGCGATATTCCTTATCCCAGCCCTCTCCTCGATAACGGCAAAGCTACTCTATAGCTTGATAACTAATCTACCCTCCTATATCTAAGCCCTGCCTCCCTGAGTAGCGAAGTGATTAAGTCATTAATCAACACCAATTTCTCCGGAATCAACGTATCCACGGATACCTTAACCAAGAAGTATCGGGCTTCAAACATTCTGGCCTCGGCGCCGTAAGGCTGTGGGAGAATCTTAACTAAGGTATCTGGAGAACCGCAAACATAAGAGTGTTCCTCAACACTACAAACATAACCCAACTTCTTCAAGCCTTCCTTCACTAAACTCAAAGTCTTAACTAGTAAGTCGTAGGTCTCGGGAAGGGATTCGATTAACAACACAGTAGTAAAAATCCCGCGATTACTGCTCAAGTACTTCAACCCCGGACTCACGTAATTTCGTGATCGCGGTCTTAATTACCTGCTCACTTGAGACCTCCATTAATATCTTAACTTTGGCGTAACCAGGCTTTATATCTAGGTCGAACCTATCATGCGTTATATCGAGAATATTACACCTCAAATCAGCAAGTATTCTCAAGACCTTCTCTAAGCTTCCCGGAACGTCTTTCAAAGAAAGAGTTATTCTAGCGACCCTGCCCTCACGTATCAAGCCCCTCATTAAGATCCTGTAAAGTGTTGTGAGATCCGCGTTCCCGCCGCTAACGACCGCAACGACGTTCTCGCCCGGAATCTCATCACTCCTAGACAGTAGGGCGGCCACAGGGAGTGCTCCCGCCCCCTCAGCAAGCAACTTAGTCCTCTCTAGCAGTAAGTAGATAGCTCTAGCAATCTGATCCTCCTCCACCTCAACGACTAAGTCAACGTAGTTACGGATTATCTCGAAAGTTAAATCACCTAAACTCTTAGTTAAGACGCCGTCAGCTAGTGAGGGCTGTGGTAACACAGTCACCGGCTTACCAACACTTAAAGACAACCTAGTCTTAGCCGCTACTGAGGGCTCCACACCCACTACCTTAACCCTTCCCTTACTAAGCTTCTTAACAGCTAGTGCGATACCGGCTATTAGCCCCCCTCCCCCGATAGGCACGACCACTGTGTCAACATTACTCACGTCCTCAATGATCTCTAACCCTATAGTTCCCTGCCCTGCTATGACGTAAGGGTCGTTGAACGGGTGTATGAGGCTCATCCCCCTCTCCTCACTAATTTCCAGAGCCTTCCTGAAGGCGTCATCATATATCTGACCATACAGCAAAACCTCACTACCGTAAGACTTAACAGCGTTTATCTTGTATGTCGGGGCTGTTTCAGGCATGACTATCAGGGAGTGTATGTTCAACTCCCTAGCAGAGTAAGCAACACCCTGAGCATGATTACCTGAAGATGCCGTGATCACCCCTCTAGACCTAACCTCCTGGGGTAGGGTGTATATCTTGAAGTAAGCACCCCTAACCTTAAAAGACCCTGTTTTCTGAAGATTCTCAAGCTTTAAGTACACGGATTTCCCTGTGAGCGATGAGAAGAAAGCTGAGTGAAACACGGGGGTTCTGTGAATAACTGGCTTAAGAATCTCAGAAGCTTTAAGCATTAAGTCGAATAACTCATCAACACCTTGACTCACGAAATCTTCACACCCTAAAAACATTACGTCAGAACAAATTTTAAACTAGAAGTGATGAAATAGGAGGAGGTTTTACGTATTGAGAGCGCGGAGAAGTGTGAGGAGCGTTAAGGAAGCCAAAGAATTATTCACTGAACTAAGCGATGCTATGGAGTGTGGGGAGAGGGTTAAGGTATTGATTGAGGATATAAGCGAGATCCATGAATACGTGGAGCTCGTGATTAAATCTAAGCTCTCATTAATAGACGTTGAGGAAGCTGGTAAAAATTATTACCTAGTAATAGAGAACAGGTTCAGTAATAGGTGCGTGCAGAATGACTGAGAGCGTAGAAATAGATAAGCTGGATACCATGATACTCGCAAAACTACTTGAAGATTCTAGAATACCTTTCAGGAGGCTAGCTCGTAGCTTAAGCGTTAGCGAGTCAACAATATACTTAAGAGTTAAGAAGCTGAGAAACAGCAGAATTCTCAAAAGTTATACAATCGACATAGACTTAAACAAACTCGGCTTCCTACAGCAAGTTTATGTCGAGATTAAGGCCATGCCTCAATACATCAAGAATATAGTAGAGGAACTTAAAGAAGAACCAAACGTTTTAGAAATCTATGAGGTAAGCGGTGAGTACCCGCTCCTGGTCAAGATAGTGTCTACCAGCAACGAAGAACTTTCATCCATCATAGACGAGATAGCCTTAATCAAGGGAATTACTGAGATGAAGGTCAAGTACGTTTTCAAAACTTTAGAGAGTAAAAACATAGGCAAGATATTCTCAAAACTAAGTATTTGAAGGGATGCCCAAACGCTAACTTCCAGCTAAGATTTAGAAACATACCTTCCCGCTTAATTTTCTCAACTCAAGAATCATCCGCTCCACCGACTTAATGATTTTATTTCTTGAGTTTCCTCAGTAAGTAGTCTACTATCTTAGGAGCGGGATTCACTCCAGTGCCTGCATAAAAACCTTGCCAGTTAGGCATTGCGTTAACTTCGTAAACTACGTAACCATCCTCGGTCTCGCCTACGTCGACGCCTGCATAGTCTAGTTTCAGAATCTTAGTGGCTTTTAAGGATAGCTCTGCTAAATCAGCGTCCACCGGCGCTTTCTCAACTTTCGCTCCCTGAGCTACGTTAGTTTTCCAAGTATTCTCCGGCTTATACCTGTATATCGCACCCAGAATCTCATCGCCTACTATGAAGACTCTTATATCTCGCTCCTTAGCTCTAGTGTATTTCTGTATCAGGAGTGGCTGGCTATGGCTAAGCCAGGTCTTGCCTATTATGTAGGCTATGTCAGGATCTGAAACAAGTAGTGAGCCGTAACCCATACTCCCTATCAATGGCTTAATGACTGTCTTACCCCAGGATCTAACTGTCTCACTCAACACGTAGACGTCCTCAGTAATCTTAGTTTCAGGAACCCTCACCCCGGAACTAGCTAGTAATTGAGTTGCTCTATACTTATCGCGGGCGTTCAGGAAGCCCTCACTACTATTGACTAGTAAAGCACCACCTATCTCAAGCTGTTTCAGTATGTTTACCCTCTTGAGGAGGGTCTCCATGCTCGCTACGGAACCAACCCCCCTCACCAAGCCACCATCTATCTCGACTAAGTGATCACTACCGTAGCTAATCCTCAGACTACCGTCTTTCGAGACTTCACCGTTAAGTCTCGAGATTCTTAAGTAGAGAACGGAAACACCCTTCCTCAACAATTCCGTAAGTAACTCCCTAGCAGTCTGGGGAGGCACAGGAGCTTCGTGAATTACAGCAACCCTCAAACATCGTTACCTCAAGAGTATTTAGCTTAGGCAACTATTTAAGGACTACTCAAATAAACATCTAGAGTGGGGTAACGTGATTGAGTGGGTACTGGTACCAATAACGACTATGCTGGCGTCAACCTACTTGATTATGAGTGTGGAGAAGAGTAGGGGGATAACATCCCCGGATATTCATAAGCCCGGGAAGCCTAGAATACCCAAGACAGCAGGACCGGCGTTCATGATTACCTTGCTAGCTGGGTTGATTCTTTCCCTATCAAACAACATGATTTTATTCACGTGCCACGTTCTAGCAGCGGTGATCGCTGGCTTAATAGGGTTTTACGATGACTTTAAGGGTCTCGGAGCTTTGTGGAAAGTGGTTTTGCTCACACTTCCCTCACTACCGATCCTCCTCGGTGCTGCTTACGTGCCAAGACCTTATATACCGTTAGTTGGTTCCTTGAGGATACACATAATATACCCGTTGCTTCTACCACTAGCTTATAGCGTGTCAACGAACGCTTACAACATGATCGACACACACAACGGTATCGCGGTAACGGCAGCACTCACATCATCGATAGCCTTGCTGATATCTACCGTGGACAAACCCCAACCACTGGATGAGGGTTTCATATTCTCGCTATTCGTCATATCCTTCCTAATTAGTTACTTCCCCTTCAACGCGTACCCCTCAAAGATATTTAATGGTAATAGCGGTTCCTTCATGTTAGGATCTTTAGTAGCTTCTCAAGCAATATTATTGAGGAGAGAGTATTTGACGTTATTGCTTTACATACCCTTAATAATTAACGGCTTCAGCATATTGACTAGCATCGGCGGATTCATGAATAAAGAGAGGATTCCGAGACCCGTGATAATAACGGAGGATATGAGGGTAGCTCCGAATAGATCAAGTAAGGCGCCAGTCACGTTGGTTCAATTACTGGTATTGGGGAAACCTCTCACCGAGAAGGAGTTAATAAAGCTTTACACCCTTTTAATACTCTTAAACACCATCTTTTCACTAATTGTTTACCACGTGTTAACTAACTTGTGATACCGAGTAACACGTTAAAGGATGTAGTGTCCCTTCCTTGAAACTTCCGTTACCCAAAATCTAAGATTGAGGGAATTGCTTAACTCGTTTAAAGCCCTAATAACTCTCTCACCTTTCCTCCAATTCTCGACGAAACCGTAGATTGCAGGTCCCCAACTACTTTGCCCTAGCGCTGTAACACCGTTCTTACTTAGTGTTTCAGCTATTATTGAGGATTCCTCGCTAGAGTATATGCCGCCTTGATACTTACTGAAGTACTGACCCGCAAGCAATTGTATTCTAGACAAGGCCTTACTAAAGATACTGAAATCACCTAGTCTAACCGAGGTTATTAAGTGAGTGAAGAGAGCGTAGAGTTCTGCTTGGTTTTCATGCTGCTCCACACTACTTAACGCGGGCTCCTCTTCCCTCTCGTGAAAACCTCTAACGCCCTCCGGTAGCACTATTAAAACCTTCCACTTAGGAAGTCTTAACCTAGCTAACAACTCAGGATACTTAAGAATACCGTCCCCTCGAAACACGCCAGTGTCTGCCACGAACCCACCGTACAAGAAGGTATAAATACCTATGCCTGAGACATGACCCACACCCAGCTTCCTAGCTAAGTGATCTATAGGGTCATTACTCTCGATGTAACCGAGGATTTTAAGTGATTTGAGTAGGCCCATGACCAGCTTGGTTCTCGATCCAAGACCCACGTGGTGTTTTAAGAAACCAGAGATCTCTACAGTCAAACCATCTTCGATATTAAGCTCGCTTAACACTCCCGCAATTATCTTCTCAGATTCTTCAGTAGGGGTTTTTATTGTGAGTTTCCCTTCAGTCCTGGAAACCTTCATTATTATGTAAGGTTCTTTCACTGCTATCCCAGTAGACCCGAAAAGGTAGGGCAGGTCCTTATACCTGTAAAAGCCTAGGTGGAGCCTGTAAGGTATTCTCAACCTCACGCTACGTGAGTTATCTTGCATCTCCAGCCCAACCTCATCAATTCAATTAAGACTTTACACCAATAAAGCTTTCTTTTCTTTACCGGGGTTGCCGGAACCTCGTTTTCTAGGTGCGGCTTAGAATACCTACTCACAAGTCCTTCATAATCGAAGCCTACAAGCCCTACCTCAATTGCCTCATTCGCGAGAGCTAAGTAGACGGCTCTATCCCCGTCGGTGAAGCCTCCGGAGAAACTTATGTTGGATGTCGTGTGTAAGACTTGGGAAGTGCCTAGGACTCTCTTCTCTTTCAATAATGGGATCCAGTGCTTTACCTTCTCCACGTTATCTCCGTGAGCGTGCACCACGATAAATCCGTCGAAAGACAATAGGTCGTTTAAGCTAACGCCGTCGAGATCCGTGACCACCACGTGAGGCTCCACACTTACATGCCGACAACACCTTAACGCGCCATCAGCAGCTATCACTACGTCATAGAGGCCCACTAACTCGGAGACCCTCACGCAACTCAGGCCTGCACCAACCACCAAGACTCTTGAGTCTTTAATGAGTTTCCTCAAATCCCGCAATACCTCATCACGCCCCCTACTAAACCCCTGCAATATCATATTCAGGGTCTCGGCCGCCGTGAAGTCTTCATCGTGGCTAAACCCGAACTCACGCCTAATGACGTCATGTAAGGAAGCCCACGCCAAGCTGTCCAATACCCTCCACCAGAAACAGAACACTTAAGGTAAATTTAACTTATCACCTTATTGTTAAGTATTTTTAAGGTGGTGGGGACGGAGATTGTTAATAAGTTCCTTAGGTTCGGCTATCACGAATCAATAGCCGTGACTTTAAACAATGAATTAGAGCCTCACGCGGCTCCGATGGGTGTAGAGTATGATGAGCCGCACCTAATACTCAAGCCTTATAGAAACACCAAGACTTACTCAAACCTCATTTCCAGACCCCCATTATCCTTAAACTTCACGAGTGACTCAAGATACTTTTTCAAAGCTATATTTTGTCAGAAAGAACTGGTTTTCGATTTCATTGATCTAGGTGAGGCGCCGGTAATTAGAGGTGATTTTGATTTATATGTGGTGGGGCGAGCTAAACTTTCAGGCATGGCTGGTGAGAGAGCAGTTTTCTTGGTTACGGCTGAGAAGGTTTATGAAGGTCCTGGATCTAGGTTAGCTTTAAGCAGAGCTAATAACGCCTTACTTGAAGCGCTAGTTTACTACACTAAGGTTGTCGCGTTAATTAATGAAGGATATAAAGACTTAACAGAGTACCTCAATTTATTAAGAATAAACCTCAATTTAGTTAGGAAGCTAGGGAGTCATGAACTAATTGAGATGGCTAACATCGTTGAGGGGAAGTTAAATGGATTATTAGGTGATGTGCTGAGATGAGTTTAATTAGAGTGGTCTTTTTAGGTTTGTTGGTCGGGCTACTTCAAGGGTTTGTCGATACCTACGGATATGCTGTGACAGGCTACACCACAGCGGAAATAGCTGGCGTGGTCTCGGCTATAATCTTTCTCGTTTTGTATAGAGCGACCTTCAGAAAAACACCGACAGTCTTTGAGCATTTCATAGGGGTTGCGGTAGCTGCCGGGATCTCTATTTCGACTACTCTGACGGCGGGCATGTACATTACTTACACGATGCTTCACGCCTACGGGGATGTTGAGGTCTTAGACCTCCCTTCGTGGACTTACTACACGGGTTTCCTAAGTCTTGATACCCTGCTGTTCTACTCTTACGCTACCGCGGTCTCTGTTTCAGGATCTCTAATCGCTTACGTTTTCTATAAACACTATATAGAGAAGGAGAAACTGCCCTACCCTATAGGTTCCTCCATAGCCAGGGTCATTCAGATAGGTAAGGTGCTGAAGAAAGGGTACTTAGCTTTATCGATATCTTTGGGTTTCTTAACCCAGCTCCTCATAATGTATTCTGGTGGGTTAATACTTGATGTAACGCCGGTTATGCAGAAAATAATGCCGGGGACTGCCTTAGCTCTAACCTTAGACGTCTTCGTTTTGATGTTGGCTCTACTGATACCGCTCAATACCTCGCTCGGAATAGGTATTGGCAACATACTGACTTACTTGCTCGTGACGCCCTTGCTTGCATCATTAGGTCTCTTAATATCCTTGCCTTCCCTAGACAACCACGCGCTAGCTACGGCGGCCGCCCCCTACATAGCGTCATTAATTAGCGGCTTCCTGCTGGTAGCGTCCTCATATTATGTGGTCGTGAGCAGGAGCTACTTCAAAACCTCGCTGAGGTACGTGTACTCAAGCAAGTACCTGACACACTACCTAATCCTATCAACCCTCTTAATAATTAGCTTAGCTATCCCGTTAATCCTCTTACGTAAAGCCCCCATAACCACTCTCTCAGCGGTTCCTATCCTCGTAGTTCTCCACCTATTCCTGACGATCTTTACTTTAAGGGTTGCAGGGGAGGCTGGAACCGTATCACAAGCTACACTACCCGTAGCCACCTTAACCTTGTTTTCGTTCGGGGCTAGAGGCGCTACTCCCTACGTGTTTTTAGACCCCTACACAGGGGTCCCTATGCCCCAGTTCGTGGCTGCTAACACGCTCAACTACATTAAAGCTGGTAAAACCCTTGAGATCAGGGCTGAGGTATCGACTTTCCTGCCAGCGCTGCTAATGCTTTTAGGTGCGCCGATAACCTTGCTTTACGGCCACATATTACTTAACACTTTCGGTCTTACATCCCCTAAACTCAATCTTCTTAGGTGGGTTCCGCTCGTTATGTGGATGAATAACCTCTATAGCGGGAACTTATCTTCTTTTAACGTATACTCCATACTCATAGGCCTGCTCATGGCGTCTCTCCTCATAGCCATGTTTAAATTCTTAGGTCTTAGTGGCATATCGTTATTTGGTATACTGATCGGAATTACTCTAACGCCTGATTTAGGCATGCTCTTCCTGATAGCTTCATTAATTAAGTACGTGGCTTTTAGAATAGGTGTCGATGTTTACGAATCCCTAATCACGTACTCTAGCCTAGTTCTAGCAGGCGCTGGCTTAGGGGTAGCTACCTCAGTATTAATGAGTTTGGTCGGGGTGATATGATCGTCACTACTGTGTTCTTCCTCCTCATCTATCTTCTCGTTGCGGTAGCTGTGGGTTACGCAGCTATCAAATACGTTAGGGCAGAGTCTGGAATGATTAGGGAGTACAAGACCGTCATCAAGGCCAGGCTAGCAAGGTTGGTCAGTATTTATAAGTTAAGCTTACTAATACTTAGAAAACCCTTCACTTATTTGGTGATACTGGCAACAATTCTCTCCGTCATAGCTTCAGGACTCAACACCAAGTATGAGAACAATTTAGTGGTAGTGAGGGACCCATCAATCACGGGCGATTCACACACCATGCTAATCAGGTTCAGCGAACCTGTCAGCGTCGAAGCTTGCTCAACATTATTAAATGGTTTAAGCTTGAAGGGCCACTGCACCTACTACTACAGAGTGATTCTAGACTACCCATACCAACTAAAGAAGAGCAAGAAATTAATATACGTGGTGTTAGGGGTTGAGGAGGAGGTCTTGAAGAGATTAGGGCTTGATGAAAGATTACCTGAGTTCTCGTTTGGTTATTCCGAGATCTCTGAAGAACGCGTGTCAGATTCTATGCTGATAGACGAAAAGGCCTTGGAAGTAACTTTAATTCGCGTGAACGGTAGCTTGCTCGCGAATTATCTAATATTCTATAAAACCCCGATAATACCTATTCAGGGCTATGTGGGGACAGAACCTCTCACCGTGCCCTTACAACACGTCTTGATATCAACGTATGATAACGCGATGAAGCTCGCGAATAGCAGCAAACCACTAGCTACAGACATAGTAATAACTAACTTAAGTGAGTTTACCGAGCCTCTAAAAGTTTTTGAGTTTCTTGAAGAACGATACCCCGTCACCGAAGTCGCCGTGACAGGAAGCGGTTACGTGATGTACGTATCGGAGGTTCGCATACCAACGCCAGACTCTCTAATCTCAGCTATTCTCTCGTCAATAACTGCTTCAATCATAATAATATCGATATTTTCCTCCACCACACCCTACTTAACGGAGTTGAGGAATAAGATATTCCTCATGGGTTTTCAGCCGTGGGCGATGACTATAGTTATGGTCGGTTATACTTTGACATCAATCACGCTTCCAGGGCTAATCACGCTCACGTACATCTTCATCTCGATGGGGGGTGCATCAACGCTGAACTCCATGGTGACCTTGATCACTTCATGGCTTACTTCAACCATTTACATAGTTTTAAGAACTAAGCCGGAAAAGCTAGTTACTGAAGCTTACATGCCCCCAACCTTTAGATACGTCCTCATATCTTCCGTGACTGACGTGAGAAAGTTAACTGAGTATATTGTTAAGTTAATTAAGACGAACGAGTTCTTCACGTCGGAGGAGGTAGAGTGGAGGGTTGAAGGCAATGAAGCGTTCATACACGCTAAGATGAACTACGTAGATTCCTGGGGTTCCGGGATAGACTTAACTATATTCGTGAGCGTTAATGGCGAGAAATCGTACGTAAACATAAGTAGCGTGGTCTTCGGCGTGGAGGAAATATCTGAGAGTATGAGTAAGAGCATTAACGCCTTAGCTATCTCTAAGATAGTGGGAGGTGTTATAGCTTGGGAAGCAACATCTTAGTGATTTTCGTTAAGGTAGTTACTAGGGGTTCAGGACTTAAGGTCTCGGTGATCGTGTCAATCAACCTACTCATAATCCTTCTTTTCAGAAACAATCCCTTAACACCGTACCTCACGATGTTGCTTAGCATGGTGGCGTCAGCCGCGATAATAATAATTGATTTCAGACTCCACTCAATACTTTTGTACGTTCTCTACGTTTACGGTTCAAGACCTAATAGTGTGAGAATACTTATGTCTCTCCACTCATTATTAATAGCTAGTATACTCTCACTACCATACCTAGTAATCGATTTAGTGAGTTTTTCATCAACTCTAATGTTGACGTTCTTCATAGCTTTAAGTACTTTAAGTTTGATTTACAAAAACATTAGAGGAGGTACTCTCATCACCTTCTAAAACAAATATAATTAGCTCTAAACTTAAGTGTTTATGGCGGGAGGAGATCGTGGGAGACGTCGTAGTACTCTTGAAGGATGTGTGGAAAACGTATGATGAAGGTAATAACAAGATAGTAGTACTCAGGAAAATTAACGCTTCTCTGATGAGGGGGGAGATAGTGGGCATTCACGGACCTAGCGGTTCCGGCAAAACAACCCTACTCAAGTTAATAGCTGGGCTCATAAGACCTGATAGAGGTGAGATAATTGTCGACGGGTATAACCTCAACATGTTAGACGATAACGGGCTAGCAATGATCAGGAATACCGTAGTTAGTTACATACCTCAAGATTACGGGGTGATTGACGAGTTCACTGTTTTCGAGAACGTTGAGTTACCCATGTTGATTGCCGGAGTAGGTAAAGAAGAGAGGGTTAGGAGGGTTAGGGAAGTTCTAGAATACATAGGCTTACACAATAAAGTCAACGTAAAAACTAAACTCTTAAGCGGTGGTGAGAGGCAGAGAGTAGCTATCGCTAGAGCCCTAGTAATGACCCCCTCAGTTCTCTTAGCAGACGAGCCCACAGCGAATCTCGACTGGAACACTGCTTTGAAGGTCATAGAGTTATTTAGAAACATAAGAGAAGACTTTAAAACAACTATAGTTATAGTCACGCACGACCCAAGACTCCTAGACTTAATGGATAGATCATATACTTTGATGGACGGCTACCTGAAAGACACGACCTACAAACGAAAGGAATCCTAGGTTCTGGTCTTAGGGGGTCGTAATAATTCGTCACTCACGCAAGGAACCCTATTCTTTAATTCCAAGTAGTGCGTGCTACACATTCTGAAGTCTTTCCGATCTACGTCAGCTAAGCTATTACTGAAACTCATGACACAAGATTTGTCTTGACAGTGTCGTAAGCCGAAGACATGACCTACCTCATGTACCACCTCCTTCCTAATTCTAACCACGAATTCACTCTTGGTAGCGTTAATTTTCAGCCTAGCCACGTACACAGTTGCTAGGTTAAGTTCCGGCAACGCTAAACCAAAGATAAAGTTTAGCGGGTCTACGTAAGCATCCACGTTCATAACTCCAAGAACCACTGAGTCTTTCATGGAACGTAACGTGTTAAGCCACTTAGCTACTGAGAACCCGTTGTATTGATGCCTAACCAAGTTGTAAGAAGTTTCCGGGATCTCCTTAAGAACCCTCACCTCAATCTTTCTAGGGCTAAAGAAACGCAGTGTTTTAACCACGACTTCAGTGCTTTCAGGGTCTATACCGTGAGTGAATACCTCAAAAATTAGGTTAGAGCAGCTGTTGAAGGTCTCCTCGGAAAATAGTTGAGTGATGTCACTAAACTGGTAGCTCATGAAATCCTCACTACCTCTATCTCGGGCCTGTAATCTTTAAGAATCTCGGAGAGTTTAGTAGCTAGTTTGGTTACGTCGGTAGCTCTTATGGGTAGCTTAGCCGGCACTAAATTTACTATAATCTCAACTCTTTGAGGGTCTATTACCCTGAGTAACGTGCTCTCGGTCTCTACCCTGAAGAGCATGTCTCTAGCTACTTCATTTACTTTACTAATCACTTTGTTGCAGTCGAAATCTCCCGTGCTAGCTAGTCCGTGTATAATGCTTAAACCAAGTCTCACAACTACGTGCGGTTGTCTAGCTCTGTAGACAGAATTAGATAGTACGGTGTTCGGGACATATATCTTGTTACCGAATACGTCCTCAAGCGTGGTGTTGAAAGGAGATATATCGAGTATTCTGCAAGTTATTGGTTTGTCAATGCCCGGCAGGTATACCTCAACCCACGGATTTCTCCTCAACTTCATTAACTGAATGTTTATGTAAGCTGAGAACTCCCTTACCTCATTATAGAAGAGGAGCAGAGAGAGTATCGCTATCACGAAGACTACGACATAAGGAACTAAAGACGCCGTCACTATTCCTACTACGCCTATCAGGATCATCACTACGATCACTATGTCCACTATCCTAGTAACTAGTATTCTAGTTCCTGAAGAAATAACCCCTCTCTTAGAGATGCTGGTAATTAACCAAGAGAAAATAAATCTGACAGTAACCGCAACCACTACCAAAATGACGATCAATATGAAGTCCTGAAACGTGAGTGGCAGGTTAGAGAATATGTTTTCCAGCGACCCATCCACCACCTGATTACTTCACCAAACTTATATCCGGTGACGAACCTATTTAAATTAATACTTAAAATCAGGGGATCTCTCCTTCGCACCAATCTTTAAAACCATTAACCTTTGAAGGTCTCTAAAATAACGCTTATATCTGAAGTCTTGGCTAGCACGTAAAGTAGGTAGCCTTCTTTAATGACCTCTTCTTTGCTTGGGATGTAAAGCTTGGTCCCGTCAAACACGAACAATACTTTCACGTCCTCAGGTAGTTGTAACTCTTCTATCTTCTTATTCACTGCTCTGTCAGCTCCTGTCGTTGTTAAGCAGTAAATCTTGTATTCATCCACCTCCCCCACAAGTCTTGGCTGAAGCAATGTTTGCAGGTAGGTTTTTATGAAGTTGCTCACGATCGTCGGAATTATTATGGGCACACCTAACTCTAGCCTTGAGACTACCTCCCCCACCTTCACATTCTTGATCCTGGCTAGCCTGACTGCCGAGCCGTAATGCCTAGCTATGGTTAAGGCAAAAATATTAACTTCCTCACGATCAGTTAAAGCTAGTATGGCGTCGAAGTCGCTGAGCGGGGTTAGGGAAGCTATTTGAGATTCGTAGAGGGATATGTCCCTGGCATCGCCTCTAATCACCACGACATCGAATGCCTTACTAATCTCCTCAGCTTTCTCAGCGTCTATCTCGACAACGACGACCTCATTTCTCTTCAGTTCTTTCTCGGATTCGAAAGCCTTAAGCAACTCTTGAGTTACGGCCCCACCACCAATAATCAGAATCTTCATCACTACACCAAGATAATATTAATCAAAACACGTTTTTAAATGAATGTTTATCACGAAGACCCATACCAGACTTACTACTTGCGTCGCGCTGTCAAACTCCTCAGCACGAGTAGTGGGGTGAACTCAAGCCTCCCCATATACATCGCTAATATTATCAAGATCTTTACCGCTAGAGGTGCCGCTGGATTAACCACCTCTACACTCAAACCAACGCAACTCAGCGCTGAGACCGTATCGAAGAGAGCGTCAATAAACAAATAATCACTACTGAATAGTGTTATAAGTGATGCTATGATGAACGCGGACATGACGTACAAGGATGTTAACATGAAGGAAATAGACACCTCCTCCTCACTCACTGTCTGACCCTGAATTACCACTCTCTTAACGACGGAGGGTGGGAGGATTGTTTTCTCGGTGTATAGATTCAGCTTCTTAAGAAACATTACGAGTCTAAGGGTTTTTATGCCGCCAGCAGTAGAGAAGGTCATACCCCCCAAGAACATTCCAAGTATTAGCAATGATTTAGTAAAATTCTTTAAATTCTTTAACGAACCTATGTTGAATCCCGTTGTGCTCATACCCGATACTTGATTAAAGAACCCGCTCATGAAGTCCCCGCCCTCGAGAACGTAATAGGTAGCTCCAGTAATTACTGAGAGAAGAATCAAAATAAGAATGAAGCACCTTAATTCTTCCGATCTCAGAACTTCTCTGAAATTCCCTGTAACTAGGTTATAGAGTACTATGAAGTTGAAAGCACCTAAAATCATGAAGACAATAAACGGGATTATCGAGTTTGGTGAGTAAGCGTATATGACGTTATAGCCTTCATTATACGTGGACATGCCGCCGGTAGCTATGGTGGTCATTATGTGTGTTAATGCGTCGAAGGGGGTTAGTCCCGTCACCACATAAGACAAGAAACCTACTAAAGTCAACGTAACATACACTAGTATCAGTCTCTTCGCTGTTTCATATAAGTTCATCCCTATCCTCAGAGGTCTCTCCAAGCCGTAGACCGTTCTCGCTGTCTCATAAAAGTAGGGTACCACGATCATGGCAAACACTACTATACCTAACTCGCCAGTCCACTGCATTAGAGCTCTCCACATCAAGATAGATTTCTTCAGCGTGGACGGGGTTAAGACCGTGAACCCCGTCCCTGTGAACCCGCTCATACTCTCAAAGAATGCGTCAACAAAATCTATCCTGATTTCTATTACTAAAGCTAAGGCGCTTAAGATAGGTATGACTAACCACGCTAGAGAAGCTACTAAGAGTGACTCAATCACAGACAAGCTCTGCGCTTTCTTGAAGGACGCGTACCCAACAAACACTAAGACAGTACCTAATACTAGGAAGGAATAACTTAGTTCATCACCTAGTAACACGTCGGTAAGCGGTACCAGAAGCATTAAGAACCCGGCCACGACCAGTAACCCGGAGAGAGCGAATAAAACGTTTTTTAAACGCATTCGCTAACCCCCACAATAGCTCGTGAAACTCCTTAAATAACGTTTCTCCTAAATCCTCGTCAACAAAGTAGTAAAGAACTTTAAATATGACCGCCACACTCAAAATGGGGTTTTACATCCCGAAAGCTTCGTTCTTTAGATCCCGAAAGTAATCACTCACTTATTGAGGAGCTCTCAATCGCGTAAGGTGGGTGACTGAATACTTACTCGGAGTTAGTCTTATAGTCTTTCTTACTAAAGATACTTTGGTGATGAAGCGATCTCCTCGTGTGAGGAAGCTGAGGTTAAGATAGTGGGTAAGTCCGTGTTCATAAAACTTAAGTCTGGAGCTACCGTTTTCATACCTATCGATCACGTTTGTCTAGCGTTCGAGAAGTTCAGGATTTGCCCCCCGAAAGATTTTAGGATTAAGTGTGGTTAACTGCGTGAAGTCCCTAACTCAACGATCTTCTGCTTTATTAAGAGTGCGTCGTTTTCTAGGCTGGGGGATTCACATATTATGACTCCCTCGACGTTATAGTTTTTCAGAGCCTTAATCACGTCAACCCAGTTAAACCTGGAGTCCTTGAAGTCTAGGTGCTTCTTCTCGCCTCTATCACCGTACTCGATTCCTGAGAGATGTATGTGCATTTCTTTCAAGGCTTCCCTACCCAGCCTAGCTTCAATAAACTCAAGGATTTTCTCGAAATCTCTCAGCTTGTTTAAAGCACCTCTACTCCTCGCGTATAGATGCGCGAAGTCTAGAGCTATGTGAGCCATCTCAATACCCTCAACCACGTCCACTATCTCCTCAAGAGATCCGAACTCAGCTAACCCGCCCATAGTCTCAGGCCTAACCCAGATCCTCACACCCTCATCGATTAGTCTGGAAACTACGTTCTTGAGGATACCTCTCACTACACTCGTCGCCGTCTCAGAACTTAACTTACCGTAGTAACCCGGATGAAAAACTAGAGACCGAGCACCGGCTAAATGCCCCACCTTAGCAGAGTTAAGTATTCTCTCGACAGACTCCATAACAGTCTTCTCATCCTTGGATAAGAGATTCACGTAGTACGGCGCGTGAACACTGAGAATAACGCCAGTCTCGGAAGCCACCTCCTTAACAGAAGGCGCGTCCTCTGCCTTAAGCCACACACCTCTCACAAACTCAATCTCCATAGCGTCTAATCCAAGCTCCTTAACCACCTTAACCCCCTTAAGAATCCCTGAACCCTTAGCGCTTAAGGGAATACCGGCAGGGCCCACAAACAAACCGCCAAGACCCAAACAAACCCCCACGATCACAAAAAGAACGAAAAAAAATAATTATTTCCCAAACAACTAAATCAAGAAAAAAAGCGGAAACGGGGCGTGGACT
>CAZWSU010000065.1:0-16805 GCA_964636755.1 uncultured Desulfurococcaceae archaeon
TATTACAACTGAAAGCCTCACTTCTTTGAGGTGGGGGTAGCGATAAGTTTATAAGCCATGTATCTTCTAGGCTATTCTCAAAATAAGACGTGGATACGCTGGGTACACCAGGTTAAACCCGTGTCTCCGAGGCCATGATGATAGCCATAACCCCGAGGAGGGGGTAGGGGTAACGAGCCGGAGACCCGGCCCCGAGGCTAAACCCCCAAAATAGGGTATGTAGCCCCCAAACCCCACTCTAGCAGGAACCCCCCACCCTTAGAGCAGGGAGGAGGTCCGTAAGTAGTCAATCCATCACTAATTAAGTACCTTGCAAGGTGTGTGAGTCTTTAAAAGCAAGGTATTTGAGTAGATATGTTGTGGTGGTCTAGGTGAAGTCTCTGACTTTAGTGGCTGAGATACCTCCTCGAATGAGTGAGGTTTATATGAGGAAATTACTTAAAATAAAGAACTACATAAGAGAAGAGATAGGTATTGACGTTTCGTTAATTGTTATGGCGACTAACGAACAACCTAAATTAATAGTTAATGACGAGATCATCAACTTAAACGAAAGTTTTACAAACATAATGAAGGCCATAACTAGAGGATTAGCCAATGACCTGGGAGACCCGAACTTCCTGGAGAGAGCTGTGGTAGGAGCTAAGAAAGAAGATAAATAGCGGAATCTTTCGAGGAAATCTCAGAATTAACTCAGCAGGAGCGTTATTTCAACACATCAATTAATAAGCGCTAGACAACCCTTAATTTATTAAGGTTGTTATTAATATGATTATTGAAAGTTGGAGGTGTGTAAACTGCCTACTGACGTACGTTTAATGGCTGTTGAGTTACTGAGAGCCTATAAGAAAATCCTTAAGTATAAGGAGCTGGAGGAACTCACCGGTCTTTCAGCACCAGGTCTTTGGAGATACATCAATAAACGCATAAGACCTACTAAGGAGAGATCACTTGAGTTATTCGAGTTATTGACTAATCAACGTGTAGTTGAGGAAATACTTAGAAACAAGTTGGTAGAAGTAGGTGATAACATAATCAACCTCTCCCCCGTAATATATGAGGTACCTATCCTGAAGATACTTTCTTACGTGGCATACAAGGAATTCCATCGTTATAATGTGAACGCGGTTGTCACGGTCGAGGTTGACGGGATACCCTTAGGAGTTATGATAGCGGACACTCTTGAGTCTAAATTAGTCATAGTCAGGAAAAGACCTGAGGTGGGGATAAAGAATTACAACCAAGTGAGTTACATAGCGAGAGACCCGCCAGCAGTAATCACCCTATTCATGGCGTCAGATTCCCTAAAAGTAGGTGATAGAGTCTTAATAGTTGACGACCTACTTAATAGTGGGAGAACCTCGTCCGCTTTAGTAAAACTAATACGTATGAGTGGGGCCACACCCGTAGGATTGTTCTCGATAGTAGCTATAGGTGAGAAGTGGCGTGAATTACTGGAGAACGAAATAGACAAGATATACGTCGTGTTAAAACTAGGTAGGTAAACCGCCCAGACCTTGAAGGGCTGTTTAATGGAGGTAGTTCGAGCCACGCAATCCACACTCTCTACTAGGGTTAGCGTGGTGATAGACATATTCTCGACATCAATACTTCTAGAGGCTTTAGCGCCCTCAAAACTAAGCACTGTTAGTGGGTATAAGAACGTGAAGAATCTAAACATAATCCACTTCGTCTACACCCCTAACATCCTTAAGGACCCGTTGGAAGAAACTGTTAAGGATGCGTTAGCGGGCAGGGACTTCAAGCTGGGCAAGTATCTGCTAGAATACGTTAATAAAGTCACCACATACCCACTCATAAAAACCAACACCGCCTTCGGATATTTAATGCTTGCGTCCCCCCTCCTCTACATGCTGTCTAAGGCTTTAATGAGTGGCGATAGCTCAGTGACTATCGTAGATAGAGTGATTGCCGAGTATCACAGCTTGATTATTGAGGGACTTAAGAAAGAAACCATAAAGAATTTCTACTTAGCTCTGAGGAAGGCTTCTATGAGTCACCTGGGCGAATATTTTGGTGGGGTACCCTCAGTCAACGTAAGCGTTGACTCAATACTGGAGAGCTTCAGCTTATGGGAAGCTTTAAGAGAATCCATGTATTTAGACCTAGTCAGCCATGAAGTAATATCAGGCTTCAAGAGAGTTTTGGAAGTTCATGATGAGCTACTTAAGGAAAAACCTAGTTTAAGAAGCTTATTAGAGTCTATAACGTCAGCACACACGAAAACACTCTCAAGAAACTTGGATACCTTAGTCCTCAAAAGTAAGAACTTAAACAACGCCCTACTCCTCAAGCACTTGTCTATGTCGAGAGCTAGTGTTGGGGTAGAGGTCTGGAATCTCATAGACAAATATGTTAGAGAAAACGAGTTAAATCCCGGCGCAACATCAGATATAGTTGCTGCCGGCTTAGCACTATATCAGGTGAGTACCTACGTTATTCAGGGTAATGAACGGAGCGCTATTTAAGCACTCGAGAGAGCTTCGCTCCTACTCGTGCGGGGACTTTAAATCTTACATCTTCATAGGAGCTCCTAGAATACCGCTTCATCACGTGAGTGCATTCCTCAGAAACTTCTATGTAGTGACTAGTAAGTGCGACGACATATACGTAACTAAGACAGCCAGAAGTCTAGGTATACTGCTAGACGCTAACGTAATTGATCTAGGAAATTACTTAATAGCTGGTGTTGGAGGCGTGGATCCGTGGCACTCAATCTTAAGACTACGTGAGTTGTTAAGAAACCAGCAAGGGAAGAGAATTTTACTCTTCTCATATTTCCCTGCCCACGGTTTATGTGACTCCATACCTGAACTAGGCGTCAGGTCTGGACTGCCGGAACTCAGGAATCTCATAGATGAAGTTAAACCGTACGTCTTCATTAGCTTAAGTAGCCTTGATTGCATCGTACATCATAACGAGACAGAGATTCACTCGATTAGTAAGAATACCTTATTCTTAGACTTAAGATTCATTTCCTGATTCGAACGACCGCTGTTTCTAGGTCGAGGGGGTTTAAACTTCCTTAGCCATCAACCAAGCGTCTTCACCGTCAAGATAGTAAAATCTTATCCTCTGAACCTTCCTGAAGCCGAGTTTCTCATATAATCTAATTGCTGGCTCATTACTTACCCTAACCTCGAGATAGACCTCGTTAACCTTGTAGATCTCCTTTAACCTCCTTAACGCTTCAACCATCAGAGAATACCCTATCCCTCTACCCCTATAGTCCGGGTGGACAGCTATGCTTATTATGTGGCCCATCTTCTTAAGTAGAGACTTGTTAATGTAGCCCAGACCTCTCTCAACCCTACACATGACGTAACCTACAACCCTGGAATCCGCGTCAGCCACTAAAAAAGCCTCACCCCACATCTCTAGATGGTGCTTCCAGAAATCTTCAGGGTAGTGCTCCTTAAGCGATATCATGTTTATGCTTATGATCGACGGAAGGTCTTCAGGTTTTGCCTTCCTGATGTTGACCATCTCCACTTTGGTAACCCTAATAATTATAATACTCAATATTAATTATGCTTGGGTAAGTAGCGTGCTAAGAGAACCAGAGTTCCACCCGGCAGATGAGATCAGAGGTGCTATCTCAAATCACTTAAGAGGCGTTAAGATAGGTTTCGGGCTTACTGGCTCAGTAGCTATTTACAGAATCATCGACGTAATGCGTGAATTAATTAGGAGAGGAGCAGACGTTTACGCCGTGATGTCTAAGGCAGCAACCGAGCTAATAAACCCAACGCTAATTGAGTGGGCTATCGGTAGCAAGGTTCTGACGGAATTTAAAGGTGAGGTAGGGCACGTCTCCTTAAGTAAGGAGGTATCTTCTTTCACGATAGCTCCAGCCACGGCAGACATCATAAGTAAACTCGCGCACGGGATATGTGACAACCCCGTCTCACTAACTGCGGTGAACTTGTTAGGACTTGGAAAAGCGGTCACGTTAGTGCCAGCAATGCATTCTGGCTTATGGTATTCACCGCCGGTAAGTGAAGCTATGAAGAAGCTCAGTGAGTTTGGTGTGGTGGTAGTCCCGCCTGACGTTTCTGGCGGGAGAGCTAAGCTACCGGAAAATGACGACATTCTCGCAGCTATAGAAGCAACGACTCTGAGAGGTAGGGATCTGAAAAACCTTAAGATATTAGTAACGGCAGGACCTACGAGAGAGTACTTAGATCGCGTGAGGTTCTTATCTAACGCTAGCTCCGGTAAGATGGGCATAGCTATAGCTAGGGAAGCGTACTTCCGTGGAGCTGACGTGACGTTGGTTCACGGACCGACGTCAGCAAGGATACCGCACTACGTAAGAAGCTTCAGCGTCACAACAACTGAAGACATGCTTAACGTCCTGTTAAGTGAGGTTAGGAGTAGAGAGTATGACGCGGTAGTACTGGCTGCGGCGCCCGCTGACTTCAGGTTTAAGAAATATTTTGGAGGTAAGATTAAGTCTGAGGAAGGGTCTTTAACTGTGGAATTAGAGCCCACACCAAAAATATCACTGAACTTGAGGAGAGAGTTCTCAGGACTCTTAGTAGGTTTCGCTGCCGAGGTTGTTGAGGGAGATATGAACAGGCTGGTTGGGCTAGCTCTAGATAAGTTAGAAAAAAGAGGTTTTGATATAATAGTCGCTAACGACGTTAGCAGGGATGATGTAGGCTTCACAGTGGATTACAATGAGGTGGTCTTAATTAGCAAGAGAGGGTATAAGGAATTAGTGAGTAAGTCTCTTAAAGAGGTAGTAGCTAGGAAAATATTAGATTTAATTAAAGAGGAACTCAAGATTGCGCGTTAGAGTACCGTTACATGTCTCAGGTTTTTGGGTTCCGCACATAACTAACAATCCTTTGACGACGGGCTCTATAGGAGCTGGGATAACCCTAGAACCGCTTGTTGAGGCGGAGATTAAGAGCGGTTCCGACAATAGAGTATTAGTTAATTCCGTTATCCTCGAGCACGATATCATAAACGAGGTTAAGAAGATTGTTGGTGTAAACAGCGTTAACGTCGAGATAACATCGCCTTCACGTCTCGGGGAAGGTTTAGGGTTTAGTGCGGCCCTCTCCATAGTGGTGGCGGCCTCAGCCTTACATAATTTAGGAAAGCCCTTAACCTTGAACAGGGTAGGCATCATAGCACACGAAGTAGAAGTACGTATGATGACTGGGTTAGGCGATGTAGTAGCGGAACTGCGTGGTGGTGGACTAGTACTCCGGCTGAAACCAGGAGCTCCTGGAGTGAGCGAGTTAGACGTGATTCCAGTAAGGGAGTCCGTGAGTGTGATCCCATGCATCGTCAGGCCGGGATTCACGACCCCACAAATGCTCAGAGATTATTGGCGCGCAATAAAAGAAGCTGGTGAGCGTGCTTTCAAGAAATTCGTTGCGGAACCTTCTTTCGAGAGGTTTCTTGAATTAAGTTATGAATTCAGTAAGGCAATATTCATGAATAGAGAAACTGACGAGAAGATTAAGGAACTACTTCATAAACATATAAGTTCCGGAAACGTGAGAACATACTTCATCAAGAAAGGTACTCTGGTAGTAGTTTCGGATGACCCGAGCGAAGAACTCATCAACACGTTGAGAAAGAACTTCAGTAAGGTTTTAGGGATCTTCAAGCTATTTCCTGGAGGAACCGTGATGATGCTGTGATCCTATAATATCTCAGTCAAGATATATTTCATAGGTGATGTGGGGTGAGCGTGGTTGGAGGTTAGTATTCCCCCTACACACCCTAGATACAAGTCACTTTTAATAAGAGAGAAGTTGATTAGGGGTTTTGAGGAAGGGTATGTTGCTAAGGCAGGGTTGATAACCCATGGTAGGGGAGAGTGTTTCGATTACTTGATAGGTGAGACCACCATAGAGCCGGCGCTGAAAGCTATAGAGGCGGCTGTCGCGGCTTTATTACTATCCAATAATCCTGTGATTTCAGTTAACGGCAATGTCGCGGCTTTAGTTCCTGAGGAGGTAGTCAAGCTGGCCGAGCTCGTTAACGCTAAAATTGAGGTGAACTTGTTTTATCGGAGTGAGGAACGAATAATGAAAATAGCCGAGATTTTAAAGGCTTGTGGCGCTCGTGAAGTACTTGGCGTGAGTGACGCTACTGCGGAAATTCCTGAACTCATGAGTGAGAGGAGGAAAGTAAGTCCTAAGGGAATATTAATAGCTGACACGGTATTAGTGCCTCTTGAAGACGGGGACAGGACTGAGGCTTTGAGGAGGCTCGGTAAGACAGTCATAGCAATAGACCTCAACCCCCTCTCCAGAACTGCTAGGGCGGCTTCTATAACAATAGTTGATAACGTTGTTAGAGCACTACCTAAGATGATTGAATACGCACAGAAATTAAGTAATGCTTCTAGGGAAGAGCTCTCCAGCATACTAAAGAAGTACGATAACAACGCTATATTATCTGAAGTACTTAAGCATATAAGGAACAGACTAGAAGAACTCTCGAAATCTAACCTCTTAATTCAATGTTGAGACTCTTGCACAGTCCTAAACTTACGTGCTCCAGGTCAGTGGATTATTCGGTTTTAGTACTCTTTAAATATTCCTTTAGTTTCCTCAACTCATCCTCACTTATCCCCCAAGACTCGTTAGGTCCTGGAAAAACACCTTTTCTCACGTCCTCAGCGTATTTACTCAGAGCTTGTAGTATCTCGTTGTGCAAGTCAGCGTATTTTCTGGCAAACGGCGGCGGTGTAGGGTTTATTCCTAGGAGATCGTGAATGACTAGTATTTGGCCGTCACATTCAGCGCCGGCACCTATGCATATGGTGGGTACTCTGACAGCGCGAGTTACTTCAGCGGCTACTTGCCAAGTTGTGTACTCGATGACTATCGAGAAAACTCCAGCTTCTTGGAGGGCTTTAGCTGATTCGATTATGTTTAAAGCGTCTTCAGCGTTCTTACCTCTTAGCTTGTAGCCGCCTAGCATTAGGTATCTTTGGGGGTTAAGCCCTATATGACCCATTACGGGTATACCTACTTTAGTCAAGGCTTCAACAGTTTCCGAGACTTCCAACCCTCCCTCTATCTTGACCGCGTCCGCACCCATCTTAATCATCTCACCCGCATTCCTAATAGCTTCGTCTTTACTTACCTCATACGATAGGAAAGGCATATCAGCCACAATCAAGGCCTTAGGCCTAGCGTTCACTACCGCTCTAAGATGGTGCCTCACCTCATCAAGAGTTACCGGTAATGTTGAGGGATAACCCATTATAACCATCCCGAGAGAATCTCCTACAAGCAAACCGTCAATACCTGCTTTATCAGCTAAGAGAGCATCGTAATAAGAGTACGCTGTAACCATAACTATTTTCTCACCAAGTTTCTTCTTCTTTATAAAGTCGTGAGGATAGATCTTGGAACCCATCCCTTTTCCCGTAACTAAAGCCCTTAAAGGATTAATAACTAGATTGGTTAAATAGTTTTCCGGCTGAGTCTTGTTAAGTCTTTCTCTTAAGAGATTCCTTATACTTCATCATTAACCACAAAACCTCGTTAACAGGCGTTGACACGCCCACTCTCCACCCCCTCACGACTACCTCACCATTTATGTAATCAACCTCTGTTCTCTTCCCCCATATTATGTCTTGAAGCATTGATGAGTAGTTCTCCCCGGTTGCCTCAGCCACCCTAACCACTTCCTTCAAAGGATCTGCAGGCATCACCACCCCGTACTTCTCTGCAACTCTCTGAGTCTCCGCTACCACCATCGCAGCTATTTTGAAGAGGTTTTCATCGATTATTATGAGCTTGTTCTTCACCTCATATAGAGCGGTTAGGGGGTTTATTGCTGCGTTGACAGCTAACTTAAGCCACCTATAAGGTTCTATATCATCAACTACCTGAACTGAAAGGATTTTAAGTAATGACGCTATGGAGGATAACAACTCTCTTGAAATACCTTTACCCCCCAGGTAGCTGGTAGAACCGCCGATCCACTTAAATTCTCGGTTTCCCAACCTGTACACGCCATGGTTTAACACCATAGCTACCGTCTTGTTAGGACCTAAGATTTCGAGAGCTTCCTCATATGATCTCAAACCATTCTGACACGTTACTAAGACACCCCCACTCCCTAAGAATTCCCTCACTTGCTTAACCGCTTCCAAGGAATCGTACGCTTTAGTAGCTACCATTATCAAATCAAACAAGCCAAGTCTTCTTAAATCATCGTACGATATGAAGTGAACCCCCTCTAGCCTTAAAGACATCCCGTCAGGGGTGACTATCTTAACCCCCTCCTCCCTGAAAAGCTTTAAGTATTGAGGGTTCCTAACCAAAACATAAACACCGGGTCTGGCGCTTGAGCTAACTAACGCATAAGCTAGTAAAACCCCTACGTTCCCACCACCGACGACGAGGACCTTCCTGAAGTACTTGTTAGTCATTATTGATGTCTCCTCAGGCCTCATGAAAAATTATTCTAGTTGAGATATAAGGTTATTGAGTCAAGATATCTTGGGTTTAGAGAGTGTCTGACGCGGGTAAAGCGGTTTTGGTGCGTGAAGTGGTGAAGGATTTTGGCAAGATTAGAGCTCTTAGTAAAGTCAGTATAGAGATTGATGAGGGGATTATCTTCGGGTTAATAGGTCCTAACGGCGCAGGCAAAACTACACTGCTAAGAATCTTAGCCACGTTACTTAAGCAAGATGAAGGTGAGGTTAGGGTGTTCGGTTATGGATTGCCTGAGAACAGAGTCTTGGTTAGGAAGTACATATCATATTTACCGGAGGACGCAGGGCTTTACTCACGCTTGACTGGCTGGGAGAATCTCTATTATTACGCGATGCTTTACTACGGAAGGACCAGTAAAGCTCTAGAGATTACGGAAATAGGCGCTAAGATTTCCGGTCTGAGCGAGAAAGACCTTAACAGGAAGGTCTCAGAGTATAGTAAGGGGATGGTTAGGAGAGTCTCCATAGCGAGGACTTTAATGATAGGTTCTAAGCTAGTCATCTTAGACGAACCTACTTCAGGTCTCGACGTTTTCTCAGCATACGCCATACGCAAAATACTCAAAGAATACTCTAGGAATAACTCAGTTACTATAGTTCTCTCCTCGCATAACATGCTGGAGGTTGAGGATTTATGTGATGTGGTTGCCCTCATAAATAAGGGGCGCGTGATAGTTCAGGGTCCGCCAAAAGACTTGATACGCGCATATAATGGTAGGAACTTAGAAGAGGTCTTCATAAGCTTAGCTGGTGAGGGGATGTGAACTCCGTTTACGTAGTTGTTTGGAAGGAACTCAAGGACATGCTACGAGATATACGTACACTAGCGGCGATAGCTTTCTTACCACTCTTAATACTGCCCTTAATGAGCTTAACTTCTATCTACGCTCAAGGACTTCAGCCAGGGTACGTAGCGCTCATAAACTATGACAAGACCTCAGGCAGCGTGGGAGGGGTTAACATAACGTCTGAAGACATCCTAGAAGAGATTAGTAAGGCTCTAGAGAAAAACGGTCTTCACGTGATTTACGGAGCGTCTGCTAACGTGGATGCTACGATCATAATTAAGGAGGGGTTTGTGAAGAACCTAACCTCACTAACTGAGAGAGCTAGACTAGAAATCATTAAAACTCTAGGGTCTAGTAAGGCAGACCAGGTAGAGAACATAGTACTGAACTTAGTCAATGATTTAAACTTTAGGTTAGCCTCACTTAAGGTAATTGAGTTGAGTAATATCGCTGGATTAAACGTCTCCGTAGGCTCTATCTTAAGACCTGTTGAAGCTCAAGTAAGTGTTGTAGGAGTTGGTGGCGCTCCCGTTAGCTATGAGGAAGCGCTTAAGGTCTATATATCTAGGTTCCTCTCCTTCAGCCTAATATTCGTTACCACCCCTTCAACAGCATACATAACGGATTCAGTTATAGGGGAGAAGGAAAGGAAGACTTTAGAAGCTTTGTTAAGTACCCCAGTACCTAGGTATGCTTTAATAATAGGTAAGGTCGTTTCCACGTCTTTGATAGGGTTATTAACAGGTTTCACCAACGCCTTAGGGCTTCTTCTATTTGCTTACGTGCCCTCACTAATTTACGGAATTAATTTGTTCTACTTGATACCGGGGGGCGTTATGTTAGCTCACTTCATAGCCATATACTTTTCCGTCTTAAGCTCTTTAGCTCTAGTAACGCCCGCGGTAATCAGGTCAGGAAGCTATAGAGCTGCACAAGCTTCCTCAATGATAATAATTAGTGTCGCTACTATAGTGTTCTTCATATCTCTATATGTCGACATAGAACAGCTAAGCAGTGTCTTCAAGTGGTTGCTCTACTTAATACCGTATACCCACGCATCACTCTTCATAAAGTTTGTCGCGCTCGACATGTTGCGTGAGGCGCTAACACACTTAACGATATTGTTACTAGTTATAGCAGGCTTAATGTACGTCTCAATAAAACTCTTTAACGAGGAACGCATAATTTACGGGAAAACGTAGAATACTTGATTGTTAAGTTTTTGAGTTGCTCGCACAACACTTGATATCATGAGTCTTTAAAGAAAAACGCTCTCTGGGGTATGTTGATAAACATTTATTATAGCTTGGTTAATTAGTCTTAGCAGGTGATTAGATGAAGGTAGGTCTGAGTTTTAAGGGTTTGAGGAGAGAACACATCGTTACGCTGGCTTCGCTAATAGTTTTACTAGCTTCTGCGATAGTCGGCTCATATCTCAGGCTCTACCCGATTTTCAACGCTCTTGAGGCGGGTTACGGACCTATGCTGAATGAGTTAGATCCTTACTCTGAGTACTGGACCGCTGAGAAGCTCTTAGAGAAGGGTTTATCATACTTCTTCAGCTTGGACAGGTATAATGAGGAAACACATATTTTCTGGTATCCTTGGGGGAGAAACCTCGTTAGGTCTTCCCTACCCCTCACACCGATGTTCTCGGTGGTTACTTACCACCTAGCACACTTATTCAGTCCTGGGTTAACCTTATATGAGTGGATGGTGTACGTGCCTGTAATCTTCTTCATATTCTCCCTAATAGGTATCTACCTAACTACTAGAGAGTTATGGGGTGATATCCCAGCAGCGATTTCGTCTGTGGTGGCCGCGATAATCTTTAATAGTAGGCAGTTAGCAGGGTTTACAGTTAAATACTCTGCTGGACTAGGTTTTATTTTCCTAGCTACATACTTCCACGTAAGGACTTGGAAGAGGAGAAGCTACGTAGACGCTTTGTTGTGTGGTATCTTCACATCCTTAACCGCAGCCGGCTGGGCGGGCTTTAACCTACTCCTAGCAGCTATTTTCCTACAGGTAGTTCTACAACCCTTGATAACTAAGGTCACCAAGGAAGACTTAATACTGTGGGGTTTCGAGACACTGCCTCTTGCGTTAACTATAGCAATACTACCTTTCTACGGCCCCCTATACCTAATCATAAGTGTCGGCATACTGATACCGTTAGGGTTTGCCGTAATAGGTATCGCGCTATTCCTAGAGTACGTGTCCACACGGAGAGTGGTCAAGCTAAAGTACCCGCTTCTAACTAAGTGGCGTGTAATCTACTTCCTCCTAATAGTCTTGATAGGTGTGGGAGGGCTTTTAGGACTCACTACCGGCGTTCTCCACTTAAAGGGTAAGGGCTTGGCAGCGATGGGTTTGGGTGAGATGACGCATGTGTTGGTCGGTACTGTTCAGGAGTATGCGTCAGCTAGTGCGCAGAACTTCATATGGAGTAGTGGAGCTCCATTCATCATATCACTCCTTATGCTCGTATACTTCGCTTACAGGGCTTTCATCAAGAGAAGCGTGCTAGATTTATTCATTGGATTAATGGTATTGCTAGCGACTTACGCCACGACTAACGTATCGTACTTCTTCCCATACCTGAATTGCGTGATAGCGATATCTCAAGGTAGCTTCATCGCTCTGCTCGTCCCGTACCTCTCTAGGAAGAAGGACCTGGTACTGGCTCTGCTGAGTGCTTCCTTAATGATTGCCTACCTATTCACTACATTACTTCAGGGAGTGACTGTCTGGGTACCTGCTTATAGAGCTCAGACACCCATGATCCTAGACTCAGGTCTCGGTGTCGGGAAGAACGTGCCCGCATGGCTGGATACTCTAGAATGGATTAGGAATAATACGCCTAAAGACTCCGTGATTATTTCATGGTGGGATTACGGGTACTGGCTGAGCGTTTTAGGAGAGAGAGCTACGGTAGCTGACGGCGCCACACTTAACGCAACACAGATAGAGTTGCTCGCTAAGGCTCTAACAGGTACTGAGGAAGAAGCTTACGAGATATTCACTAAGTACTTCCGCGTACCACCCGACAAGACCTACGTCGTGTTATATGATGTTGTCTTGTTCTCAGAGCAACTCAGCTCAACCTACGTAGGACCCCTAGCTTTCCAGGGAGGAACATTCATCGGCGCTGACATGGCTAAAGGAATCTCAGCTATCTACAAGATAGCCGGCAGGAAGCCCCCGACCACCACAGTCACCATAGGTCAATACAGTTATGCCATGCCTAACTGGACTAACCCAGCACTAACCAATGCGACATTATATAAGCTATTCCTTCACGCAGTCCACGAAGTCTTCGGGGCTTCAGGCTACCCTGTAAGATTCCTTTACGGCGCGCTCCAATACCCGCAGTACGCTCCGCGATTAGAGAAGCCCGCGCTCACAGTATTTAAGCCCGCACACATAGCTGTGAGCCAGCTCTACGAGGGCAGTAGCGTATACGTGGTGGTAGCTGTTTATAAGATGGGTGGCTGAAGCTCTTGAACGAGGTTTGCGGAGATTACGTGGTGATAAATCCTCACGTATGGCTTTCTCAAGCCTGCGTGCGCTTCAGTAATAGAATTAAGGATATTTACAGAGTCTCAGGGAGCTCTGTAGAAAAAGGTAAAGTGAGGGTAGTGACACATGGGTTGGCTACCACACACGTTCATCTAGGTCTTTACCCAATAAGGAACACGATAGTCTCGGGTTTGAGCCTGGATGACTGGGTTAGGAAGTTTGTGTGGAGTTGGGAGAGGTTCTTAAGAGAGTACCCGGAAGTTAGTTACTACGCGTCCCTCCTAGCCGTAAGAGAACTCCTTTCCTCAGGGGTAACTGCCTTAGCGGACATGCACTTTAATGAGGGGATGGTTTATAAGGCGGTCCTAGAGAGCGGTGTTAAAGCCGACTTAAGCACTCCTATAATGAATCACGGAGTTTTCGAGAACTATGAGGAAGCTCTGGAGGAAAATCTAGGTCTACTCAAGATGGTTGATGACCCTAAAGTTAAGGTTAGGTTAGGGCCGTGTACTCCCAGATTACTTGACCCGAACGCTTTCAAGGAAGTAGTCGAGTTAGCTAGGGAGCTTGAACTAGGTGTTCACACACATCTAGCGGAGGTTTTCGAGGATCTCGTATGGCTTAAGAATAAGTATTCGATGAGTCTCAGGGACTTCATTAAATTCGTTGGTTTAGATAAAGTAAACGCTATAGTAGCTCACGCGGTGTGGGCTGAGGAGATAGCTGACGTGCTATCAGCTAATAATTTCGTGATATCTCATCCGCCGAGATCAAACATCCTCTTAGGTGATGGGAGAGCGCCGATAAGGAATTACTTGAGTAGGTTATCAAACGTGACTATAGGGATTGACGTAGCCCCGACCTACGACATAAGAGAGGATCTAAGAGCTTACACACTCCTCCACTATGAGGGAGAGGGGGTTCCCGACTTACGAGAAGCTTTCTCACTCGCGACCACGACCGCTTATAGGGGGTTAGGCTTCGGTAAAGGCGAGTTAATTGAGGGGGAGGACGCAGACTTGGTTGTGTGGTCCGTTGAGGGCCCTGTTGCTGGGGATCCAGTAGCTTCTGTAAACTGGGGTGACTCTATAGTTGAGGAGGTGTATGTTTCAGGTTCCTTGATATTTAAGGGCGGGGAACTCACTCGCGCGCGGAAATCTGTGGAGGAAGCATACTATGTTTTGAAGGAGTATCTTAATGAGTTCTTTAAATTCAGGTAAACAGGTTTTTAAGGTTCTTCGCGATTTTCTTGTTTGCGAGACCTAACTCTAGCATGAGACACCTCACGGACGCTTTAAGACCTCCCTCCATGTGAACCTCAACTATCTTAGACCAGTCAATACTTATGATGTAGTACGAGAAAACTATTGAGATCACTACGAAGACAGGTATTACCTGATAACCTAGTTCCTCACTTAAGGATGTTAAGAGACTCCCGTAAAATACCGCGACACTCTTTAAGAAAAGCTTCCCTAGAAAGACTGAGAGGAAGTAGATTATTAAGGAAAAACCGGTTAATCCTAAAGGTAGGTAGAGGACGTCGTCGGGTAACGGTAATGCAGCGAAAACGAATATCGCTAGAGCAAGAGATTTCTTAGCGATCTTATTAAAGAGTTCTAGATTCTTCCTACTCCTCTGACTTAAGAGTTTAGAAAAGCCTTTCCCGATAAAATATATTAAAACCTTACCTAAGGTAGCGCCTAAAGCTGAGGAAAGTATTAATAAGATCCTGTCCTGCAGGGTCACGTACTTGAAGGCAAGCCCTATTATCACTAGCAGGTAGGGGAGTGATACGAAGGGGATGGAATTACATACTAAGCTAATTATGAAGGGACCTAGGAAAGAAGCTTCAAGAGGTTTCAGGAGCTCAAGGATATCACCAAACGTTTCCACTACCCTACCTCTCCCTTATACCTAGGTGATCATATCTTAATAAGCACCTCAAACAATTATGTTTTAGTGTGTACGTGATGGAGCCGCAAAAAATCTTCAGCTCAGTAGGTAAGTGCCCCGTGTGCAATAGTGAGAACCTAGAGATAAGCACTTACGTTTATGAGGTACCCTACTTCGGTAAGATATTGATTGAGGTGTGGACATGCAGTGTGTGCGGCTACAGGAAATCCGACATAGGAACGCTCGAACACGGGGGCGAGGTCAGGATAGTCTTCCCAGTAAGAGAACGGAAGGACTTAAACGCGCTGGTCATTAAGTCTTCTACAGCGAGTATAGAAATACCTGAATTAGGGGTTGAGGTATTCCCAGGTCCTGCAGCACAAGGCTACATAACCACGGTCGAGGGGCTCCTAGAGAGGATACTAGAGAACACACCGGTCGAGTGCTTCGACGAAAACAATGAGTGTAACAATTTCGTGAAGAAAATCAGGAAAGCAATGAATAACGAGATAAACTTCACCGTAATACTCACTGATCCGTACGGAAAAAGCTCTATAAAACCCCTAAACGACCACTAATTCTCAAGCTCGATAAGAGATATTTGCAGAGCTTGTTATTGTATTGAGGAATCTCCGATTAATGTCTGTTCCTAGAGGGTGCTCGTTGATTCATGTTTAATCATTACTTCCAGGAATACTCCTCAACCAATCCTTCGGTGGTCAGCTACCCCTAAAGCAGAGTTCCTAAAAAATCTCTTGTCTGGGGAGAGGTTGCTCTACAGCAGTACTACAATTACCAAGGTGCATGCGTGCTTTTCGCTAACACGATCCCTTTGGAAACGCTAAAATGAGGTGGGAAATAGCTATTTATTTGCCTATGGCAGAGGTTTTCCTGATAACAATCCACACGATAATAACTCCTAGCGCCCAGCTGATGTAGAAACGTAAGAGCCAAGATAATTCTAACCCTCTCTCTAGGATAACATTCGTAATAATTGCACCTACTAAACCTGCTCCAAGAAAGATAAGTAGCCACCAAGGACTACGGTAAGCCTCTATGCGAAGCACTCGAGTCATTTCACCAACTCACTCTCCCACATATCTAGTTCAACCTGTTTAATAATTTTTGATAATTAGCCAAACTATTCAAAGCTTGAGAACAAAGGATATAACTTATTGAGAAAAGAATTGGGAAAACGTTTTGTGGGGACCTTGGGTAGTAGAAGCCTGGATCGGGGGCTAATGGGAAGTTGGGTAGATTGATTGTTTCTATTTAAATCAAATAGTACGTCCCCCGTGAAATTTAGAGTCCTATGGAAGATATGGGTTAAAAGACATTTAGTAGTTTTAAATGTGCTCTTAGAGTTTTGCTTTTATCAATTCTGCTTCAAGTAGTAATGTGTTCGTGGCTGGTTTAATTTCTTCTCCACGTAGGATATTAAGTATGATCAAGCGATATCTCATACACTAAGCTAAAACTTCAATTACGCATGATCAAAGTATCATACAATACATTTTAAGTTTAAGCCAGTAGGGGCTTGATCAAGTCGTAGAAGTCTAGGAGTTCCTCTATTGCTTTTTCAATTGCGTGTAAAGCTGTAGAATATGTTGGCATAAAGAAATGCTCCCAGAGTGGCTTATATACTCCTAAACCCACACCCCACCCTTTAATGGGAGTTAACTTATTCTCCTGTTTCATAGTATCATATATTGCTTTTACTATATTAACAGATAGCAATTCATCCGTGTGCCGAATATATCCTTTAACTCCTCCTACTGCTAAGTAAGATTCTACGTAAATTTTATACCTTGATTTACTTAATTTTTCTAATAGTGATTCTTTACTAAGTAAGAAGTCTAGTAATTGCTTTACATTATTTAAACCTAATGCATAAACACCAAACACAGCGTAATTACCTCTTATAAAACCACAAAGACTAATATCAGTATTAGTACCAATCCATATAGATGAAACTCTTAAATGTTCTCTTTTAAACCCTCTTTTTTCAAGTAGTCTAGCAGTAGCTAAATAAAGTAGTCCTTTTGACACGACTTCACAGTAATCATATTCACTTTTAGGCGTTTTCTTAGGCTCTGCTTTTA
>CAZWSU010000066.1:0-62956 GCA_964636755.1 uncultured Desulfurococcaceae archaeon
AAGGATGTTGTTGGAACGATCGCTTACTACGCTCACCTAGAGGGAAAGCGGATTGAGTAGAGAAGAAATCGCTGAGAAATGGTTGAAGAAAGCCCTCGCAGATCTAAGAGTAGCCGAGAAGCTCTTCGAGATTGGCGAGGAACCCTGGATCATAGCATTTCACGCGCAACAAGCCGTTGAGAAAGCACTAAAGGCATATCTCATACTCCATGGCAAGCACTTTGGGAAGACACATAATTTATCTCAGCTCATAGATTTATGTAGCGAGATAGACCAAGAATTCCAACAACTACACGAGCTCAGTATTGACGAGCTATACCCGCTAGCCGTAGGAGCAAGGTACCCAGATACGGGAATAGAAGTGACTATGGATGAAGTAAGAGAAGCGGTAGAGAAAGCCGAGAAAGCCATAGCCTTCATCACAAGGAAGATCAAGCGCGAGAAAAACTAAGAGAATTCCAATTAGCGGGCCCGCCGGGATTTGAACCCGGGACCTCCGGCTCCGCAGGACGGCGCCCTATCCTGGCTAGGCCACGGGCCCGTGTCTTAAGTGTTTCTTTGTTTTTATGTGTTTTCCAACTCAATTAGTTTATATTGAATTATTTTGGTGAGAAGTTATTTAGTGTTACCCCGTACTAGATTTTAGGGTTGGGTATGCCTAGAAATAGTGGGAGGCGTAACTCTGCTGGAGGTCCTCCTAGGAGCGGTTCTAAGAAACTCACTGATTTTGTTAAGAGTGTCCCTAGGGAGAGTCGAGAGGTCTCCGTAGCTTCAGATAAGCTTAGCTCTTCAGGTAGTGGGATTTCAGATTCTGTCGAACCTCCTGCTAGGAAGCCTGATTCCGTCGCGGTGGTCGGGGGTGTTGAATTTGTTGTTTTCTTGAGTTCTATGAGGTCTTCTACGTACGCGGAGACCCTCAATAACGTCGAGTTTGTTGATGAGGTTCCTGAATCATACTTGCTCGGCTCGTACTATAGTGGGGAGCTTAAGAAAGCTTACTTGAAGTTTTACGACGACTCTAGCAACAAGACTTACGTGTGGGTTGATAAGACAGGGCATATGCCCTACTTCCTAACCAACACTCCGCCAAACGAGTTGGATCAGAAGATAGTTAAGGATAAGTCTTTCGAGAAGGTTGAGATAGTTGAGAAGTACGACCTGCTGAGAGGTAGGGAGGTATCGCTAACTAAGATAGTCGTTAAAGATCCTCTCGCAGTCCCTCGAATGCGTGGTTTAGTGACGAATGCGTGGGAAGCTAACATAAAATACCATGACTGCTACGTATTCGATAATAAACTCCTGCCAGGCATGAAGTACAGGATAAACGGCAGGGGAATCACCTTAATACAGCCTAAGCTGGGGGAGGATGTTCTAAGCCTCTACAAGAAAGTCGTTGAGGACGAGGAGGAACTCCTAGAACTAGCTCTTAGGATGGCACCCTTATTCGAGGAGAAGCCCCCCAAGATGAAGAGGTTAGCCATAGACATAGAGGTCTATACCCCGACCAGGCTCAGAATACCTGACCCCTCACACGCGAACTACCCAATAATAAGCGTGGCTCTAGCAAGCACTGATGGTTTGAGGAAGATCTTAATAACGTTCAGGGAGGGGATGAGTGTTGAGAACGTCGAGAAATTAAGTAGTCTTAACGCTGAGGTCGAGATATTTGATAGTGAGAGAGCCTTAATCCTAGAATTATTTAGGATAATGAATAACTACCCTCTAATCATAACTTTTAACGGGGACGGATTCGACCTACCATACATATATAACAGGGCTTTAGTTCTGGGCATAGACCCTGCCTACATACCTATAGAAGAGGTAAGAGACTTCGTTAGCGTTAGACACGGCTTCCACATAGACCTCTACAAATTCTTCAGCATTGAGGCTATACAGAACTATGCGTTCAGCCAAGCGTATAAGGAGAAAACCTTGGACGCGATAGCTCAAGCTCTCCTAGGCGAGACTAAAGTCGCTATCGACGTGAGCGTTAGCGACTTACCGCTTGATAAGCTAGCGGAGTATAATATGAAGGACGCCGAGTTATCGCTCACGCTAACAACATTCAATAACGAGCTCGTGTGGAAACTCATGGTCTTAATAATGCGTTTAGCTAAGATGTCTCTAGAAGACGTTACGAGACGTAAGGTCTCCGCGTGGGTTAAGAACCTGATGTACTGGGAACACAGAAGAAATAATTACTTAATCCCTGAGAGGGAAGAGCTGAAGAGGCTGAAAGGTGAGGTAAAGACAGCTGCTAAGATAGGTGGTAAGAGGTACGCTGGCGCCATAGTGATAGACCCGATACCGGGGGTTTACTTCAACGTGGTGGTTCTGGACTTCGCTTCCCTATATCCGAGCATAATTAAGGTATGGAACCTTAGTTACGAGACTATAGACCCTCCTGAAGGGTGGTGCAGAGATAATAAATTACTGAACGTAATCGATGAGAAGGGTGAGGTGCTGCATAAGGTCTGCGTGTCCAGGAAGGGAATAACGTCAACCCTAGTCGGTTTGTTAAGAGATTTCAGGGTGAGGGTTTACAAGAGACTTGCTAAGCAAGCGAAGGAAGAGGAGATCAAGAACTGGTACGACGTCGTCCAGAAAGCTCTTAAGGTGTACGTCAACGCTAGCTACGGCGTCTTCGGTCACGAATCATTCCCGTTCTACACACCTTCGCTAGCTGAGTCCGTAACTGCTCTCGGGAGGTACGTCATAACGAAAACACTCTCTAAAGCTGAGGAGCTGGGACTCAGAGTTATTTACGGGGATACTGATTCCCTCTTCATATGGAGTCCTGACCCCAACGCCTTAAGTAAGCTTAGCGAGTGGGTTGAGAAGGAACTATCTCTAGAGATAGAGCAAGACAAGACCTACAAGTACGTGGCATTCGCTCTCAAGAAAAACTACGTCGGGGTTTCAGAGAACGGCAAGATCGACGTAAAGGGTCTCGTAGGTAAGAAGAAGAACGTACCTAAAATACTTCAAGACTCTTTCACAAGAATTCTAGAATTGATTAGCAGTATAGAGGGTACTGCTGAATCACTAGAGGAAGTGAAGAATAAGATAAGGCAGGAGGTCAGGGAACTCTACGTGAGACTCAAGAACAAGGACTTCACGTTGGATGACGTAGTATTCAAGACTACGTTAAGTAAGGACTTGGAGGACTACGTCAAGACAACACCTATTCACGTCAAAGCAGCAATCCATCTTAAGAGGCACGGAATACCTGTGGAGAAAGGCGTTACCATACTGTACGTGAAGGTCAGGAAGTCCGGCGGTGTCAAGCCTGTTCAGCTAGCTAAGATAGATGAGGTAGACATAGCTGAATACTTGAAAACAGCTAAATCGACGTTCCAGCAACTGCTAATGCCGTTCAATATTTCCTGGGAGGAGGTTGCTGGAGGGATAGGATTAACGTACTTCACTACGAGCAATAACTCCGCCAACACTCTCTAAACCCTTCTTAAGCTCTTCTAAGACTTCATCAGCTGTTTCCTCAGCCGTACTTAAGTCATCACTGAATACCTGTACGTAAACCTCGAGTAGGGGGGCGCTTATCTCATGCCCCTTAGGATGTGTTTTTATGTAGGTATTATCGTACTTACGCAGTATTTCCTTAACAATCTTAGCCGCGGAAGACTCAGGAACTCCTGAAACGATGAAAGATCTTTCAGCGAAGACCCTCCTCACACCAAGCTGCCTTAATTTCGGCTCAACGTATGATTCCCACATACTCTCAAGTTCTCTCGGAACCCCGGGCAACGAGATAATTAAGGTCTCCCCGCTCCTCACCATACATCCGGGGGCCGTGCCTACGTTATTAGGTATTACCTCACCGCCCTCAGGCATGTAAGCCATCTTAACTCTCTCAGGGGTTAGAGGGAGTTTCAAGACATCGTATTTCTCCTTAATACTTTTCAGAGCTTCCTCGTTAAGACGTAGCTCAACCCTTAAAGCTTTAGCTAACGCTTCTAGAGTTACGTCATCGTATGTCGGCCCCAGACCCCCGGTAGTCACTAATAAGTCTGGCTTGCTGGTCAGAACGTAGGATATAAGCTCCGATATGAGCTTAACGTCATCAATTAATGATATGACTCCTAACACGTTGAAGCCGAGTAACGTGAGTCTCCTGCCGAGGTATGCTGCGTTAGTGTTCACTACCCTACCACTCACTACCTCAGTACCTAACGTGAATATCCAGGCTTTCCAAGACCTCATACCACACACCCAACTAATGTCAATATCGTGACGAATATTTTTTAAGTACTTAACTGAGTAATTATAGGTGTTTTACATGGTCACAGTTAAGGAACTCGCGAGAGTAATCGAGTCTTACAGGGATGAGATGGTTAATACGTTAATGAGCTTGATTGAGGTTCCCGCCATAGGACCTGATAACGGCGGTGAGGGGGAGTTAGATAAAGCATTAAGGCTTCAGGAATTAATTCGTGAGTGGTCCTTCGACAGAGTTGAACGTATTGACGTGCCTGACCAGAGAGCTAAGGGTGGTGTCAGACCTAATGTACTAGCGTATTATTATGGGGAGGCTGGTGCGGATTCCCCGAGGCTCTGGATACTCACCCACCTAGACGTGGTACCGCCCGGCGACCTCAGTCAGTGGACTGTTACGGAACCCTTCAAACCGTTAGTTAGGGAGGGGAAGGTCTACGGGAGGGGCAGTGAAGATAACGGTCAGAGCATGGTTGCTTCACTATACGCTGTTAAAGCCTTAATGAGTTTGGGGGTTAGACCTAAGAGAACGGTCGTATTAGCTTTCGTTAGTGACGAGGAAACTGGAAGTAGGTATGGTTTGGGCTGGTTGGTTAAGGAACGCCCGGATCTCTTTAGGAAGGAAGACTTGGTGTTAGTTCCTGACGCAGGGAATAGTGAGGGGACATTCGTTGAAGTCGCGGAGAAAAGTATTTTGTGGTTTAGAGTGAGGGTGAGAGGTAAGCAAGTCCATGCTAGTATGCCGCACCTAGGCTTTAACCCAAACAATGTGCTACCTGAGTACGTTAACACTTTATGTAGGGTGCTTCACGAGAAATACTCGTTGAGGGATGACCTATACGAGCCGCCGACAAGCACTTTCGAACCCACGATGTGGAAGAGCACTAGCAACGCACCAAACATAATACCCGGTGAATGCGAGGTTGTCTTTGATTGTAGGATACTCCCTAATTACAATCTCGACGACATACTAAACGATGCGGAAAGCATGGCTAAGGAACTCGAGAGTAGGTATGGTAGGTTAGTGGGTGGGGAAAGACTCCCCGTAATCAAGGTTGAGGTAGTTGAGAGGCTTGACGCACCGCCCCCAACACGACCCGACAGCTTAATAGTCAAGTTACTCGTGAGAGCCGTGAGAGAGTTGAGAGGGAAAGAACCTAAGATTGGTGGCATAGGTGGTGGAACGTTTGCCGCTTACTTTAGGAGACTAGGTATCCCGGCAGTCGTATGGTCTACGATAGATGAGACAGCGCACCAACCTAACGAGTACTCCAAGATAGATAACATGGTTGAGGATTCTAAGGTTATGGCAGCATTAACAATACTTGAAGAGGGGTAGGCCGAAGGTGAGCGCCGCCGGGTCTGGCAAGTTTTTCTTATTCTTCGTCACCGGACCCGAGAATGATATGAAAGAACTAAGTAAGAGATTAGTTGAGGAAAGACTTGCTGCTTGCGTTAACGTGATCGACAAGATTAAGTCTGTTTATTGGTGGGAGGGCAGGATTAGTGAAGACGCTGAGTCTTTATTGATAATTAAGACGGAATCTAGTAAGGTTCAAGAACTAATAGAATTTGTGAGACGTAATCACCCGTATAAAGTACCTGAAGTGATAGGGATAGAGGTAAGTGTTGGTAATCCCGAATACCTTAACTGGGTACTCGAGTCCTTGTCAAGCAAAATATAAGGGAAATTAACGAGATATTGTTTAGATGATGAGGGCAGGTATTTCGGATACGTGACGAGTGACACCGGATCTGACTAACATTAATGGTTTAAAGAATTACGTAATTATCTAGTTTGAGGGTTTAGGTTGATTAACGTAGGAGATTTAGTGTTGGTGTACGTGGATGAGAGAAGATCTAAGATTGTTAAAGTAGTTAGGGGTAAGACTCTACACACTGATAGAGGGTATTTGAAACTCGATGATTTAATAGGTCTTGAGTGGGGGTCTAGGGTCAGATTAAGTACTGGTGTCACAGCGTACGTCCTGAAGCCTACGCTAGTGGATCTAATGTTTAAGTATTTTAAGAGGGTCACGCAAGTAATATACCCTAAGGACTTAGCTTACATGGTGATTCAGTCAGGTATTGGGGAAGGGTCTAGAGTGGCTGAAGCAGGGGTAGGTACGGGCTTCCTGACAGCTCTTATAGCTTGGGTCGTGGGTTCCAGCGGTCACGTCTACGGCTACGAAATCAATAAAGACTATATAGACATAGCAACAAAAAACTTAGAGGTAGCAGGACTCTCTAGCAGGGTAACAATAAAGAATAAGGACGTTACGCAAGGAATTGAGGAACACGAATTAGACGCGCTCTTCCTTGACATACCTAACCCGTGGGACGTCTTCCCACACCTACAGAACTCCCTAAAGTCTTCAGGTAGTGTGGTAATATTCGTTCCAACAGTAAATCAAGTAATAAAAACGCTGAATCACATTAAAGAATTCAAGAAGCTTGTTAACGTTAACATATCAGAAATAATGCTGAGAGAGTATCAAGTAAGCCACGAAGCCCTCAGACCTAAATCAATTGGGGTGACACACACAGGCTACATAATTACGTCTCGCTTCGTTAAAGAAACTTCTGACTAATCCGTCGCGAGAAGATCTTCAGAACCCCCTAATGTTTGTGAGTAAAGCGTCTCGCCATGAATACGCCTGCTAATCCCCACACTAAAGTCGCTAAACATAATATTAGGGGGGTCGCGAAAGCTGTTTGAGGGTACGTACCCCTAGGCGTGAACTCTATCCTCAAGTAACTAAAGGTTCCTGTTGGGTTAGGTGTTGAGGAGAATAAGTAAATCAGTAATTGCTTGCCGGGAGTCTCATAAAAAGCGGTATTATAGGTTACTTCAGGAATTCCGGTCCTGTTCAAAACCATTAATGCCAGCGCGTTCTTAACTCTTAACTCTGCGTTTACTAAGGTAATACTGCTAAAGCTATCCTTAAATAAGTAGGCATAACCTAACGCGTTCAAGAAAGGTTCTTTAAGACTCGTGAAATTCAGTGAGTTAAGCTCCCTAACTATCTTTGAAGTCTTGTATACGTATCCTAACTCACGACCTGCGTTAACGTATGGCACGAGAGAAATTGTTGTTGCAAGCACGATGAGGAAGAACCCTAGCACGAACAAGGATAGAACACGTGATGCTGAGTGGATCTTCTTCATCAGTAATCTAGAGATTAAAGCATAAAAAGCTGTTGAGAAGACTGTGAGAGCCGCTACGTAATAGTTGTAACCTCGCGCAACAACTACGGCGTAGCCGGAGGGGTACTCATCAAGTATCACAGACGTGGTAAACCCTTTGCACACGGTTAAGATAGTTACGTTATTTCTTAAATCGACTACGCCAATACCTATCGTTGATTTAGGATACCACTCACTCGCTAACACAGGTTTATTAAGTGGGAAAACCCAGTTATAAGAAGTGCTATAATCGACGTAAACTACGTAGGAAGATACACTTACCAAGAACACTAAAGAAATGATCCATACAAGATCTTTGAAGGTAAGCTTAATCATAACTTGCCTTTCCACACATACCCACCTAACTTACTACATGAGAAGAAAGTTATTTAAGAAAAATAAAAATAGTGTAGTTTAATTATTTCAGAATTTCCTAAGTTGTATGAGTACCAAAACAGCGATTATCGTGGTGATGATAGCAAATATAGCTGCTAACAAACTGAACGTGAACGCGTTACTAGCTACTCCTGTAGTGTTCTCAACCTTCTCTGTGACGAGGCTTAAATTCCCGCTAACGCTAGCCATAACTTCATTCTTAGCTTGAGTTATTTTTTCTGAGATACTATTCTCCAGCGCGTCAATCTTATCACTCAAGTTTTCGTTGACGCTAGCCAGGTTTATCCCGACCTCTGACACTATCTCACTTAACTCGCTAACGTCAGCCTCTAGTGATGAGATCCTGTCTTCAATACTAGCTACCCTACTCTCTACCGCTGAAATAGAGCTCGACAATGTAGTATTAACCTCCAGTAAGGTGTTCCCTAATGAACTTATCTGATCTGAAACATTAGACTCTACCCCATCTATTCTAGTAGTTAAGTCCTCGACAGCGTTCAGCAGGTCGTCCTTGGTAGTTAACTCGCTAAGCTTAACCATGATAATGCTAGTGGACTCGTTCACTAACTCGGTGAGTCCCGTGATACTTGATGAAACCTCATCACGTAATAAGCTCATCTCACTAGTTATATTAGCTTCGAGTAAGTCAATCCTATCGATGACCGCGTCTATTCTCGAAATTATCGTGGAGTTAGTCTCTGATATAGCACCTAGTAAGTCACTCCTTAAACTCTCTAGGTTAGCAATTATGTTGCTCTCAGCCTCACCCACCCTACTAGTTATGTTAGCCTCGAGCACGTCAATCCTGCTAATTATTGAGTCATGAACGAATTCTAGTGAAGTTGAGATCCCTTCATAGACGGTGGCTAAGTCTTCAGCCGTTGCCATGTTCTCGATTATAATGTCTAGCTTCATAATTACTTCATTAAGACTTTCTTGAAGAGCTAACAACATGTCGGTAATGTTTTCCGATACCCCGTAGATCACTGCCTCGAGTTCGTCAAGTCTTACGTAGAGACCGTCAATACTGCTGGAAATATTCGAGAGCTGCTCTAGCAAGGTAATCAGTAATTCAGTCTTGGAAGAGTTGATTTCCGCTAAGATAGTGTTTAGCGCTGTTGTTAAGTCTTCTTTAGTAACCATCTCTGAATACATTGTCGTGAGTACGTCTTGAACGCTGCTCAGCAACTCGTAAATACTCAGCAACTGGGCCGAGAGACTGTCTCCGACACTATATAAATCTTCTCTTAAGCTATTCACTAAGTCAGTAGTATTACTCATGAGATTATCTATGTCTTCTCTAGTAGCTACTTCACCCAACTTGTTTACCACGAATACATATCCAGGTTCAGACACCACGTGACTTCCTGCTAACCTTAACTCGTAAACCCCTGGCTCTAAGATGGGTATGGTAAGGCCTGGAACGACCTCGGAGGCGCTGACTAGTATGCCGTACTCATTAGTACCCCATAACATTAGTGAATGTAAGTTTGTTGAGGCCAGCGCGTCTGTACCGTTAATCAAGATTAGGAAGCCGTTAGAGTTGGCGGGGAAGCCCGTGCCCACAACCCTAACCACACTATTACCGATTATTACCGGGACCTCGTCAGAGCCTATCTTAAGCACGAGTATCTTCGGGTAAATTTCTAATGGTTCGTAAACGTACTCCGTACCGTTAAACCAAGGTATGCTTACCTCTATTATCAGGTCATCAACTACTACTAGCTTAACGACATAGTTATCTTTAGGTACTGAAGCTATGGTGCACGTCAAGCTTAATACGCCGTCTTCGTTAGCTTCCCCGGAACACACGTCGAAGTCTGATGTCCCGTCAAACCTAATGATCACGTCAGAACTCGGTAACAAGCCCTCAGCGTATACCTCTATAAGATCTCCTAAGTAATCGAAAGGCTCGCCGTTAAGGTACACTACCACAGTCTCATTATAATAAGACGCCGAAGCCCTATTCTCGATTAAGTACTCGCCGGTAATAGGGTTAATTAATTGATAGTACGCGTACCAGTATTGAGTGTAAACTATGTAAACTCTGTATACGTTGCTGTCATACTGGAACTCGACAGTTATCATATGTTCCTCACCAGGCATTAGATATGGGATTTGGATTGTGAACGTCAAGTTGCCGTCTTTCCCTGTCAAACCATTATATAAGGTTAAGCTACCGTCAACGGTTACGGTGACGGGCGAGTATGGTGTGGAGCCATAAACCGTTAACGTGAGCAAGTCTCCAGCGGTTAATACCCCGAAATCATAGGTTACTCCGTGTTCAGCAAGCATCCCGTCTATGAGGAGGAGCGGGACTATCGTGTAAAGATCTTCGAAGTAGAGAACTCTGTCTAGGTATGTCGCGTTAACTATGAAGACCGCGTCCTCGCTCACAGCGTCCCACTCGAAAACAGAAGACCATATAATGTCTGCGTCCTCACCTAGGTATTCATCAACGTGGACTATGCCTTCCGGATATACTGGCAGGTTTCCTGGATATTCGTAGAGATACTCCCAGTAAGTGTCTGTTTCCTCGTTATAATACGTTATGTTAAGCAACGCGTACAGGATCTCCACATGTCTTCCGCCATAGTATAATTCAAGCAATATGTAGTCTTCGGCGCTAGTGAACAAAGCCATGTTATTGGGTAAGTCCTCTCTCAACCTATCACCTAAATCGAATGTGAGCGTGGATACGAAGACCCCATCCCTCTCTTCAGGAATGACTTCCTCGCTGAAGACTATAGAACTAGTTTCTAAGTCAATGAGTTGGAAGAGTACGGGACTATCTACTTGAGTGATGTTAACCCTCCAAGCATTAAGTCTGTAACCCCTCTCATCCTCTCCTGTGAATATGACTCCTATCGTGGTAGTAACGTCATCAGAGTATGCGCGTGCGTAGCCGTTAAAAGCGAAGAGACCCTCTACATAAAACTCCGCAGTAATGGTTGCTGGCGTGCCGAGAACCATCGAGGCATCTATACTCAACAACCTGGACTCATTAAAAGCTATCTTATCCGCAACTACTAGAGGTTCTGGTTGCTCGATGGGTGTCTCATAAACTATCACGTAATACGTGCCGTAACTCATGTTCGTTAGTAAATATCCCTTCAGATCTACAGGACCGAAACATCCTGACTCATCCGTAGGTTCATCTACTGAGAACTCATAGATCTGCCCTGTAAGCGTGTTATACAACTCTATCTTACTTATTAGGGAGTTAGGTCTGAAGTTACACCCACTAATGATTACCGGTTCCTCATCCACCCCGTGTCCACTACTAGGGGTCACGTACACCTCAGGAGCTCCTTGAGCGTATAATAAGATGCCTGACTGCGACAATAACATAGCTGAAATTATGAAGAGAGCCAAAGTCTTTATCTTATTCATAATAGATACCCTAAATATAGTTTCAAGAAAAATATTTAAGCTTTAAATTAAAAACTCTATCTTTATCCTATTATCCTGTTATAACTTAAGGTGAATTTTAGGTATATCGGCATCTTATACCAGTCGAAGTATATTGTTGGAGTGCCAGAATCAATCCAGCCAACCGTTGTTACAGGGAATGGCGTGGTAGCACTTAAGGGTATGATATAGCGTCCTCTGCTCACACTAGGTGAGAAACTCATGGTTACGTTGAACCTGTATGTGTTATCGCTGATTACCGGAGGACTTATCTCCAATGTTATCCCGTACTCCGCTAGATCCGGGATATAATAGTATGTCACCCCACCTACAGGTTTGACTATCCCCTCACCAACCACCGCAACATCCTCCGGGAACAACTCGCTGAGTCCAGTGATAGTTACTTCAGCCAATCCCACCTTATTTGTTGGGGAGTAGCTGTACTTGACGCTGAGAGTCATAGGTATTAGTTCTAGAGTGAAGGGTTCTTCATAACTCATGCCGCTAAACTGGATATTCCTAACGACCACCCTGTAAACACCTGTTGAGGTTATGGGGGATATAATCAGTGATTCACCTGGACCTACGGAATCCCAGAATCTCGTCGGGTTATAGCTACTGCCACCACGCGGATCCCTACTTAACTCAGCAGCTAGTTGAGCCCCGGAAACTCTGTACTGATACACTATATTCGTCTCCTCCTCGACCATGTAGTACGTGTAAGGACCGTAGAGATGGATGTCTAGGTTGCTAGCATATGTTGGGTTGTCGTGCGTAGGCCACGTGACTCTAACTCCTAAAGCCCATAAGCTCTTGAAGGTTGGCGGAACATAAACCTTGAAGACTCTCCAATCACCTGACTCATACCTCCAAGTATAGTCGAAGGCTCCTCTAAGGTACGTATTCCTGTACTGTCTCCCCTCAGCGTAGGGAGATAATGTGTAGTTAGATGGGGTCCTGAGCTCTATCGGCACGAAGAAGGAGACAGGCACTAACGACTTATGAGCGCGCGTAGTCTCCTCAACAACCACGTAACCACTGTAGAATCCCGGTCTTGCAGGACCCTTGACAATAACACTAACTCTCACAAGACCTGAACTAGTGAATCTAGAGGGTATTATCGTCAAGTCACTCCACGGAACATACTTATACCCTACAACCCTAGCCTTTATAGGTAAGACTCCTCTGAAGGTAGCGCCGGAAACACCTATTCTAACGATTAGGTATCTAGGTAATTGAGCCGGGTCAACACCCATGTAGACCCTAGCTAAATTCTCTATCTCCTCAATCTGTCCCTCTAAGTCACCTACCTGAATCCTCACAGCATTAGCTCTTCTTATGTCGTAGTACATTCTGGCAGTCTCATACCATGAGAAGACCCCGTCACCACCTACGTCAATCCAGTAAGCAAGTTCTAACACCGTAGTAGGTATCCTCACGCTGAATGTTCCTGTTCTGCCGCCACCCTCAAAATACTCGAAAGGAAACACCACCTCAATCTCGAAGAAGTCGTATTGTTTGAGAGCGTCCATGTCTATGACTAGGTGCCCGTAACGAGTTGCGGCATCAACGTTGAACGTTATGTCCTCACCACTACACGAAGTTATGTACGCTGGGTCGAGAACTCCTGTCGTGATATTACATAAGCCTACATGACCAACACTCTGCAACCTGACTGGGTAAATCTTGTAGCTCCCGGTACCCTCAACGACTAACTGCCTCATAACCCTAGACCCAGACCTAACGGAAGGTATGAATATCTTAGGTTCGTACCAAACGCCATCAAGAGATCCTCCGTAAGTGAAGGAAGCGTAGCTACTACCCATCTCCGAGATTAAGTCGTTCAGTATGTTTAGCGAGTAGATTCTTGGGAAGCTCGGATCCATTACAGCCGTAACGGCTTTATAAGCGTCCACGAACCCGGCTCCCTGAGATAACTCATCAAATCCCATGTCCTGAGCGGTATTCATTAATATAGTCTTAAGCAGGTAAGGCGGCATCCTAGAACCACTTACGCTCTTATACGCTGACACAATTAAAGCCCCAACACCGGCAGCCATGGGGGTTGCTTGACTGGTCCCACTAAACAACCTGTGCACCAAAACACCATTCAATGTCCTCGAGCCCAACGCCTCCCAAGTCCTGCCTATACCCCATGCAAAAGCTCCCACAGCTACTACGTCTGGTTTAACTATGCCTAACTCTGTAGGACCTCTATCGCTCCAGCTTATTACCTGCCTGCTAGAACCCGGCCAGTAATAACCATAGATCGGCCTATAAGTGAATTCTGTGGCAGCACCTACGCCTATAGCTAGGGTTGAGGAAGCCGGCACTGTTGTGGTGCCCCACCCGGGGCCGCCATTACCTACAGCAACGAAGTGCGCAGTCCCCGAAGTTATTGTCGTGTAATCGAAGACCGCGCTTTCAGGATCCATGCCAGAAACCCAGCCCCAGAGAGCCCACCCGCTGATACCGTACGAGTTACTCGTTATATCTACCTGGTGCTCTCCTAAGTACTCCCAGCTCCAGTCCCAACCTTCAAAAGCTATCCACGGATTAGTGAGTAACGCCGGCCATATGTAGATAGAGCCGTCGCCGTACGGCGTAACCAAATCAAAACCGCTGAAGAAGTATAATGAGACTGCTACAACGCCGTAATACAGGGCTGGGGAAGCAGCTATCTTAGTTTCCGGTGCTTGACCAGCGATACTCCTAACACCATAACCTGTCTGAGCGTAATAATCTCTTCCTGCGGCAGTATTAGCGCAGAAAGTCCCGTGGCTGTTGTAATCATACTCTATAACAACGTAATCACCGTAAGGGTCTAGACCTGGCCAAATCATCGCTACAGGCTCCCCACTCCACACTTCAGGAAGACCGCCGCCAACAACCCCCACAGTATTGTAGCCATATAACGGAGGTAATACAGGTACGTTCTCATCGAGCCAATCAATCTTTTCAAGAAAGACTGCATAGACCGCGTCATACAAGTACCCAGCTAGAGCACCGACCGAGTAGTCAGATATGCCGTCACCGTTGAGATCCCTTGATATTACTTCGTTACCGTAAGTGATGGGTTCCTCGTCAGCGAAAGAATAATCGGGGGCTACTGGAACGTTCGGTATGGTCACGGAACACGGTGAGGGTGAGAGAGCTAGTCCCAATAAGTAGAGGGCTGTGGTAGTATCAGCGTATAGTGTATCGTAGAACCCGTCGCCGTCGCTGTCAACCACTATGACTGGAATAGTGTATATTATAGTGGTTGACACGCCACCTACAGAGGTCGTCATGTACTGAATCATTAAGCCGAACTTCACGTCACCGTATCTGGATATGTTGCCTACATACCATTTACTCTCGTTGGGGAACGGCAACCATCCGGTATAGCTACTACACCCACTAACCCTTACGTATAGCTGGTCAGTCCACCTATAGACGTAGTAGGGTGGGTGGAAGACGTATAAACCGGAAGCGTTAACGTAGATATATCCGTCACCAACCTCCTGCGCTACTACAGGAGTTAATACGAGCCCCAAACTACTAGCATCGAATATCATCGGTAACCCGTACTCGTCTCTCGCTATGGCGTTCAGACCTAGGCCGGGAGACCCGTAATCAACCCCTGTATCAATTATAGCTAACTTAACGTCCTCACCTCTTATACTGTAGTTCAACCATACGTCTATAGATCTCGTTATGTTGAGTGTGTAATGATAACTATCTCCGGTCTCGGCAACCTGATAATCATTACCTAACTCCTGAGCTACTTCCTCATACTCTCTCATTGACTGGATCTCCTTATTGATTAACGCGTCAATCCTCACGTCAGGTAATACAGCTAAAACTCCGCGAGTACTAGTAAGTTCTCTTAAGTCATCCCTCGATATTATGGCAAGAACCACGTTGTACAAATGTGTCGGGAGCACACCCAGTAATCCTCTGACCTTCCCTTTCAGGATTGTAGGCGCTAAGCCCTTCTCAAGAACTATCATAACCCTCCCTAACTCGGTATTCTCGTTGACTACGAAGAAGTCCGTGTCCTCACTAACCGGAGACTCGAAAGATAAGAACGCGGGGTCCTCAACGTACGAGCCATACTTCCAGAAATCATCCTCCAACAATACCGGACTAACGTAAGCTGAAGCACTTGAAGAACCTAAAACGCTTGAGGACTCCGTTAACGCAGACATGGTAGTTAACGGAAGTGCTACCGGAATTATTAAGGAGATCATCATAACTACGGACAGATATTTTAGGAAAGGTAGACTTTTCAAGATTTCACCTCAAGATATTTTTACTTAAAACAATTTAAATTTTAGTTAATTTACTACGATAGTTCGTAAAAATAAATCTAGAACGTGTTTTCTTAGGCAACCTAATTTAATGAGCTAGCGTGATCGCATGTCAGCAATTCGTTCCGTAAGCTCCATGATCGCTAATATTCAAACGTTTTTAGGTCGTTACGTTGTTTAATAGAGGGTGTTGGCTGATGCGCGGCGCTACACGCACGTCTATTTTATTAACTGTATCGGTGGTTGCGGTAGCTCTCTCCCTATCTTATGCTTTCCTCAGCTTAGGTAGTGTCGTACGTGTTAAAGTCTCAACAACCACTTCTTTATATGCTACCGGGTTAGCGGATCACCTCGCTTCCAGCTTTAACTCTGTGTATCCTGAGGCTAGGGTAGAGTTTGTTGCTGTAGGGACTGGAGCCGCTCTTAAGCTAGCTGAGAGGAGGGATGTCTGTGCGGTACTCATTCATGAACCAAGTCTGGAGAAGCAGTATATTGATAAAGGTGTTATTAGGGATGGGAAAATCTTCGCGTACAACTACTTCGTGATTGTAGGTCCTGCCGAAGACCCCGCCGGCATCTCCAACTCTAGTAACTTAATAGAGGCTTTCAGGAAGATATATCATGCCGGTGAGGAAAGCAAAGCGTTATTTATTAGTAGAGGGGATAATTCAGGAACTCACTTTAGGGAGTTACATGTGTGGAGACTAGTTAGCTTGAGTGTTGAGGGAGCTGAGTGGTACTTAGACTGCGGTTGCGGGATGAGTGAAGCCTTAGTAATGGCTAACGAGTTAGGTGCGTACACGTTAGGCGATATGGGAACCTACTTAAAACTCGAGAGTAGTGGGAGATTAGGTAGGTTAAGGATACTCTACGAGAACAAGGAAGATAATCTCACGGTCAACGTGTATAGTGCTTACTTGGTAGAGGGTTGTAGCGGTCTTGAGAAGAAGTATGCGGAGCTCTTCATAAACTTCATTTACGAAAACCAGCGAGAACTGATAGGTAGTTTCGGGGTTAGCGAGTATGGGAGACCACTATTTTACCCGGCGAGAGATAAGGAGCTAGTCATTCAGGGATTATGGGATGTGTTTGCTTCGGGGTCTAGGTGATTTTATGTTAACTGTTGAGACCCTGAACACCGTCCTGAGATCTATCTACGTATCCGGCGTTGCAACCCTATTATCACTCACGTGGAGTATCCCAGCTTCCTATTACCTAGCACTTAAGGGGAGATCAAGACTTCTTGAAACTATAGTGGAGACGTTGGTGGGTATGCCGACGGTTTTGCTCGGGCTTCTCCTATACTTCATTCTTAGTTCTTCAGGACCGCTAGCCTCGCTGAAGCTCTTGTACACCCCGCAAGCAATAATAATAGGTGAGTCCATTCTCGTAACCCCGCTGATAATATCGGCGAGTTACAGGTTACTGAAAAACACTATAAGAACGTTCTCGGAGCTAGCCCTCACCCTCGGTGCCAGCAAAACGCAGACGATGTTCCTCGTACTGAGAGAGACTATGTCAGGCATTACCGCGTCGGCAGTCATGGGTTTTTCCAGAGCTATAGGGGAGTTAGGCGTGGCTATGATGGTGGGAGGCAACATAAGCGGCCACACGAGAGTATTGACGACTGCCATAGCTCTCGGAGTCGCTAGGGGGGAGTTCGAGGAAGCTGTCTTCTTAGGCATTATATTACTGATAATAACGATCACTATAACAGTAGCTTTAAAGTACTTGAGTAAGGCGTATGAGGAATGGTACGCGTAGAGCTCGAGGACGTGTGGTTTAGGTATCTGAGTAGGGGGAGGTGGGTCCTTAAAGGAGTGTCCTTAAGCGTCGAGAATAACGAGTTACTCGTGATTACAGGACCTAACGGTAGCGGGAAGACAACCCTACTCAAGATCATCTCCTTAATTTACGAGCCGTTAAAAGGTGACGTATTAGTAGACCAGAAGAAATTCTGGGAGTTAAGTAATTCTGAAAAAACCTTGATACGCAGGAAGATTACATACGTGCACGAGAAACCGGTTCTCTTGAAGGGCTCCGTACTCTATAACGTTGCTTACGGACTCATCCTTAGAGGGTACGAAGAAGAGGAAGCGTTCAAGAGATCGGAGGAAATACTTAAAGAGTTAGGTTTAGAAACTCGCGCGTCAGTAAACGCGCAAGAGTTATCAATAGGTGAGGCGCAATTAGTAGCTCTAGCACGCGCACTCCTTTTGAACCCTGAGATACTAGTCTTGGACGAGCCCTTCGCACACCTAGACGCGAGGAAGAGAGAAATATTAATTAATCTTCTTAAAGAGAAGCACAAGAAAGGGGTTGGCATGGTAATATCCTCTCATCAATCAGATTACTTGAAAAATCTTAACGTTTCTAAAACCATAAATTTAGAGGACGGGAAGGTCGTGCAAGCATATTGAGATTACCTTAACTAAAACTCAATCATTCTTGGGGATTTGGGTGGGGAGCGGCCTTCCTAAGACTTAATCATTTCTTTAAGTCTCTTATTTATCTCACTTGGCTGAAGTATTTTAGTTAAGTGTGTTACCGTATACCCACTCGTTCTTAGCTTATGGGTTAAGTAGAGATACTTGACGGTGTGTGCTCTAGGATGCACTATTACGAAACTAGAGTTTTTAGGCAAGCCCTGCCTCTCTAATTCCTCAATTAGTGACTCGGATAAAACCCTATAGTACCTGTCTATAGATCCTAACGGCTCGTTAGCTACTCTAAGCTCTTCTATTAGGCTCAGCGACCCTTTCCTAACCCAGCTCTCGTAATTAAACCTTGACTCAATGTCCTCACTACTTATTATGAAATCCAACGCTTTTAGGACGTCGAGTATACCCCCCTTAACTAAGTATATCTTACCGTTAGGTAGCTTAAGGTAGAGGATTTTCACGTATTTTTCCATTAAGAGAGCGCTGTACGTGGCTTGTATCAAGTTATCTAATTCTACAGGGTTGGACGCGTCCCAGTCAGCAATGACTAGACTGGACCTCCCGCCACCCCCCTCACCGCTACGGGTGTAGACCTTAACAGCTAACTCGCCGGTACTCACGCTCTTCTTCCAGTGTATGCTCCTCGGGTGATCACCCGGGTAATACTCTCTAACACCTACGTAATCACCTAAGAAAGTCTTAGAAGTCTGAAGCTCTATGAATTCAAGCACTTTAGCTGGAACCGTCCACCTAAACCTATATTTAATCAGGTCTCCGTAAAGTGTTGAAACCCCTGAACCAAACCCTTGACCACCGCTCACGCCCCCCTCACCCACAGCGCCTCCTGTGAGACCCGCGCTAGGCCCCGCACCACTCACGCCTACGTATCCACTAGCTGACTCACCCCCCAAACCACCCTTAAGCACCGGAACCCGTGGCGAGATAGCGACTTCGAGTTTGCCGAGATATATGATCGGGGACTTAACAAGCTCTACATACCTATTCAGAATCTCCCTAACACTCCTAACTAAAGTCAGGGATTTAGGTACTGTCTTAACTCTGATTGAGTAAGGACCATGCGTAACTCGGGAAAACCCTCTTAAGTCACTTAAGACTACTTTGATTAAGTGCCTCCTAACCCCGGCTATGTTCGATGATAACTTAATAGTTAAGTGTTTAGAGCCCCTTAAGAACCCCCCTGCGGTAACGTTATCGTCTAGTAAGACCTTATAATACACTTCATGCCCGGACTCTATACTTAAAGGAACCTCGACGTAATCGCCCAAATATGCTGAGAACGTTGCCCTGTGTAAGACGACGCGAGACTTAGAGATGCGAACGTAAGATATGAAGGTCACGACAAGTATGCCGGCTAAATATGAAGTAGCTGTAATTAAGGTTAGCGTTCTCAGTAAGTAAAGCGGGGTGAAAACTAAGGTCACGGAAGCTAGCTTGAGAGATAGGTGCGTGTCTGAAGGGGTGTGTGACGCGTCATCGTAAGAGTATGGAAGTAGGAAAGACAGGATAACACTAAGTAGGGTGGATAATTGTGTGAGGCCTGATGAAAGCAAACACCAGGAAAAAACCGTGAGAAGTCTTGGCATACCCTGCAAGTAGAGGTAGAGAGCCGCGGCAACAACGCTGTAGAGCATGTGAATAGGGTTGCTCAAGACTAGAGAGTTATAGAAACCGGTAAGCACGATAAGCGGCGAAACCACTAAGTAAGCAGCCCTACCTTTCCTTAAATACATAATAAGCCACCACACATAGCAGGGAAACTAATAAAATAAGTGCTGGGTAAGTAACTTCATATGTGGTAGTTACTAGCCTCAAATACTCGATGAAGTCTTTCTTAACCCACGATTGATCAATAACTAATCCCCTATCACTTACGAGGCAATCAATGAAGTCTTTATTAGCCTCAAATAACTCGTTCGTAAAAACCTGGGGGGAGAAAACAAGGATTAAACGACCCCCGCCATAACTAAGTGAGATCCCTAAAGGAAACGAGCCTAACGGCTCCTCAATATCCATGTAGCCGTTACCGTTTAAATCAACATAGGAGAAGTTACTGGAATACGCTACCACGTCAGTGTTCTTATCTGTTACGACATAATACGGCGTGTAGGTAGTGAGAGTACAATTACAATGGTTTGAGAAGCCTAGCGGGTGAAACCTGTCACCTCCATTATAAATCATGTCGTAAATAACACTACTCGTAACAGTTAAGTTAAGTTTCGCGTAATGACTTAAGCTCTCAATAGCCCCCCAACCCCCAGAGAATATCACATATCCCCCCTCATTAACCAACCTCAAGATGATCTCTGCCTCACTTGACGTAACGTTATCTAAGCGAATGATTAAATACACCGTGTCTCGAGGGCTTATATCACGTAACGTGCTCAGGTCCGTGATCACGAGAGCTTCGTAAGACTCTCTGAGTTTCGAGATACCGTTATCCCCATAATTAACAACGCTGTAGCTGGTTGTTGAGGGGAGTGTGAACATGATTACCAGCCCCACCATAACCCCTATCAACAAGCTGACCAAGAGTAGATTACTCACCTTCATGTCTCGTAACCTCCTCAGCTAACTCCACTGCCTCACGATAATCTTGCTTCTTACTAGAGTACAAATCCTTCTCAGTTATTATCAGTAATTTCCAGAGGGTGTTTCTGAGGAAACCGCTTAAGCCCGCTCTACTGAAATGCTCTCTGAGAGTCTCAGTAACCTTAGGTAACGGGATTCCTAGCTTCCTCAGTGTTGCGTAGTAAAGCTCGGCGATCCTCGAGCTTATGGGGTAGGGTGACTTAAGATAAGAACTTACTTCCCGCACCACCCTCTTTACGGAGGTCTTGCCACCCACTACGTTACCTTTAATGAATATCATGAAGCTTCTCTCCTTATTAGAGACAAGGACTATTAAGAATATTGAGACTAAACCCGTCAATAAGGCGGTGACGGGATTGACTACGAAGACCTGTCGTTGGTAGAGGTATGGCTCCTTCAAGTGTTGAGTAGGCTCTACCACTACGTTCAGGTTCGTAAGAAATGCTGGGAAGAATCCTACGAAAACTCTCGCAACTAAGACGTCGCTTAATGTGTACTCCCCCCTCAGCGCGCCACCAGCGTACACCTTAACGCTTAACTGGCTTTCTTCAGGGTCATCGTTAATTAAGAGTATTGTTAAGAAGCCGTCGCCGGTGAAGAAGATCTCAGGAAATACTATTCTTACTTTAGGTATTCTGGGCAAGACCATGACAGGCTTAGTGATCGTCAGTCCTGCAGAGTCTTGAGTAGGGTGTACGGAAACCTTCAAGAGGCTGACACCAACAGTTAAATCAAACGATGAGGTGTTGACGTAGTAGCGTGTTAAGCCGGGAACCAAACTCAAGTAGCCAACCAGTACGTCGCCGAACTCCACAGTAGCGTTATAGTAGTTGTCCGAGTATAAGTTCAGCTCAATAGAATCCCCCCTATATATGCTTGCAGGACATTCAACCCATACCTTAGGAACTCTATAAACAACTTTAAGTATTTTATAATTCACGTAGTTCTCGCTGCTTGAAGTGTTGCGTGCCGCGATGATCAACACGAAAACTCCCTCTGGCCTAGTAGGAGTTTTAACGAATTCAGCGCTTGGGGTTCTCAGAAAGCCTACATACTTACCCCCACCTAATGACGTGATATTAGCGTATTCAATGAATCTTAGGTCAGGCCACGTGTAAAGGGAGGCACTACTCAACGTTAGGGTGGGGTCCCCTAACGTCACCTCAAATTCTACGGGTTCTTCTGGGGTGTAGACTTCTTTATCTAACCTTACGTCAATGAGTCCGTTTGACATGAGATATTTCGAGAATATTATTTGAGTTAAGCTCGGGATCAACTCGTCACTAATTTTCTTAACGCTTAACGAGATACTCGTTCTCAAGCTATTGCTTAATCCTGGGTCGTGTGCGCACGCGGACAATCTATTTACGTACTGACTAATTACGTCAGGTAATTTAGAATGTAGCTCGGAAAGCTCACTCAACATTCTATGAGCTTCCTCTTTGGTTAGGGCCTCATCAACGGTCCGTGCGGAGAGGTTATGATATCTTAGTAGTAGGTCGTAGGAGTTCTTATGTAAGTTGCCTATGTCGCCCGGTATTGAAGCGCTACCTATGGATTGAATCATTCGGTAAGCACTGGGTTCTCCTTCTACCACAGCTCTTAAAGATTTATCGAGAAGTATTAACAGGTTTGAGCAATCCACTAGCTCAGGTTCTGACGCACTTGTTAAATAAGGCGTGGATATCGCGATCAAGACAACTAAGAATAGCGTTAACCCACCTATTCTCATCTCATTAAAACCTCATACACTCTACTACCTACTAGGAAGGCAAAGATAGAGAGTAGTAACGCGTGGATTAATCTCACCATCGTAGCTGACTTAGTTGACGGTCTTGCAAGAGAGTAACTCACGTAGAAAGAGAGTATGTTGAGGGCTACGTACGCGTCAATCCTAGACTCGCTCAAGAGTAGCAAAGAAATATTGAAAGCTGATGAGAGCGCTACGTAAAGTAACACAAACCTCTCGGTAACCCCAACCACCTACTCAATCACCTCGAAAACGTAGTAAACCCCGCTCACAGTGTTTCCCGAATCACTAAGTTTTAAGTCCTTACCTATCAGTCTAGCAGTAGCTACGGCTGCTAAAGTCTTGAGAGGATCTAACGGCATCTTCTCAAACCTCTTTAAGACCTTATTCACGTTTATTAAATCAACTCTGATAAGCTTTTCAGATAATTTAACGGCCACCCTACCGCACAAGCCTAGAGTGTCTACAAGAATTGAATTCAAGTTAGTCTCAACAACCTTCTCAGTAACCTCATTGACTTGAGTAACTTCCTCAAGAACGTTTTCTGCGGGTATTGCTAGGTAAGGTTCACCAAACTTAACACCTAGTCCCGGAATGACTGCTTCTGGCTTACCTCTCTTAAGCATGACTAACCTTAACTCGTTATCTACCCGCGCCACGTAGAAGTCTGACTCCAGGAGATCTATGTTTTCTATGACGCTTGTTAAGGCGTTGTTAGTTAAGCTCAGGTACTCTATGAGGGAATTAATAACTGATTCCGAGACAGCGAAACTAAGCATTAATAAGACGAGTCCTGTAAGAATAGACGACAAGGAAACACCTATTAAGGAAGGTTCTTGATTTACCACACCATATAATAAGATTAGGGAAGAGACCACGAGAATATTAGAACTCAAGATAAGTAGTGACTTACTCAAGCAAACCACCTCACTACCAAAGGCTTTATGAGTATGTCCAGGTTAATCATGTAAGGAGTTTTATTCTTATTTCTCTCATGGAACACCGCCTTAATTAAGAATAAGAAGAGATTACAGCAGAGAACGTAAGCGTTGACGTATAGTGCCGGACTCAAATATATTGTGAGAAAGCATGGGAAAATAAAGTATTTTAAGACAGTATTCAGGGAATATCGCTCCCTAAACAGCCTGTAAACGATGACATCCACAATAGAAGCTAGTGAGTACCTAACAGGAGTGGCTAAACCAACCCAAACACCTAGTAAGGCGCTAGCTAGCAAAACAACGGGTGTAGCGTTATTGAACACGTCCCTAACACTCAGGTAATCCCAGTAAGAACTCAGTAACGCGAGTACAGCAACCAGCAAAACCAAATCAACTAGGTAGTCCGGCAACCCTAAAATCTTGAAGACCGAGTATAATAACGCGATAGTGACGTACATGAGGGGAACTAAGGTTGGCTTAACACCCTTGTAAACACCGTATAAGAACACGTTGTACGTAGCTATGAGTAGGAAGAAGAGCGCGGCCGCGTTAAGCAGGCTCGTACCAGCAACTACTGAGAACAGATTCACTGTAGAGGAGATTAAGTATGTTGTGAGTTCCAATAGCATGATTCATCAACTATTTAGGTACGGGCACCTTATTGAGTGCTTCCTCAACTAAAGACTCGGGGGTGATTCCCTCGGCTTCATACTCGTCCTTAACCCTAATCTTATGAGCTATTACGGGAACCGCCAAGCTCTTCACATCATCCGGTATGACGTAGTCCCTCCCATCCATTAAGGCGTACGCCCTACTAATTATCGCTAAGTGTATTGAAGCTCTATGAGAAGGTCCGTAAAGAACTGCTTCATGATTCCTTAAATACGTCACCAACCTAACTATGTAGTCGCTTATCGCGTCACTAACGTGAACTAACTCATTAATCCTGTTACTTATGTTGAACACAACGTCCGGCGTGGTTACCGGACTCACCGGCGGGTCCACGACCATGGTAGATCTCCTAACGATCTCTACCTCGTCATCAGGAGGGTTGTAATAGCTTGGAACCCTAACAGCGAATCTGTCCGCAAGGGTTTCCATAATCTGATACGCGCCGGCAGCTATCTTAGGAGAAACCTCAGTGGCTACAACCATGAAAGGCTTGGGGAGGGAGTAAGGTACGCCGTCTATAGTCACTCTATACTCTTGCATCGCTTCAAGAAGAGCTGCTTGAGATCTAGTAGGGACTCTGTTAAGCTCGTCAATCATTAATATGTTAGTGAATACCGGGCCCTTAACGAACTCCTTACTCCCGTCCAGCCTATACACGTGGAATCCCAAGATATCCGTAGGCAGTATGTCTGGATGTCCCTGAACCCTCCTAAATTCCCCTCTGATCACCTTAGAGAGGGATTTGGCTAACAGAGTCTTACCTGTCCCAGGATAGCCTTCTATCAGTAAGTGACCACCGCTAAACAAAGTGGTCACGGCTAGTTTAACGACCTCAACCTTTCCTACGTAAACCCTCCTCAACTCCTCCACAGCATCTCTTAAGACCTGCCCTGCTTCCTCTAACTCCACTTCACGTCCCTCAGTCACAACCTAATAAACTTAAGGGCTTTCCGTATAAAAATAATTGAGTTCGGAAGCCAAATCACTATTAAGTAAGCGGTTAAGAACAACGCTAGCGCTTGCGACGTTAGTATAGACCAGTAGAGAACATCCTCAAGAGCTCGGGTCGAGCCCCCGCTGGCCGAGACCCCCAGAAGCCCTTCCTCAACCTCCTTAATAACTGGGTCAATGCTCGCCTCCCTAGACAACCTCATTAAGGATACCCTAACGTATGCTACGACTTTTTCCTCAGGCGCTTTAGTAATGACGGGTATCAAGACGTATCCTAAGACCCCTCTAACCCCCTCTTTCTCAATCTCTATGAAATACAGCCTAGTCCCGTTAACTAACTTACTCCAAGAATTAAACACCTCATATCCCTGCAACGTCAAGCATAACTGCCATGTGTGGAGCCTGCCAGGAGTCTCAACAACCTCAACATACCCAGTGTAACTCTTGTTTCCTACGACCAAGACATCGTAAACGCTGAAAGCGCCTAGAACCCTAGTTAAGTAGCTGTTATAGGAGTAGCGAACAAGTCTTAAGTTCTTGCTAGCGTTGAACACATACTTAGGAGGGTAACTCATGAAATCACTTAACTCAGCTAGGTCAACGAATATGCCGTTACCTAATGAGGAAGTTTCGTGACTAACGATTATCTGAGATAATGTTATGGTGTAAGCAGAAAAGAACACTAGTATGACTACGAAAACCCCGGCTACATACCCCCACTCAACGTTAACTCTCCTCAGCAAAGGTCTCGGAGTAACGTATCTTAATCCAGCGTATTTGTCTGCTATTATGAAAGCCGTGAGAACTGAAATAGCTGAGTAAATCGCTGAAGGTAGGTGGTGGAAAAGTCCCATACCCGCTTCGAGGCCGTAACTAGTGCTAGCCAGCACAACCAACGTAACCCTAATCAAATTACCTAAGAAACCTATGAGGGTAGCTAATGAAAGAGAAGCTAAAATACCTGCTAACTTCCTCCTCATACCGTACGGGCTGAAAACAGCTAAGTACACTATAACTGGGACCACAGCAAGAACTGAGGACATAGTGACTATCCCGGTACACGCGACTTCCACGTCAAACATCGCCGACCCTGAAGGAGTTTCTATCATTAATCGAGTGTAAGCCGGGCTCTCAAGGAGGGTTGCTCCAGTCAATAACGCCGCTAACCTACCAACAAGTCTTGAAAGATAAGGGGTTATGAAGTCTATGAAGGAGGTTGGCAGGGGAACTATAAGGAATAGGGAGAGCAACGGTATTAAGTCTTTCAGGGTTGCCGGACTATAGACTAATATGATTAGAGACAACATAATAAGCACTAAACTAATGCTCCCGTACTGAATCGAGTGCTCCGCGTCAAAAAGCCTTGAAATATAGAAGACCAAACTCAAGCTAGCTAGCAAGGCTGAAGCCAGAACCTTGCTGACCCTCACCTCGTAAGACAAGCCTAAATTCCTGAGTAGGTAGTAGAAGAGAACCACTACAGAGAATAACACCACTATCAAGTAACTATACTCTTCTACCAACGCTAACCTTATGTAGTCTTCGAGAACGCCTCTGTAAAGAGACTCAAAAAGAAAAACCATGATGCCTGTAAGGATTGTGAACCCGGCTACAACGACCCTTCTATAATCTTGTAACTCGCTCACGTACATGTACATCCTACCCACGATTTACTAGAGATATCAAGCCAAAATAAAGTAGTGATTCTAACCTCCTTGAAGGCCGCTTAAACGAGCTTGCCGCGTACTAGGAACTTACTAATTCCTATGCCGTAGTCCGCGCTTAAGTCTGTAGTGGTTATGAGTATTGCAGTCTCTGGAAGCAGTGTCTTAAGTAAGCTCACGATTTTAGATGTGGTGATCTCGTCTAAGTTTGAGAACGGCTCGTCAGCAACCAGCAGCTTAGGCTTCTTAACCAACGCTCTAGCTATAGCTACCCTTTGCCTCTCACCACCACTTAACTCAGTAGGGTACCTATTCTCCAATCCTCCTAAACCAACCTGGTCTAAAACATACCTAACCCTATCCTCCCTCTCTTTCTTCGGAATCCCCAGCAAAGCCAGAGGTAACTCAACGTTCTCGTAAATCGTGAGCTTCGATAAAAGAACATATTCTTGATCAACATACCCTATATACTTGAGCCTCAAAAGCGACCTGAGGTCATCTTTTGAGTTAGTTAAGTCAATACCCATGAATCTCACGGAACCCTCGTCAGGAACTAACTGAAGTGAGGCTATCTTAGCCAGAGTCGTCTTACCAACACCGCTCCTCCCCCTCACCACCAAGACATCACCACTCTTCAGGCTGAGAGACACATCCACTAAAACGAACTCGTTACCTACCACCTTACTAACATTCCTTAACTCAAGCAACTCCAAACCCATCACCTCATAACGTAGACAGCACCGTTATTGTAAATGAAGTCCTTAACCAAATTCAGCGAACTCAATCCTCGTATCATGTAGATATCAATAGGTGATAAGACGTACCCAAACCTGAAGTTATCAGAGTAGAACACCGTCGGCGAACCCCTGCTAGTCTCAGTTAACTCAAGACCGCAAAAGAGATCCACAGTCACGGCATCACCTACTAAATACTTTACCTTAACGTCACCACATAGCTTCCCGCTACCGAGGTGTTTGATTAAATTACTCAACCCGACTACCTCACGCTCACCATACTTCCAGTAATAAGTAATTGAGTCACCGCAGAAGATTAAGTTAATCAGTAATGTTGCCGTGATTATCGTGGAGATAATGAGTGCGGACGCCGCGTATCTTTCAGTACTTGCTCGACGCACATTCAGAGAAGCCGTAATCGCTATAGCGGTGAAGAACAGGTAGTTAAGTATTCTGTGCAATATAGTCATGAGAGGTGGGGAATATATAGCGATATATTGGAGTCCCACCGATATCGGGAGGAGTGTAGACGGTATCAGAAGTTTGTGATCTTCTCCTCCCTTATCTCGTGTTGGGAGGGAAGACAAGATGATGACGGGAACCACGTACAAGAGTGTAGGGAATATCCCTAGAAGCTTAGAATTCGATACTAAGATTGCCGTAATCCCCGGAATTAAGATCAGTAAGGTCTTGGTGAAATCTCCTCCTACGAGCGCGTACCAGCCATACGTCGCAGTACTCAAAACAAATAATATTAGGAAGTCAATTAATTCAAACCTAATCATCAACCCTCTCCAACCGTAAGAAGCCATGTAGGTAAAGTAGGTAAGAGTGAGTAGCGAGAACGCGAGAACACATCTCCTAATACTCACGACATGAGAGGAGCCCTCTAAACGCTTCACCAAAGTTGTGAATATGTAACTGCCGATGAAAACGATTATCATTAAGGGAGTTAAAGGGTGTGAGATCGTTAGCGAGAAAGCCACTAAAAGAGCTAGTACGGAAGTACTCAAATAACATCCAGTAATCACTAAAGCAATAAACAATAAGGCTAAGGGGTATGCGTAAACTTCCTTTAAAGTAGTTGACGTGAAAATAACTAGAGACGGTATGGAAGTGAAAACTAGCGTGCTTAGCAAAGCCGAGTGTGTTCCTCTATACTTCTTGACTATGACGTAGGTAGTAACTAATGCTGAGGCTTGAGTAATGATGACTCCCGCGAATCTAAAGAAGTAAGTTGCTTCCAAACCTGTGAGCACTTCATACAAAGCACTCTCAAGAATTACCGCAGGCCATTTGTTGTGATACCCACCTAATATGGAGTCATCCCATACCCTATACTCAGGGCTTGAGAGGATAGTTCTGCTTAACCTTATTAAAGGCCACGTATCCGTTGAGAAGGGCTGGTTAGTTATTAAGGTCGGTGTTAACCTAATCAATAATGCTGCGAGAATAACCAAGAATAAGGCTTTATTCCTCACTCCTCACGAACCCCCATGAAACACCTACAAGTAGTAAGGAAGTCTTAGAAGAGAACACGAATAGCGTATCATAAAGAGACATCTGCGGACTCATGCGATGGCTGAGTACCTCCAGCTTAATTAAATCATTAAAGTATTGAAGTATTGTGAAAGCAACTAAGACAGCTACTGCAACGTAAGTCAGGGTCTGTAGAGTTAAGAGTGCGAAGACCCTCTTCCTGGAAATCCCTAGGTATCTTAACACCGCAATAGCCTTCTTAGCTGACCTAAAGATATGTTCGCCGATAAGTATGTCGCTGATTATCACTAAAGCCGCGACGGTGTAGGATAGGGAGAAAATGAAGTCTCTATGTATTCCTAGCTTAGCTACGTATATTTCCGGGATATCACCATGCAACTCGTGAACTAAGATATTACCTCGCTGTGATAAAACTAGTAAAGCTTTTTGAAGTAGCTTTATGTCTTCAGGATTGAGACCTATCCTCGCACTTATACTGCTTAAGATGCTCAAGTTCTTTGCTCGAAGAATTACGACCGAGTATTGATTGTTGCTTATTCCTCTAATAGTCCTAGATAACTCAATACTAGCTATGATCTCATAGTTTAGGAGTGAGTGGAATTGCTTAACACCACAAACCGTTACGAGAACAGGTTCTTTAATGAATGGCGAGTATAGCGCGAGCGTCTCTCCCTCACTAAGATTTAATTCTCTCGCTAGACCCTCACCGACGACGACGCAGGAAATATTGCTTCCTGAGCCATGATAATGATGAAAACTAGAGAACTCGGTTTTTTCAATCCCCCTAATAACTACGGTCTTACCCTTGAAGTACGCGATGGAGAACACCAATGATTCCACGCTAATACCTTCTAAGTCGTTCACTAAATTTCTCACGTATTCCTCACTAACTACGGAAGTTAGTGGGGATATGGCGTAACTAGAGATGACTAGACCTTCACCGTTAGTTAAGAGAAGGTTCTCGTAAAAGTTGTAGAGTGAGGTGAAAATACCTAAAATACTTAAAGAAATAGTTGATAGCAGGACTAGCAAGACTATAAAGCTTGCGTGCGTAATTATGGTGAGTGATTTAACGGTTGCTCTAAAACAACTAATTACTAACACGTCAATCACCTAACGTGAAAGCTAGGTAACCTATCGGGAAGTTTAAGAGGGAGATGAGAGCTGCTAGCACTAAGTATCCTGCGTGTGGTTCAGGCATTGGTAGCACAGGGTTCATCAGAATCTTCATCACAGCGATTCCAGCACCCACTATTAAGTAGCTTAACGCGATAGTGTATAGAGTTACTAGCCCGGCAATCATCGATGTAGATAACGTGAAGACTAAGCGTATATTAGAGGTGCTTAGACCTTGCATACTAAGGATTCTTAATTCTTCGTCCAGTCTTTCAAGTAGTTTTGTGTTAGCTAGGTAGAGCACAGGTATGTAAGACAAGAAGATTATCAATGCATAGCCTTCAGAAAACTCAGTAAGCTCCCTGATTAAGGATCCTATGACGAATTCACTAACTTCCCTGGCATTACGCACGCATATAAATCCCCTATTCAGTCCTGCAATCTCGTTAATCCCTTCTAATATCAGGAAATTCTCTAGTTTCTCGTCGTGGGAGTACGTCACGCAGGCTGTAATACATTCCTTACCCACACATACCTCAATAAACTCTCCTAGAGATGTATTCAGTTCTTTCAACAACGCAGAACTTGCTGAGACTCTCGCATACCTGCAGTAGTCTTCGGAGACTTTCAGGCGTATGTTTGTGAGATTCTTTAACCCTATCACATCGCTTACTACGATGACTTGCGTCTGCAGCAGAGTTTCATGATGAATTATAGTCACTAAACCGTACTTTATCGGAAGGCAACAGTTACTTGGGTCTATATTTTCGTCTATCGTTATGGAAGTACCGTTAACGTAGCCTAGCAATCTTTCTGAGTAAGCCGCGACAGAGTTGACTGTAAGAGATAAAGTGAGGAAGATGAGTGTGGGAGGTAACACAACCAGCAAAACAATCATGGATAACCGCTTTCTAATAATAGAAAGCAACAAGATAGTGAGTCCGTGTCTCCTCTTCATGATCTCATCTTTGCCTGTTTAACGTGTCTGTATTTCCTGTAAGCTGCTCCAAAACCCCCGGTGATTGAGTAAACAAGTAACGTTACTAGAACAGGGGTTAGTCTTATCCCCCAAGGAGTGTAGTTAAGTATTAAACCTAGTAAGGGAACGATAGCTAGTGAGAGCCCTATTGAGAGAGCCAGTCTCTCTAAATCACTTAAGGATCCCTCGTCAGGGTAAAGTAGCTCAACCGTGACGTAACCGACTAGGAAGAGAACTAGTATAGATCCGGCAACATACCTTAAGTAAATAATCTGAGGTATTAGATCTGTGAGGTAAACAGATACCACGGAGATAGCGACTAAAGCAATCGTGGTCCAGAGCCAGGAAGAGTAATCAGGTCTCAGTAAATATTCTGCGAAGACTTTCGGGGGGTTAGGATCAATTATCTCTATCTTACCTTCTAAAACCTCATCATAAACCTTCTTCAAAACCCTGTAGTTGTAGCCTAAAGACTTGACGTATTCCTCGAGTGTTTTGTTAGGCAATTTAATGAACCCCCGCTACCTTGACATGTAAGTGAGTCCATATCCCGCTGTAGACCCACACACCCCTACTTGCTTCATAGACCCATAACTCGAAGATTAAGGTAATGTTACCCCCGACTAACGACTCATTAATTATCACAGGAACTCTAGTTCTTATTAATACCTCCTCGTTGTGATCAAGGAGTCTAGTAAAATTCATTAAGGTCTTTAAGTCAGCTGAGGTAGTGTTAGTGGGTAGTTCGTTGTTTTTACCTATTTTATACCTGACTTGAGCTAGTACTGGGTAACCCTTATAGTTAAAGATGGAGAGACATAAGTCTACGTCACTCCCAGCTACCACGAACTCAGGATAACTACCTATCTTGCAATCCTTGTCTAGCAGACCCAGAGCTACGAAAGGTTCTGTGACTTCAGGTCTTAACAAAGTAGCTACTGAGATCACCGAACCAATCACTACTATGGCGAGAATTACCGCGAATACCTCATCGTTTACTACGTTCATTAATTAAAACCCACCTCTTCCTACTCTTAAACCATACGTAAACGTAGAGTCTGGGGAGCAGTAAGTAGACTAGCGCTGGCAGAGAAAGTATTGCTGCTGCCGTGGCGTACTTGATCACGGTTTGCGAGAAAACTATGTTATCGGCCTTAGACTCAAGCTCACTTAAGTTAGCCTCGATTCCGATCATCAACTCCATCGCTTCTTCAGACCTATTCGCTTCAAGAAGTTGCAGGACGTTTTTTAAGACCGTGACATATTGACTCACGTTAATTCCTTTCAAAGCTAAGTCCACGATCCTACCGTATAAATCAAGAAACTTCTCGTAAGGATCCCCGCATGAGACTATGGCTGACTGAAGAACTATACTTGTTAGCAAGGTGAGCAAAATCAGCAACGCGAAGGTCCTCAACGAATGCATTCCGCATCATCTAATTTATTAACCTGAAGTTTTTATTATATTTGTTGGTGTTAGGGACGCCCTACGACGACCTAACAATAATTATACCAACCCTTAAGGAAGCCGAGAGCATAGGTCTGGTTCTAGATGAGTTATTCTCAGTAGGCATTCCGCCAGACAAGATATTAGTTGTTGACGGCTACAGCGATGACGGAACACGTGAGATAGCTGAGAGCAAGGGCGTGAAGGTAGTCTTACAGGAAGGTTTTGGTAAGGCAGACGCTATTAAGACGGGTTCTAAGCTGGTTAAGACAACCTACGCTCTAGTAATGGATGGAGATTACACATACCCAGCGACGCGCGTACCTGAACTCTACAGCAAGATTTGCGAGGGCTACGACCTAGTCTTAGGTTATAGGAAGTACGTGGAGAAGGGAGCTATGAATAACCTCTTCAAGTTCGGGAACAAAATAATAACGACGTTCGTTAACGTTCTCTACGGTACTAAGGTTTCCGATGTCTTAACAGGTATGTATGTGGTTAGATCGAGTGTTCTGAAGGAGATTTTTTACGAGGCGAGAGACTTCAGCATAGAGATAGAGATCTTCTCTCACGTAGCTAACACAACAGGCAGAATCTCTGAGGTCCCTATCGAGTACAGGAAGAGGAGAGGTGTTAAGAAACTGAGAGTCTCACACGGCTTTAAGATAGCCTGGGATTTAATCAGGTTAACATGGAGGTATAACCCCAGCTACTTAATATTCCTGCTAGGCGCTGCTCTCTTAATTCCGGGACTCACCTTAGGAGCTTACGTAGCTTATCATTACTTCTTCACAGGAATCAAATACTATCTTAAAGGGCTAGTAGCAATACTACTAACTCTAGCAGGTTTCCAATCCTTATTAATGGCTATCATGTCTATCTACACTAAGAGGATAGAGATGAGGACAATACATAAAATTAATGAGTTAAAGATGTGTATTGACGAGTTAAGAGCGAGTCTTGAGAAGACTAGATGAGAAAGTTGTTTTAAGATCTCATGATCCCCAAACAGTTTTTCAGGTGAAATAAAGCAATAGTTAAGACTTCTCTTCAGAACCTCCAGCGCTAGTTACTCCCTTCCCTGCAACTTCACTCTCAAGCTTCTTTAACTCTTCCTCTATCTCTTTCTCTATCTCTTCTATAGGCTTCGGTGGAGGGGTCGTAGCTAGCGTATACCCGATCCAAGCAAGAATTCCGAAGACCCCGGCCACTGCTACGAAACCCGTAATCTGTAGAATCAGCAAAGAGTACTCACTCATGAAAACTAACCACCCGTAAACTACTATCACGACCACGGAAACTACGAGGAGTAGGTACCCTATTACCTGATCCCTACTCAATAGACCACCTCACAATAATATGTTTGAGGTAACTTATATAAATCTGACCTTCTCTCCGCCTTTAAAGGCGAGGCTTTCGGTTATCAATTCTGTTCAGTCACACTAAGATCGCTTAGGTACGTGCCGTGTTGCATGTTTGGGTTCCATATTGGTTTATGTGAGGTCTTCTACTCCGCGAAATATTTTCAAAGCTCTGGAATATAGGGATACCGAAATCTCCGTGGGCGGGGTGGAAGTCCCTAGATGCAGCGAATAGAAATGAACTAATGAGAATGGACATTTAGGGACAAACGGTCTGGGGTGCCCCTGAAAGCCTCCGAGCAGATGTAAACCCAGGAAGCGATGAGGGGGAACAAAGATGAGATGAGGTGGTGAATCATATCAAACCATATAAACCCGCATGAGAGCTGAACCTCTTTAGAGATCTAGGTAATGGTAAAATTCCGCGGGTGATGGGTAAGACTGGAGTAATCTTGATTCTCTTCTCTTTATTTCGATATAGGTTTCCAGGAGTTCCTTAGGGAATACAGGGCTAAGCCAGTTACTATCCGACTCAAGCTCGTCTAACGCTTCGTCAAGATTCTTAGGTAAGCTTATAATACTATTGCGTCTCGTTGTTAGTTCCTCATACATGTTTTCCTTAACTGGGTCCCCAGGATCTAGCTTTTTCTTAATGCCGTCAAGACCTGCTAGAACTATGGCTGTTGTCGCTAGGTAGGGGTTAGCGCTTGGGTCCGGAGGCCTATACTCTACCCTCACAGACTTACTGCACTTCTCGTACGCCGGTATTCTTATAGCCACACTCCTATTACCCGCTCCCCAAGCCAAGTACGTTGGAGCTTCATAGCCTGGAACAAGCCTTTTGTAGCTGTTAGTTGTGGGGCTGACTATAGCTGATAGCGCTCTACCATGTTCTATTAGCCCACCTATGAAATACCTTGCCTCTTGACTTAAGCACGCGTACTCGCCGTTAGGATCATAAAATATGTTTTCGCCACCCTCCCATAAACTTACGTGTACGTGCATGCCGTTACCGTTGTCACCGTAGACGGGTTTAGGCATAAAATTGGCTACGTACCCCTTCAGGGAAGCAAGAGTTCTGGTAACATACTTAACTGTCTGGATAGAGTCAGAGACGTGCGTTAAGGAACCACCCTCAAAAGATATCTCATGTTGTGATGCCGCGGCGACCTCGTGGTGTAGTGCTTCTACAGCTAAACCAAAGTAATTGATTAAGGTTTCTGCAAGCTCTGTCTTAAAATCAATGAATTTATCTTTAGGGTACGTCACGTAATACCCTTCCTTAACTCTATTAATGAACGGGAGATCCTCCCACGACGCTTCAGTACTGCTAATCTCAAAAAATTGTTTTTGAGGACTTACCTTAACAGATACCTTATCAAACACGAAGAACTCTAGTTCAGCGGAAACGAAAGGTTTTATGTTGGTAGACGTGAGTAGGTCGTCGAGTTTTTCAGCTACGTATCTCGGGTCCCTAACAAACCTCTCGCTATCGAGGTAAACACGGCAGATGAGTCTACCGATGGTATTACTCCAAGGAAGTCTCGCGAATGTCTTAATATCGGGTTTAAGGAGTAAATCACTCTCTTCTACGCCAGTAAATCCCTTAACACTACTCCCATCAAGCTTACTAACGAGTTCCTCGAGAGACTTACCACCAGGCTTGACCCGCACAATGACCTGCCTGAAGAAACCAGCTAGATCCGTGAACTGCAAGCTAGCCCATCTCAAGTCTTTAATCTCAGCATTACTACTCATTAAGTACTACCTCAACAAAAAATAATAATAGTTAGACACGTATAAAAACGCTGTTTAGAATAATATGTTAGTTAGTCAAACATGGTATAGGAAAGCAGGGACTCCTAAGTCAATACGTTAAGTATTTTAATAATTAAGTGACATAAAGACTAAAACGCTGAGTCAGATAATGCTGGGTTTGAGCGAATTTCAGTGAAGTACGCTTTCATCACGTATTCAGATCCCGGATTCCTCATCTTCTCAAACGCTTCTTGCTATGCTTGAACCCAAAAACTCTACTATATGGAGCTTATTAAATATAATGGGTGTTCGGCTGGGAGGAGATCAGAAAATGTTGTTTAGTAAGAGGTGATTAATAGAAGTCTTTTAATAGGTTTTAGTTTTTAGTTAATTTTTCGCATGGTGTGATAGGTCTGCTTCATTATTTCTATGATGGGTGAGCGTGTTCGCTCTTCAAAAGTTTGCGTGAAAAGTTTTTAAACCCTTAGAGATAACTTCATGCGGTGACGTGAAGAGTGCAGAGATATGTTTTCTTAAGTGTCATCATTCTTTTCTTACTCACCATAGTAGGCTTACTTGCCTACTATGTCCTCACACCACCGCCGTCTAAACAGAAAGTGGTTGTTTACGCATATAATGATAGAATCACGGGCATAGATCCGAGTATAGAGGATGATACAGGTCTAGTCATCATAGGCTTAGTTTACGAGCAATTAATTCGTTACAACCCTCTCACCAATAAGTTAGAGCCCGTGCTCGCTGTCACGTGGAATAGCAGTGAGGACGGTACTGAGTGGGTTTTCCGCCTTAGGGAGGGGGTGGTATTCCACGATAATACACCGTTCAACGCTACCGCGGTTAAGCTAAGTATTGAGAGAGCTAGAGACGTGTATAGAGAGACGGGTAGGGGTGCTGGCTATATCTGGGAAGCCGTGACAAGCATAGAAGTAGTTGATGAGTACACCATCAAGATAAAACTCGAGTATCCGCAAAGACTGGATCTCTTAGTAGCAGCTACCTACGCTGCCTACGTCTTCTCCCCTAAAGCTCTCTCATATAGTGGGGCTTCATCATATCTAGACAAAAAACTTGAGGATTGGTTTAACAGAGGGAATGAAGTCGGTTCAGGACCTTACATGATAGAATATTACAGACCTGACTCGGAAGTAAGACTTAAGAAGTTTGATAAATGGTGGGGTTGGTCCTTAGTGAATAACACTCAAGCTCCTGACTACATCATCGTGAAGATATTGCCAGACCCTCAATCACAATACAACGGCTTAATCTCCGGCGAGATAGACATAGCTTCCAGCGTGCCTAGAGACTACGTGAGCTTATTGCTGAGTAAGGGCTTCAGAATTTATAACCTGACATCATACCATAACTACCTGCTGTTCTTCAACGTCAAGAGATACCCAACGAACATAACCGAGTTCAGGAAAGCGATTGCGTGCTCGCTTAATTTAGATGAGGCCGTGAAGCTAGCTATGAAAGGGTTTGGTCTGAAAGGGAGTGGTATAGTGCCCCACGGCTTCCCAGGATTCACGGAGGGACTGTATTATGAGTGTGGATTAAGTGAAGCCATGCAGTACCTTGAGGAATCAGGTGTTCAAGTACCCGTTAGAATAGAACTACTATATCAAGTAGACTACGAAGAAACAAGAATATTTGCGGAGATGCTGCAGTCGAGGCTGAAAGACCTAAACATAGACTTAGTTCTCAACCCGCAACCCTGGTCGCAGCTTAAGGAGATAGCTAAGAGTGTTTGGGATGACCCTGATGGAGCCCCGCACCTAGTAATAGCTGATTGGTGGCCTACGATACCGTCGCCCTACGACTACCTCTACATAATGTTCCACAGCGAGTCAAAAGAATGGAATTTCGCGGGATACGAGGACGAGGAATTCGAGGACCTAATAGATCAGGCTTGGGAGTTAGAAGGGAGTAATTACTCTGAAGCTTTAAATCTCTACAGGGAGGCTCAAATAAAGCTCTTCGATGAGGTAATAGGGATTAACTTATGGGATGAAATAAGGCCTTTCATTTATAATGCCAGGGTAGAACTACGTGATGAGTGTATGAATCCTTTATATATGTACGTAATATACTTCCAGTATGTGAGAGTGGGAACATAGATTGCCCCTCAGTCTAAACTACCTATTGAAGAGGACCGCCTGGATTTTCTTGGTAGTAGTGGGTGTAGTGATTTTCTCCTACATGGCGATAATCTTATCTCCCGGGGACCCGGCAGTCAAGTGGGCTGGTAACCCGAGAGGACCTAACGCCTCACTAGCTATAGAGTTAGCTCGTAAAGAGCTAGGATTAGATAAACCGCTGTTTATTCAGGTGTTTAAATTCATCACAGATGTCTTCACGGGCAACATAGGATTAAGTATTGCTTATAAGATCCCTGTTTTTGATGTCATACTGAGGCGTTTGGTGGCAACGCTAGAGCTCCTCTTCGTAGCTTACTTAATAGCTATACCCCTAGGGGTCTTCCTAGGGATTAGATCAGCGATCCGCAGGAACGGGGCGCTGGACACAGCGTTGCAGTCCTTAGGTACAGTACTGGCTAACACACCGACATTCTGGCTTGGTGCGTGGTTATTCCTCACTCTAGTGCTCCTAGGCGCGTACCCGTACGGCAGGGTGGATCCCAAGATAGCTACGTCAACAGGTTTCCACCCCATAACAGGGTTTTACTTAATCGATAGCTTGATTGAGGGTAACCTACTAGTCTTCACGAACGTCTTAAGTAAGATCATCCCTCCAGCGATAGCCATATCTATCTACCCGCTAGGAGTACTGATTAGGCTTACGAGAGCTTTAGCTTCTGACGCATTGTTAGAGGACTACATAAGAGCTTCCGTAGCGTGGGGTGTTAGCAGGTCTGTCATAATATGGAGGTATGCTCTGAAAGCTATAACGCCCGGCTTAGTGCAGGTTATCGGCTTAGCCTTTGCGTACAGCTTGGTCGACGCCATGGCCGTCGAGTACGTAGTCTTCGGGAGAGAGGGTCTTGGTAGCTTACTAGTAGACTCATTAAACTACAGTGATTTCAGGTTAGCGGTAGGTCTAGTCATAGTTGTCGCGGTATTTTACTTACTGATCAACACGTTGACAGACATCATACAAGCTCTGATAGATCCTAAGGTGAGGTTGTAGGTTGAGCGCCTCAATCAAAGAATTTATGAAGCCGCTTGAGTCTTCCGGTAAGAGGCTCTACGGCGATTTATCTAAGAGTTTCAAGAGGTACCTTAAGAGAACTAGGTTTAAGGTAGGTCTCGCGATAACGGTGGTTATACTCTTCCTAGCGCTAGTAGGTCCTTGGATAGTTCCTTACCCTGATGAGGGTGAGGGGTACGTACCGCCTGAAGCGTCGCAGAGAGAGAAACAACCCCCTAGCCTTAAGTTCTTATTCGGTACTGACACGAGGGGCCGGGACCTATTCTCGAGAGTTATCCTAGGTGCTAGGTCAGCTGTTCTACAAATAACTACGGTGATTTCGCTGAGCTTGGTGATAGGCTTAGTCGTAGGCATTCTAGCCGCTTACTTCAGGGGGGTTGTGGAGACAGTCCTCAATTACTTAGTTGAGTTATTCATCAGTATCCCTGCAGTCATAGTAGCGCTGGTCTTGAGGCTGGCGTTAGGTCCCGGATTACTCACCATAATAACCAGCTTAGTGATTACTTGGTGGTCTTGGTACGCGCGGGTCACCTACGTCTACGCTAGAAGCATTATGGAGATGGATTACGTGACGTTAGCTAGGCTCAGCGGGTTAAGCCCTGTGAAGATAATGACTAGACACGTCATGAGGAATGTCTTAACGCCTGTCTTGGTTCAGGCAGTGACTGATATGGGTAGCGTGCTCCTAGAAGCGAGCACTATAAACTTCCTCGGTTTGGGCTTACCTTTAAACTCTCCTGAGTGGGGAGTGATAATGTTTGAGGGGTTAGGCGTTCTCGAGATCGCGCCGTGGATAAGTGCTTACCCAGGCCTCTTCCTACTCATAACCGCGTTAGGTTTCAGCTTAGTCGGTGACACACTACGTGAGGAAATGGATCCGAGACTGAGGAGGAGGTGGAGGTTATGGTTCTAGCTGTTAAAGCCAAGGACCTCAGAGTAGGTTACATGGACGAGGAAGAGAACATATTATGGGCTGTTAAAGGGGTTTCCTTCGAGGTCAAGCAAGGAGAAGTGTTTTGCTTAGTCGGCGAGTCCGGGTGTGGTAAGTCAACCATAGGGAACACTATAATCGGTATACTACCTCCTTACGCAGTTACTGAGGGGGAGCTCTACGTCTTCAATAAGCCTGTAGTCGTGGGTAACCTAAGAGATTACACAGGTATTAGAGGGAGAGTTGTTTCTTACGTTCCCCAAAACCCCGGCACTAGCTTAAACCCTTACCAAACGATAGGGACGCAGCTTTACTACGTGTTAAACAGCGTGTACGGGTGGGACAAAAAGAAGTCTCTTGAAGTAGCTAAGAAGTACTTATCTCTCGTTGAGTTGGATCCGGAAAGCGTGATTGATTACTACCCACACGAGCTCAGTGGGGGGATGCAGCAGAGAGCAGCTATAGCCATAGCTCTCTCAACAGGCGCTAAAATCCTAGTAGCTGATGAGCCTACCTCAGCTCTAGACGCACATCTAAGACTACAACTAATCAAGCTCTTGATGAAACTTAGGGACACCGAGTCACTAACCCTCATACTAATAACTCACGACCTCGTATCGACAGGCAAGATATGCGATACCATAGCAGTTGTTTACTCCGGTAAGATTGTTGAGAAGTGTTCAGGAAGTAACGTGATAATTGAGCCATTACACCCCTACACGCAAATGCTAGCTGACGCCGTACCGCTTCTAGGGATTAAAAGACCCCTCAAATCAATACCCGGCGAACCCCCGAAACCCGGCGAGGAAATCGCTGGTTGCGTGTTCGCACCCAGATGCCCCCTAGTATTCGAGAAATGCGTTGAGGCCCCGCCCTCCTTCAACGTATATAATGGCGAGGTAGCTTGCTGGAGGTACGTTAACATTGCCAGACAATAACATAATAGTTTTGCTCAAGGACGTCGTAGCCGGTTACCAGACCACCGGCAGGGGCTGGAGATCCCTATTCAAGCACGTTAACGTCGTGTTAAGGAATGTGAATTTAAGAGTGTATGATGGTGAGAGGGTAGCTATAATAGGTGAGAGTGGTTCTGGGAAGACAACCTTACTTAAGGTGATTCTAGGACTACTTAAACCTGTGAAGGGTAGTGTAGAGGTTTTAGGTAAAGAGATCTATAAGCTCCCTCGGAGAGAACGCGTGAACGTGCTTAAGCAAGTGGGTTACGTACCACAAGACCCGTACAAGGCGTTGAACCCCAAACTACGTGTCAGGACTATATTGAGTGAGCCGCTGGAATCCACCAAAGCTAATCTGGAAGAAATTGAGGAGAGGGTTAGGGAAGTCGCGAAGATGGTTCAATTAAGTGATAAGATCCTGGATAAGTATCCTAGCGAGCTCAGCGGCGGGATGATGCAGAGAGTGTTGATAGCTCGCTCCATAATACACGACCCCGAAATCTTAATACTTGACGAACCTACGTCAGCACTTGACGTCTCTATTCAGGCACAGATCATAGAACTAATTAACAACATACACAAGAAACTAGAACTAGCTATTTTAACGGTGACGCATGATTTAGGCGTAGCGCAATACCTGAGCGATAGAGCCGTAATATTGTATAAGGGAGAAGTGATTGAGGAGGGTCACACAGACGACATAATCGCGAAACCGAAACACGAGTACACGAATTTACTGATAGCTAGCTATAAAGCGAGCATATAGTAGTGCTTAAGGCACTACCTAAGCATTAAATAAATATTCCTTGGAATGAGTATTCCTAGGATGCGTAATGCTCACTAAGATTAGGGGTGCCATAACGCCGTTCCTGAAGCGTTTAGGAGTCTTCCTCTGGAAACACGGGATATCCCCTGATATGCTCACGCTAGGCGGGCTAGTACTGAGTTTAGTAGCGCCTGCTTTCGCGTTTTTTAAGGTTATTCCAGCGGTTTTGATATTGATGATATTAAGTCTCGTTTGCGACGCTCTCGACGGGGCCGTAGCCAAAGCATCCGGTTCAACAACTCCTAGAGGGGCGCTCTTAGATTCCTTTAGTGACAGAGTTGAGGAACTAATGTTTGTCTTGAGCTTGGGTTTAATGAGGGTTGAGTGGGTAATACTGACTTTGTTCCTTGGAACGTCCTTCCTCATAAGCTACTTAAGGTCCATAGCCGCACAACACAGGATAAACTTGGAAGGAGTTGGTTTAATGGAAAGGGGAGAGAGGGGATTACTATTAGTTCTCTCAACAACCCTACTAATGTTTAATGGGGGGCAATACGCAGAGTTATTGATTGCCGTAGGTATAGTATTGAACGCTGTGACAGTAATTCAGCGTATCACAAAGCTAATCAGCTTACTCAATGAATCGCCCAAGGTTTAAACAGCGAGTTAATCCCTCCCCAACCTATTTATTTGCTGTCACATAGTATCTATTGGTGAGTAAAGCTGGCTAAGGTTAAGAAGTTGGTTCTAGTTACGGATAAAGATCACGCACTACACAAACACTTCAGTGAAATATCCGAGAAGTTATCTAAAGAGCTCAACATCCCTCTCGAATATAAGTGGGGTGATTACGTCTACGTATCACAATACGGTGATTCCGACGAGTTAGGCATTACTTGGCTACCTCAATTATTCGCGGAATTAGAGGATGGGACCGTGATCAAGGTCTTGACACAGCCTAACTTAAGTGAGGCAGGCTACCTAGATCAAGAAAGGGATTATAAAGCGTCTTTAGAGACGCTGAAGAATTACTTGAGTGGGTAGGTGTGTAATGCTTGAGTGTGAGGACAGTAATAGCTAGAATAGTTGAGGGAGAGGTTAAGTCGGTAGATGTTGTAGAAGTTGGGAGTGTTGGGGAAGCCGTCAAGAAGGTGGTTTCTGAAGTACTTGAAAAATGGGATCCCGAGAAGCACGACTTAATAATAACCAGGCATGAGTCTAGCGAGATAAGCGAGTCCGAAAAATCAGTCCCCATTTACGTGTTGAGTCCCTCCAGTGAATGGATAGGTGAGGAACTAGTAGAGAAGGAAATAATAGCTGTGTTTCCATACGTCAGCGAGAAGCTAACGAACGAGATCCTGCGAGTATTTAGTGAGTATAGTAAGAGTAGCAGTACTTAAAATTACCAGTACAACACGTTAAAGTTTTTCCTGCTTAATCGTGAGTGATGAGTGGTGTCCTGTCTGAACGATGATTGAAGGACCACAAACTGATTAATTCCTTCAATCATCATTGAGACTCCTATACATAATTAACAACTCTGCTTCTAGACTAAGTCAAGATCCCTCATCTTTAGAGCTCAATTTGATGTGTTCAAGAAAATCTGCTAAATTCCTTAATCCTTCCTCAACGCTAGGGGGCTCCATTCCCTCACCCCCAATTTCCTTCCTACCTAAAATCGAGACTAATTTCGTTGTTACGTCTTTCTTCCTACCTCTGCTTTTAGACTTCCCAAGTATTTGAGTAACTATATTCTTCTCGACCAGCATCTCAGCTATTGGGCACACGTCAACACATACTTTACAGCCTGAACACATAGAGGGATTCACGTAAGGTCTTCCGTCGAGGATTTTAATAGCGTTACGAGGACACCAATTAACACAACTTAAGCAATTAACGCACTTAAGCCACCTGACGCCGAGCTTCACAGCTGTAATAACTTCCTCGAGCGCGTTACTTGAGATAGCTCTTATGACACCTTCCGCACTTACCTGTATTATGCCGTCAAAGGACTTAATCTCCAGTAATTCGTTAGTGATCATCGAGTGTTTATATCCTAGAACCCTCCACTGACTTAAGAAGGAATCTAGCGGTAATTTGGGGGTAATCTTAACAGAGACTTCCTCACCGCTTCGAGGACCGCCTAACAAAGTTGCTTCAAAACCTGATCTCTTAATGAATTCCGCGACCCATGAAGTGGTGGTGATGCCGGCCCATCTCTCAACCCTCTTCCTTCCCTGAGCCTCTGGGTTATGCCATCTCCACAAATGTCTTGAAACATAACATTCAGGCAGTCCGCGCTCGGCAGACCACCCCTTTAGGAAATCCTCCCATCTACACCATAACTCCGGATATTTCTTCCTAACCTCGTAATACTCAGCAACATTAGCCGCTGGACACAAGTAACAACCGAGCCTCTCAAAGCCCTCGAAATAGAGTGGATTAACCGGCAATTTATTGATATATATGTATGACCAAACACTTATTTGATCCCAATCTTGCACTGGCGACATAGATAAGACTTCAGGTAACCACCTATTCCTCCATACACTACCTGAAAGAGACCTGTCGATGGACTCAAAAGCTCTCTGCCCAACGACTGATAAGACGTTCCCCCGGAAATTCTTTTTGTAAGCTCTAGATATGGGAACCAGCTTTATCACCTTACAACACCACCTATAATCTTTCCCTGGAGGACCGAAGACCTTCACCGCCTCCCAGAACTTATTGTCCGCGTTCGCGTTGATTAATCTCAAGCCGTAAATCTCGCTGACTTCATTAACATTCTTAACCGTCTCAGGTAATTCAAGACCTGTATCGTTGAATAACATCGCTGGCTCTATACCAGCCCTAAGAACCAGGTGGAGAGCTACTAACGAGTCCTTACCACCAGAATATGAGACAACTACGGGCAACTTGGTTTTTTCAGACATTATAGCGACGTTCTTCACCCCTCTGGAGATTCTTGACCTAATCCAGAGCTCATTACTCTTCATTAAGTCCTCCAACGTAGCTTTCTTCCTCACCGGTTCCTCAGAACCTTTCTTAAATAATGTCTGCACCCTAAACTTGCCTCTCTTCGTTAAAGCTAGGGCCACAGGCTCCCCGGACCTATCAACAACGACTGCTTGCTCACCCTCCCTACCACCATCACCTAAGGGTTCCAGAGGCTTGGGCTTGTCTACAACGAACCTCCTAACTAGCCCCTCGTTGAGTGCTACCACCGAACTATACCTGCTTAACCTCCACCTCCAACACATTGAGTCGAGATCGAAGTGGAGTCTCCCGACGATAACCCCGCCGACTATGACTTCCCTCATATCGTCTACGTGGGGCACCTTATTTAGGAAGAACAGGCTCGAGTTTAGGTCAAGGAGCTTCGTTAACTTAGGCGTGCCGAATTCATTCTCAATCCCTTCCTCAATTATCCTTAAATCGCCGGGAAAGCCGGGTCTTATGTCCCCGGGCTCCCCCACATGTAGTTCAACGCCTTCACCCCCGCATCTACCGCATGTTTTCTCTCTGAGAGGGACGTTACAGTTATTACACCAGTACAGCTTGAGCTTCACACCCCACCTCCTCATTAAGACCCTCACCCCCCGCAACACTCAAGTCGCTGTAATCGTTACATCCCCTAAAGAGACCTCATTTTGTAAAACTCGTGACTCCTGTCCTTAATCCACTCTAGTAAAGAGTCTATGCCGATCCCTTTAAGCGCGCTTATCTTGTATGGTTCGCCGTCATAAACCTCTTTAACTAGCTTTGAGACCTCAGCTAATCTCTCCTCAGAGGTCTCATCTATTTTATTTATAGCTACTAAGATGGGTTTGTCACTGAACATCGTCTTAATCATTTGGAGTAAATCGATCTGTTGTTCTATGGTGTAGTAGCCGGAGGGTCTGGGATCAATCAAGTATATTAGCGCGTCTGCAAGGAACTTAATAGCTACTAAGGCTCTCTTCTCTATTTCGTTAAGCTCTGAGATTGGTCTATCAAGTATTCCCGGGGTATCGAAGACTTGCACCCTCATGTGATCTATTTGGAGATGACCGGAAATAATGTTTTTGGTGGTGAAGGGGAAGGGCGATACCTCAGGTTTTGATGATGAGATCCTACCCACCAGAGTTGACTTACCCACTTGAGGCATCCCTGAAACAACTACCTTAAGGTTGTTGAAGTCTATGCAAGGTAACTTCCTCAACTCGTTGATAGCTACCTCAAGCTTCTTTAAATCCTTGTTGAGCCTCCTAATCACCGATAAAGACCTACCGATAAATTCCCTCAAATCTTTCTTAGCTTCCTCAGTGGTTAGAGCTAGCCTTACGCGGATTCTGTAATACCTCCACAACTTTCTAATAACTTTCTTAAACCCCCTTAATCTTGCGTAGAGGGTCTTGTAATCTGTTATCCCTGAGATAGCTAAGAGTTCGGCGTAGAAAGGATTCAGTGTGTCCGGATTAGGCAAGGCGTTCAATACTTCAAAAACCTTATTGAGGGTTTCGTAAGTCTTATCAACCCTGACCAAATACTTCATTAAGTTCTTCTTTCTTACTTTCTTAGCTAGAGTGACGGGCTCTGAGTAAACACTCATTAACGCTTCCCTAACCTCGGCGTAATCCCATATCCTAACGTTCCTTAAGGCCTTACTTAAGCACCCCTCCTCCACAAAACTTCACCACGTCTCCTAATCTCGACCACTCTGTGGAGGGGGATCACAGCATCCCCCAAGATCAGCCTATCCTTCATTAATTTAGTGATTTCACTGGCTTTAATCTCCTTCAAAGAGCTAATCGTTTTCCTGTCTAGGACTACGATGACGTAATCCCCCAACTCCTCAGCCGGTGTTGTGTGGATTATTTTCTTGATCAACTCGTAGTTTTCTAATCTCTTAATCGCCAGCACCCCTACCTTAAACACTCATTTCTCTACACCGTATTAAACCTTATATTATGTGTTTGACTCAATTAATTAGGTGTTTGTATGTCGTACGAGAGGATAGGTACAGGCGCTACGGCAGTCGGCATCAAGACTGGGGAAGGTGTGGTTTTAGCTGCTGAGAAGAGGGTGTCTTACGGCGGATTCGTGATGAGCAGGGGTGGTAAGAAGGTATTCACTATTAAGGATAGGTTTGGCTTAGCATTCGCAGGCCTCTTCTCCGATATTCAGACACTAAACAGGACCATGAACGTGTTAATACATTCATACGAGTTAGAGAATAATAGACCTATAAGTGTTTACTCGGCTGCGAGACTACTCTCAATCATCTTATACCAGAATAAGTGGTTGCCTTACATATCTGAAGTGATTTTCGGCGGGGTTGATGAGACAGGAACTCACCTGTACGTGATGGACATGCTTGGGTCGCTAATAGAGGACGTGTACGCGGCTATAGGTTCTGGAGCGCCGATAGCCATAGGTATCATAGAGTCTAAGTATAGGGACGACATCTCCTTAGATGAAGCAACGCAGATAGCTGTGGAAGCCGTCTCAGCAGCTATAAAGAGAGACGCCCTCTCAGGAGACGGTGTGGACGTGGTGACTATAAGACCTGGTAAAGTAACTGAGAAATTCGTGAGTCTCATAACGTAAGGAGGCCTCACATGTCCTTTTTCGATCATGTCAGGGCGTCAGCACTGCAGGAGAGACTTTCTAGGCTCGTTAATACCTCGCACGAACCGCTCAAGATCGACGAGGTTGTCGGGCTAGACTTGTCGTACGTTGGTAACACCGGAGTGGCCGTAGCCACACTACACAGGTACCCTGACATGAGTTTAGTGAGGTATGCCATAGCCTCTGACGAGGTTTCAGTTCCTTACGTGCCAGGACTCCTAGCTTTCAGGGAAGCACCGCTTATGTTCGTTGCTTACGAATTGCTGGGTACGGACCCAGACCTGATCCTAGTTAACGGGCACGGCATAACACACCCGAGGTCTTTCGGCATAGCGTCACACGTGGGTGTGGTTCTTGACAAGCCCACGATAGGCGTTGCTAAGAAAATCCTCTCGGGAAGGGAGGTATTTGTCGATGGTGAGAGGTACTTAGAGAATAACGGGGTTTTAGGAGCTTACGTAGTTGTGAAGGGTGCTACGAAGGTGTACATGAGTATAGGTAATAAAGTGAGTTTGAGATTCGTGGTCGAGATTACGCCGAAGTTATTCAAGAATAACGTGTTGCCAGAACCAATATATACCGCCGATAAAATTTCTAAGCAGGTGAGGAGTAAGATTGCACGTGATAGTAGAAGGTAAGGTAATCACGGGCTTCGGTGTTGGAGCTAAGTACGTCGCTATGCCCCCATACAACATAATCTTGACTGAGTTAATCGACGAGGAACCGTACCCAGGAACCCTTAATCTAGAGATAAACAAGACATACGAGGAGTTAATCAAGGAATGTGCTCCGTCAATAATAAGGAGTCTCATAGTTAACGGGGTTGAGAGAGGAGGCTTCTACTACTGGTTCGGTAAGATTCCTGAACTTCCGGGAGAATGGGTTCTAATAATCAGACCTTACCTGAGCAAACACAAACCAAACGTCATAGAAATAATCTCTGGGCATAACCTAAGAGAAAAACTCTCCCTAGAAGATGGGAAGTTGCTAAATGTTAAGATATACTGTGCTGACTTGATCCCTTCATAAAACATCGAATAACTAATTATTGAAAACATAATGCTTTTTAACTTTGATTACATTATATATATTGTGGGCTAGTATGCCTGTAGCTATAGTTCTTATAAATACTGAGATAGGTTCTGAAGCTGACGTACTAAACGCTCTTGCCAACATAGAAGGAGTTAAGGAAATTTACGAGGTTTACGGCATGTATGACGTGGTAGTCAAGATAGAAGCTCCTACTCACGAGGCACTCAGAGACTTAATAATAAACAAGATTAGGAAGATACCTCAAGTTCGAGGAACTACTACAATGATAGTGGTGGAGCAGAGGATAGTTTCTTAAGAGTAACGAATTTAAACGTTTTTTGTTTATTTCTTGTAACCCTAGGAACAGTTTAAAAGATCATCTATGATTGACTAGTCCGGCAGCTCTCGAGATTACGTAGGCTAATCATTATGGCGGGAGTTAAGATAATAAAGGGTTTCATGAAATAATAAAAAGTTAATGCTTGGATACGTATATTCTTTGGGGATTACGTGCCCGAGGTCTTCGTAGGCACTAGTGGCTGGGTTTACGACTGGAACTTAGGAGGTACTCTAGAGTGGTACACTAAGTTCTCAGGTCTTAACGCAGTGGAGCTTAACGCAAGCTTTTATAGATTCCCCTACAAGAATCAAGTCATTGGTTGGTCGAGGAGAGGTAGTAAGCTCAGGTGGTCTATTAAGGTTCATAAAAGCGTAACTCACGCAAGTAAGATGAGTGAGAGAGCCCTAGACACGTGGTCCAGGTTCCACGAGTTATTTAAACCGTTAGAAGGAAACATCGATTTCTTCTTATTTCAGCTACCACCGAACTTTTCTTGCCGTAATGAGTTACTACGGAGAATCGAAGTCTTCTACGAGAAATCAAGACTTGAACAAAGACTTGCTGTGGAATTCAGACATCCTTCCTGCTTTACTGATGAAATAGTTGAGTGGGCTCGTGGTCTAGGGTTGACTTTAGTATCCGTAGACTCCCCGATTATTTCCTGGGTTGTTAAGAGTAATTCCAACTTATACTTGAGACTACACGGTCGTGAGGAATGGTATGCCTATGAGTATAGTGAGGAGGAGCTTAAAGAACTGGCTAGGAGGATGATCTCTCTGAACCCTGAGAAGATCTACGTGTTCTTCAATAATAATCACTGGATGCTTGAGAACGCTAGAGTTATGTTAAGCATGCTCAAGACTTTCTAACTCGAGTTTCAATACGCTTAACTTATCTACTAAAAACACTCCTTTTTCTATCGCCTCAATTACTAATGGGTTTTTCTTGATTAGTAGCTTAATGAATTCTTGGTACGTGATTACTACAGGCTCTATGAGAGGATTATTCTTCACGCACTCGTGCAAAATCTCGAGCCTGTCCACAGGTTTTGGAGGTATTTTCTCTGCTGTTATTACTAAGACGTCTACATCACTCCACTCGTTATAGTCCCCCCTAGCCACACTACCGTAAACTATTATTGTTGAATTACTTAGCTTACGTAGCACGCACTCAGCGAACCCATGTGCTCTCTCAAGATATTCTTCACGCTTCCTTATCCTCTCTTCAATAATTCCCAGACCTTCCTCACCCAATTCAATACATTCTCAGCCATGCTTATAGCTTCCAGAGATTCCTTCTCAGTATACTGTTCCTCGGGGATTCCCTCACTCCAGACGTCAGGATACCTAGTCGGTACGTAATACTTGTTTAACCTCATACAAAACTCCACGATATCTTCCGGAACCTCGCCCACGATAACTCGTAATTCTGAAAGAAGCGCTGGTAATGAGTGCCCCGCACGCGGCTTCCCAACACCCCATAGGATGGCTTTAACTGCTTTCTCAGCTGCTTGATGCGATTTGAAGCAGGCCCAACTATAGAACCCATGCGCGTGATCTACCCTAGCAGACTCAAGAGTCCTTAAAGCGCTCTCAACCCATCTCCTAAACTCCCCCTCATCAAGCACGCACAACTACCTAAAAGTTTATAACGATTACCGATTAAAATATCTAACAAAAACTATTTAGCAAGACCCTCTAGGAAAAGGTCTTTCCTATTAATCTCAAAACCTAAAGTTTAAAGGTGTTTTAGGAAATCTCTTAATTAAGACCTCCAACCCCTGCTCAACCGAGGATCATTAACCGTTAAAGTATTTATTGGTTATTACCGTATTTAGTGTGGTGTGTGCTTAATGGTTAATAAAGTTTTAATGATAGTAGGTCCTGAATTCGAGGATATTGAGGTTTTATACCCCTATTATAGGCTCATCGAGGAAGGTTTTGAGGTAATCATAGCAGCTCCTTCTGAGGGTAGGGTTGAGGGTAAGCACGGCTACGTTGTGAGCGCCGTGGCTTTAAGCAAGGTGAATCCTGAGGAATACGTGGCTCTAGTAATTCCTGGTGGTAGAGGACCTGAGAGGATTAGGGCTTCAGCTAGGGAGGAAGCAATTAGGATAGTGAAGCACTTCGCTGATGCGGGGAAGCCTATCGCGGCCATATGCCACGGCCCCCAACTACTGATATCGGCAGGAGTTACTAGAGGGTTAAGGCTTACTAGCTATGTGGGGATAGCCGACGATGTTAGGGCATCAGGTGGTGAATGGGTTGATCAACCGGTCGTTGTAGATAAGAACTTCGTGACCGCGAGAATACCACCAGACCTACCTTACTGGATGAGAGAATTCATTAAGTTACTTACTAAACAAAGATGAGCCCAGCCCTACCAGATCAAAAAACTTTCATGAATTAAGTTTTTATAAATTGAGTTGAGAAAAGTTCGGGACATATCCTACATCTCGCAGGATCTATTATCGGTTGGAGCTTGTGGTGAAACTCACATAAGTATTTTCTACTCATAGCTAGCAAGGATATCTTGAGGAGCCTAGTCTCTATAGTCAGCCAGTCTAGGTCTTGGGTTGCTAGATCCCTGGCTAGCGCCATGACCTCACCATCTATGTCTGGGAATCTATTTACTTCCACGGCTACCCCCCTCTCACGACTCAGGTATCTGGACACCGCTGACGGGGTTATCTTTAGTTTCTTAGCGATCTCCACCTCACTCATCTTAAACTCGCTACTCATTAGCTCTGCTAGCCTCCTCTTCAGCGACGGGATTAAGTACCTATACCCTAACTCAAAAACCGAAGACATTTAAAGTACCATCACCTTCTTTATTATCTCCTCAGGATTCTTAATAACTTCAGTTAGGTCCTCAACAACCTCAAGGGTACCTAGGTATTTCCCTTCCCCATCCCTGACAGCCACTACGAGCACCCTAATTATCCTATCACCTTGTTTAGTCCAGTACTCCCTGAACTCCTCACCTTTCTTGAGTCTCTCAACGTTGACTTTAACCATGCCCTCAAGTCTTGGCGGGTGGCAGAAAAGCAGTCTACGACCTATTATCGTCTTAGTCCTTACGAACCCCTTAGAAAACTTGCTCTTGGTGTAGAACCTCACCCTATCGTTTTCGTCAGCGTAGGTTAGTTCTAGAGGTAAGGACTCGAAAATAGCTTCTACCTCCTCCTTGCTTAAGAAGCCCGTGCTGAGTTCTATATCTCCTTCCTTCCTAACCTCGTAGGTATCTGCCTCAAGCTTCTTAAGAGCTAACTCCCTGAACTCCGGTGGTAACGCCTCAGCCTGCTCCTTAGTTACTGCGGGGGTTATCTCGTAAGGCATTAAAGGCTTTGCAGCAGGCTTCCACTCCACGCTGACAGGCACTAAGTAACCGATATCCCTACCTATCTCTCCTATAGCTGCCCACTCACCCTCAGTGAATAAGACCCAGACAGCCGGGAACAATATCTTGTTCTCCCTAAACACCAACTCACTAATCTCTCTGGAAATCTCTACAGCCTTGCTCGCTACCTCCTTAATTAATTTCTCATCACCTTGAGCTTTTTCAGTAAGCGCTCTGAGCTCTCTTATTTTTTGAATTACCTGGTCTTCACGCCCCCACAAGACTCTGGGCACTGCCACGATCCCCCTCCTCTCTAGGTAAGGGAATATCAGCATCTGCACCTTCCTGTAATGCAATCTCACGTTCCTTAAGCTCTCTAGCACCCTCAGCAACTGCTGGAAAGCGTCTTTAAGATCCTCACCCTCAGACCTAAGAATAGCGCTCGCGTAAACCCCGAGAACCTCACCCCACTTAAGAATCAACTCATTTTCCTTAAGCAGGAGATCGAGCGGGTGCCCTTCAGGAACACCCCTTAACTCTCTAGAAGCTAGGTACTCTCTGAAAAGCTGAACATGTAGGTCACAAAGCTTAAGAATCTCACTCACACCCAGACCTTCCTTAACTAGCTGTTGCTCAATCAAAGCTATCTCGAAAGGAGATACTTGCTTCAAGATATCGCTAAACTCCTTACTCAGCTCCTCGGGCTTAACACCCTCATGAAGTTTCCTGATTAAGTTCTTAACAAGCTCTACTTTCCTTTCTTCAATATTTGACACGTGTCACACCAAGAAGAAATCCTTTTCAGAGCTTATAAGCTTTTTCAAGTGAAAGCCCCTCTTTAGGATGGGGATGTAGAGGAGAGTAGGAACCACGTTATGTGATTTCTAGCGGGATCTTGGTGATGAGGTCTAGATCATGTTCGGGATTATTTTAAGATGTGCCTTAGGTTGGGGATCTTCAATATAATTCCCCGTCCACCCTGATTAGCTTCGATTTCTTCTCATAAGTTTCTAGCATGTTTCTCGTTACGACATGTATTTCGAATGGTTCTTTGATCCCGGCTAGCCACAACTCAGCTAGGACTCTGCCCGGGTGCGTATTCGTTACTACTAGGATGTCTACATCGCTTGATAGGAAGTGTTTTCCTTCCGCGACACTCCCGAATAAGTAGATCTCGGCGCTTGGGTCAAGTTTTCTCGTTACTTCTACTATTTTCTTAATGTATGTCTTAAGGTTCTTGAATACCTTCTTTCTCTCCTCAGCTTCCTCTATTAACAACTCCTCCCACAATATCCATCAACCTCATGACGACTTGACGTAGTCTCCTAGCTTCCTCCTCGCTATACTCTCTCGCGACATATCTGGACGTGATGTACGCGTCCTCAAGCGAGCCGAGCTCGACAGCGTAGTCTACGAGAATTCTCTTAATTTCTTCAGCGCTTGTGAGCTTGTAAGCGAGTTCGAGAAGTTTCCTAACGCTGTGTGTCCTTGGGTAATCGACTCCGAGCTTGAGGAGGCATGCCTTCAAGTAGAGCTGGAGAGCTTGCTCAAGACTGAAAACAGCTAGGTCATGGAAACCTCTCTCAAACTGCATTTCCGCGGTCTCAAGAAATTTCCTAGACCTTTCTAGGAGGTAATTATATTCCTCGAAGCGAGTCACTAAGCAACACCCCACCTCAAATAACTTCACGTTAACAATAAATTAAGTTATGTGTTCTTCGACATCAACATCTTAAATAATAGGATTGTTAGCAATGTTTTAGCGTCTACGTGCTTAGACTTAAGCAAGGTCTTAAGTGCTTCGTCAACACTTAACTCAACAGTTCTCACGATCTCGCCGGGTTCTGGTGACGCGCCAACGAACCTTAGTTTTCTAGCTATGAGGATGTGCAGTACTTCGTCGCTGTAGCCGGGCGCTGTGTAAATCGAGGCAACCTTAATTAGCTCGCTGGCCTCATACCCCACCTCCTCCCTCAACTCCCTCCTCGCGGCGCTGACCACGTCTTCCCCTAACTCAACCCTGCCTGCAGGGACTTCCAGAACCCAGTCATTAACGGGAACCCTGAATTGATTTACTAAGACCACGCTACCGTCATCTTTGACTGGCAGTATAGCTACTGCCTCACCAAACCTGACCACATCTCTTAACACGGTTCTGCCCGAATGTAAGTAAGTCTTCTGAATGAGTGTAACCCTCCTACCACTACATAGGACGGATTCGCCGATAGGGATTAATTCCTCCACCACGAGAGAGCACCGGACATTACGTTCCCTGAGTAATTAAAGGTCTTCTTCCCTTACCAAATCTCTTGCTAGAGGTATGTTGAGGATTAGCTTCGCTTTAATTGATTCCCGTGCGTATCCTGAGATGTGTGGGTAGTTAGTGATTCCTAAGTGTTCACTCAGCTTTCTTAAGTTTATGTTGTTTAGGTGTTCTATGATTATTTTCCTTTCTTTAAGTCCTTCTAACTCCCTCACCGCCTCATCACCTGGTTTCTCGATTTTGAGGGCGTTTACGCAGAACTCTCCTGCGAGGGGTGTCTGAGGCTTGACACACAGCTTAACCACAGCGTTCCTCGCCTTACTCCTCGTGTCAGGTTCTGAGATTATCGTGTGCACTCCTTTCTTCTCGTCGTACACGACCCTCCACTGCTTGAGACCGCTAACGGTCCATGAAGCCTTGATTAAGTACCTACCGTCAGTCATCCTTATCTCAGACTTCACGAGGGTTTGAGGCTCGGCGATCTCAAGTGTCTTACTTAGTTTCGGGGTTTTTGACGGGTCTAGACACGCGATGATCACGTTTCTTCCAACACGTGAGTTAATCTTAGCTGCTGGTGCTATTAGGTAGCCAATACCCCGCTCATCCACTGCTAGTAAGTACGCGTCACTACATAAGTCCTCGTAACGAATCTTACTCACGAAAGCGCTACCAGTGCTCGTGAATTCCGCGGTGACGTGATAGCCTCTGCTGTAGTAGCCTCGAGCTCTCAAAAAACCTAGCTCAACCTGCACGGGCTTATTCAGTGAGATGCCGTCATCATGAAGTGTTGTAAAGCTCTTAACTCTTAACGCGGATCTAGAGATACTCACACGATACGCTAACAGTGAAGCAAAGAAAGCAACGTAGAACACTACTATCACATATATAAACCAGTCCAACCCCCAACCCCCGATAAATTAGGAGCCCACAACAAATAAGTGTCGCTAGCCTGGAAGACTTAACCCGCGCGAGGGCAGGGTGCTTTGCCAGCTCCAGGCGGTGGATAGACCTACAAACCTATTTTCCGAGTTCTCTTGTTTGAGGTTTTGGTTTCGAGGGTTGTTTTCGGTGTAGTTAACATGCACTTAACTTTACTGCGGTGTAGTTAACTCCCCGGCTCATTACCTACTTAGAGAATTCTCGAAGTATAGAATGGAATAACAAAACAACACCGTGTTGAGATCGAAAGACCTAAGTCAAAGCCCTCGGAAACCCCCCTATTAAGATACTTAAGAACGAGGATCACCAACCACACTAGATGATCAACGAGTTGATACACTAATTACTCACTGCCCACGCCCCAGCTTCTCAGCTTGGAGAAATGCGCGCGTTTCTCCAACTGTAGAATATCGTTCTACATATGTAGAATGAGGACCCAACATTATAGGTTTTCTAAAAAGGGTTTACGTGTGGGGAAGGTTTCCTCCCTATATGGGTAGCCCCATAAGCATCGCTACCAGGGTTGGCGCTGCTACTAAGGTCATGAAGAGTACTCCTAATGATACGCCCAGCTTCCATAACGCTCCCGATACTATGCTGATTATGAGGGTTCCGAAAACACCCGTTATTCTGGCGTCGTAGTAGGAGAGCATTATTACTATGGCTATGAATAGTCCGTAGAGTGCTTCCGCGGGCACCCTCCTGAAAACTGCTAGCGTTATCTTCCTGGAGTACCTCACTAGTATTGGGTATGCTATGAGGAAAGCTATTAGTGAGGCACCTACTAGGGAGAGAGCTATGGTGAGGTAGTCGTAGTTTGTTACTAGGTAATCCCTAGCGCTCATACCGAGGTTTTCTAGTTTCTGGAAGAAAGGCATTGCGGGGCCGGCTGCCATGGGTCCTGTCGGCTGCCCGATCACCAGCAAAGGTATTATGGTGCCGCCGATGTAGGTGGCGTTCTTAACCGCGTCTCTAACAGTGTAGGCTAGTATGGAGCCTCTCACCTTATCTTTCTTACTCTCCCTGAGTAGGTCTCCTATGAGTATCGTTAGTCCTACGGGGGACATGACTGTCGCCAGGATTGATGTTATAGCGGACCATAGAGTGCTTTGAGCTGCCTCCTCCCTCGTAAGTATCTTGAGGGGGTTTAGAGGTATCTTACCGATCCTGGCTAACTTAACCTCCTTAAGACCTCTCCTCTCATACGTTTTCTTGAGTTCTGCGTGAAGCATTGAGAGTAGCTCGAACATCATGGGGCCTATCGTTATCCCTAGGAAGAAGCTTATGTAGACAGACTTCCCGTAAACAGCTCTGAGACCCTGAATACCTAGAGCGAATGCAGGTATTGAGAGTAACGCAAGACCCTTATTCCTAGACGTGAGAGCTAACACGAGTAAACCGATTAAGAGTATCCAGAACCACCTAGCAACCTTAACGTTAGGTAATACCTCGTCAGTAGCCCTCAACCAATCACCTAAGGGCATTAAGTAGTAGGAGATCGTTAAGGTAGTCACTAAAGCCACGAACTGACCCACAACACTCGCCGCGATCCCCTTCCTCAATATAGTGTCAGCCAACCCAGCCTCCTTAGCAGTGAGAGCGTCGGGAACTTGAGGAACAGCCATAACACCACCGGGAATCCCTGCTAGAGCTACGGGGATACTGTCAGCCATCTTGAAAGCAGCTATGCTAGCAATAAACCATACCAGAGCGAGTAGTGGGTCAACACCCACGAGCAGGAGAGTCAAGAGTATTGGAGCCATGGTAGCCGTCTCGTCCGTCCCGGGCAGTATGCCTATGAATATGTAGAGGATTGTTGAGAGAGCTGAGAGGAGGATCACTAACAACACGGTGAGTGGGTCCATGAATCACACCTCCCTAATAACGCGCTTAACCTTGGTGAAGAACACGCTTACCGCGAACCCTACTGAAGCCCCCACAGCACCTAGAGTGATGGAGAGTCCTGTCGCCGGCACGCCAACCAAGCTAGCTATGTGTGGGCTCACGAAGTAGAACGCTAAAGCTAAGATCGTGGAGATCAAGGTAGCTACCCCGAACTCCCTCAATGACACGTACTCACCATATAACTCATAATATACCTCCTCATCCCCCATAAATAACACCACATCATAAAACACGCTGGAAGGGATTTTATTGTTTAACACAGAAAACAGTACATCAATCAATACATCAAGTTAAGAATCCTAACAAAATAACTCGCAAACCCCGGAGAGCAAAACATAACCAAGAAAGCCTCAACGACCTCATCAAATAGATTTATATTTTACGAAAACGATAACTAAACGCGGTGTTAATTTTGGTCGAATATATCCCTAGAAAGAAGATTCTAGAAGAAATGCATAGTAAGGTAGCTAGGGGGGAGCCGATAATAGGTGTTGGTGCCGGGGTAGGCATAATAGCTAAGGTAGCTGAGTTAGCTGGTGCTGACTTAATCATAATATATAATTCGGGAAGGTATAGGATGGCTGGCTTCGGCTCCTTAGCGGGTCTCATGCCTTACGGTGACGCGCATCAAGTCCTCCTAGAGTTAGCTCCTGAAGTACTTAGTGTGGTTAAGTACACGCCTGTCCTAGCCGGGGTGACAGGCACACACCCGTTCTACCAAGGGTACAGGATGAGGAAGTTCCTCCAGGAACTTAAGGAGATGGGGTTCTCAGGAATCCAGAACTTCCCGACAGTGGGGCTCATAGATAAGAACTCGCTGTTCAGGAGGAACTTAGAAGAGACTGGGATGGGTTACGACAAGGAGGTTGAGGCGGTTAGGATAGCTCACGAACTTGACATGCTCACAACCCCGTACGTGTTCGACGAGGAAAACCTCATCGACATGCTGAAGGCCGGTGCTGACGTCCTAGTCCTGCACTTCGGCTTAACAGCTAAGGGCACCGTAGGAGCTAGAACCACGATCTCCCTAGAAGAAGCAACTAAGAAAACACAGGAGTGGTCTGAGCTAGCGAGGAGTCAGAAACCCGACGTGCTAGTCCTGATCCACGGAGGGCCCGTAGCAGACCTTGAAGACTGGAAATACGTAGCTGAGAGAGTTAAGGGGGTTCACGGATTCTTCGGAGCCACAACATTCGAGAGGTTGCCTACGGAGAAAGCAGTGGCGGAGCAGATAAGAGCCTTCAAAGCAGTACGTATAAGAACTTAGGGGTCTCGTAAAATGGTTAAGAAACCCACGATAGCAATCCTAGTAACCCTAGACACTAAAGAGTGTGAGGGCTACTACCTGAAGGAGAGGGTGGAAGCACACGGCGGTAGGGGATTACTGGTAGACCTATCAATGCGTAAATACACCCCTAAGCTAGGCAAGCCAGACATAAGCAACGAGGAGATTGCTAGAGCCGCAGACACCACCATGGACTACGTGAGCAGACTCGACAGAGCGAAAGCTCAGGAAGTCATGGCTCGAGGAGCCATCAAGATACTCAAGGAATTCCTAGCAAGAGGGGAGCTAGACGGGGCCATAGGCCTCGGAGGATCCACAGGCTTCTCCCTAGTAGTCTCAGTAATGCGGGAACTACCTATGTTCCTACCTAAGTTCGCCTTAACCACGGTCATAACTGAGGCTGGCCCCATCATAGCCGGAGCAGACATAACGCCCGTCTGGTCTATCTCAGACCTAGCCGGCGGCGAGAGAGTTAACGCTATAGAAGCTGAAGTACTTAACAGAGTAGCTGCCGCGGCGGTCGCCGCAGCCTCACCAACCCCCTACACCGTCGAGAAACGCCCGACAATACTCTCCACACAATTCGGTAACACAACCCCGCACCTCATAGTAGCTAAAGACTACCTGACTAAGGAAGGCTACGACGTAATACCGTTCCACGCTCTTGGGAGGACAGGCGGGTACACCATGGAGAGATTAGTGGAGGCAGGACTAGCTGCGGGAGTTCTAGACCTAACCACACACGAGCTTGTGGACGAGGTTGCTGGAGGAGCTCTCAGCGCCAGCTTCGGAGGCAAGTTAAGGCTGACCGCGGCAGGACTTAAGGGGGTGCCACAGGTGATCCTACCGGGAGCTCTCGACATGATAAACTTCTGGGGTCCTGCGACGGTCCCAGAGAAATTCCGTGAAAGATGCGTCTACGAACACAGTAGGGGGTTAGTCACCTTAATTAGAGCAACAGCTGAGGAACTCTACGCTACAGGTAAGTTAATGGCTGAGAGACTTAATGCAGCAGTAGGTCCTACAGCCGTGATCTTCCCGCTCAGAGGCTTCAGCATAATAGATAACGACCCCAACGCAAAACCGAAGAACGCCCCTCCCGGAGCTTACTGCCAGAAAATGGTGTTCAAGAATGGCGAGGTAGTGTTCGAGAAGACCTCCAAGCCATGGCATGACCCGGCGGCAGACCTCCAACTACTGAAGGCCCTACTAGAGCATCTAGACCTCTCAAAACCAAACATAGATCTAATAGTGGTTGATCACAACCTAAACGACCCTGAGGTAGCCCTTCTCAGCGCTAAAATACTGGACGCCATGATTAAAGGCACTTGGAAGAAAGGCTACATCCCGGAAGTACCGGAACTAGAACCTCATAAAGTCCTCAAAGACCCGGAGAAAATCAAGGAACTCCTGAAAGAGAGACTCGGCTGAACTCCAAACCTGAGGGTTAAAAAGAAAATGCGTTTTTCACGTTAAGATCATCGTAAATACTTAAAAACAATCAACATTTCTTAGCTTTCTTCTTTTCCTCCTTTTTCTTCCCTTCCTTCTTGCTCATAGGGGTTTATCCCCATGATATATTCTGCGGAAAGACTTTTAAACGATTTCTCCAAGCCTTAAGAATGTCGTAAATTGATGTTTAGTTTGGGTTAGTCTAGCGGGCTCATTGCCCACGCCTCCGGAGCCGGCGGCAGAACCTGATCCCGCAATACCACACCTGTGAGGAACGCCGGAAAATGATGGGGGTTTCGGGAGGTGCGGAACCCCGCCTTAAATGACGAGGCCGTCAGTAAGTATGTTAAAGTCTTTATTTACGGCTTTAGCGGAATTAGGTTGGGTGGGTGCTTTGAGTAAGGCCGGCTTGAAAGGGTACGTGAAAACTAACATATTTCTTACCGCATACGATGAGTCCTTCGTTAAGGAATTACTTAAGGAGCTTGAGAAGAAACATAGGATCCTTGAGTTTAGCAAGAGTGAGGTGGTTGACCACTTCTATTACATATCCGTTGAGGGGGACGCGAAAGAGTTTGAGGTCATCCTTAAAGATAGGACCTCGTGGTATAAGGTAGAAGTACTTGAGTTTAGTTAAGGTTTTAAGGAATAAAGCGATTTATATGTTGATGAGGAGCGGACCACGGACTGAGTAGTGATGTGATAACGCATTACTGATTCACGAAGTAGTGAACATGTGCATCCTTAAATGTGCTCGACCCTCATTAATACTTGGGGTGGTTAGCCATAAACTCTTTTCGCACAGTCGTTAGGGTTGATGGGAAGGGCCGGATCACATTACCTCTCTACATCAGGAGGGAGTTAGGTATTGAGGAATTTTCCTCAGTTGAGTTGATAGTGGATCAAGTGAGGAGAGAACTGGTAATAAGACCCATAACATCATCCGGCGAGTACCTAATGAACCTCGAGGTACAGCTCGAGAGCCCTGAGAAAGTGAGTGAGTTAGTTAACTTGATAGTCGAGAGCGGGAGTGAGTTAAAGATAATTAACTGCATCCCTAATCCAAGTAAATGCTTGGTCTCCGTAAGCGTGGCTGACTCAACAGCAGGGGAGAGACTAGTTGAGGCTTTATCGAGTAAGGGCTTCTCAGTCAAGGTCGTGGAGGAGTGAAAGCGTGGCTGAAATAATAGTGGGTTGCTGCGGTTTCCCCACCTCAAGAAAAGAATACTATACCGCATTCAAAGCCGTGGAACTACAAGACACTTTCTATAACCCGCCGAACCCTGAGAAACTGAGGAGGTTGCGTGAGGAAGCGCCTGAGAACTTCATCTTCACTATGAAGGCTTGGCAAGCCATAACACACCCTCCCGACTCCCCCACATGGCGTAAGTCTAGGTTTAAGCCGCCTGATGAGGTAAAAAGTAATTACGGCTACCTAAAACCGACTAAAGAGAATCTTGACGCGTGGGAGTTGGTGAGGAAATCTGCTAAAGCTTTGGGAGCTACGTACGTGATACTTCAGATGCCGCCTTCATTTACCTACAGCTCGGAGAACTTAAGGAACCTCAAGAACTTCCTGGACATAACACGTGAGAGAGATTTCAGGATAGGCTTAGAATTGAGGGGGGATTGGCATAACCACGCAGAGGAACTAAGGAAAATCCTCGAAAATTATGAGGTAGTAACACACGTGACCGACCCCTTCAGATGGTTCCCGCCAGAAACGAGAACTAATAGCTACTACTTTAGATTACACGGTATAGGGCCTCGTGAGGTAAATTACGGGTATAAATATACCGCGGAAGACTTACTGAAGCTCAAGAACCTGATAGGGGTTTTGGGGAGCGTTAAAGAAGTCTACGTCATGTTCAACAACGTTTACATGAGGGATGACGCACAGAACTTCATGAGACTACTTCGTGAGAATTATTTAAGTCCTTAATCTTTTTAAGCTCACTAATGTTTCTTTCTAGGTGTTACGTGATGGCTCAAGTAAGCGAGTTTAGGAGTAGAGGGCCTGTGATAGTGGAGGCTGCAACGCCACCTACTTGTAGTAGTTGCGGCAAGCTGATATCCCCCAACGAGAAAGCCACTAAGTTCGTGTGCCCTAACTGCGGCGTGGTAGTTATTTGGAGATGTAGTAAGTGTAGGGAGCTCTCAAACCCGTATAAATGCCCTAACTGCTGGTTTGAGGGCCCGTGATGAGGTGGGTTGGTTGGGCAAGGTAATAGTATCGCTGCGAGTAAATCCTGAAAGTGATGAAGTAGACCTGGATAAGTTGATAAGCGATATTAAGTCTAAGCTACCATCGTACTACGAGATCTTAAGGTACGAGAAGGAGTACGTGGCGTTCGGGCTCTACGCCCTAAGACTCTACATCGCGATGCCAGAGAACTTTGAGGGGGGTACTGACGAACTAGAGAGGAGTCTCACTGAGTTAAGCGGGGTATCATCCGTCGACGTAGACTTCGTTACTAGAACGGACGCTCTATGAACCAAACACCGTATTATTGTTTTTGCTTTTAATACTGAGGTCGTGAACACTCTTGAGGAGCTACTCAAGACTTAAACACTGGGCTCGTAATACGGTGCTCGCACACATTATAAGCGCTGTAAGGTATAGTGTTGTGAGGGTGGATGATGTACAGTAAGAGCAAGGAAGTCATGGTGAGGGTCGCTGAAATAAGTAAGAACGACGCATTCAGAGGTAAGGTCAGAGTACCCACAAAAATCTTGGATTCTATCGGTGCTGAGGAAGGTGACGTTATAGAGATAATAGGTAGGAGGAACACGGTAGCTATCGCGTGGCCGGCACTACCGGAGGACGAGGAGAAGGACGTGGTGAGGATGGACGGGGTCATAAGGAAGAACGCAGGGGTAAGCATAGGTGATAGGGTTATCATCAGGCGTGTTGAGGTTAAGCCAGCAACTTCTGTTAAGCTAGCTCTAACAGATTCTTCTAATCAAATAAGCGGCGGTGAGTCAACGCTTAAGATGATTAAGAGGAGATTACTTAATTACGCTGTCATTGAGGGGGATCTAGTACCTTTCCAGCTATTGGGTTCAGTAATATTCCTGCAAGTCATATCCACCAGGCCTGCAGGCCCGGTAATAATTGATGAGTCAACCAGGCTGGTTCTGATCAATAAGCCTGCACAGACTCTCAGGATGATGCGCGTCACCTACGAAGACGTGGGGGGAATGAAGGAGGTGGTAGAGAGGGTTAGGGAATTGATAGAGTTGCCTCTCAAGCACCCCGAGCTCTTCAGGAAGCTAGGTATCGAGCCCCCCAAGGGCGTCTTGCTCTACGGCCCTCCCGGCTGCGGCAAGACCTTACTCGCTAAGGCCGTAGCAACCGAGGCTGACGCTTACTTCATAGCTATTAATGGTCCTGAGATTATGAGTAAGTATTATGGTGAGTCTGAGCAGAGGTTGAGGGAGATTTTCGAGGAAGCTAGGAAGAACGCTCCAGCAATAATATTCATAGACGAAATAGACTCAATAGCACCA